>JAITLV010000342.1 GCA_031277685.1 Sphingobacterium sp. | reverse complement strand
TTTTAAAGAAGGGGTATCGGCTTTCCTGGAAAAAAGACAGCCCCTATTTCCACTGTGAAAAATAGCTCAATTTTGATTTATAACAATGGTCTATCGTGTTATTTCTGGTTAGTATAGTCTCCGTTTTTTTAATAGCTGATTATCAATAATGATGTAGTTTAAATAAATGGTGCTGCGGCTATTTCTGATACTTTTTGCGATAGTCCTGTGGAGACATCTTCATCTCTTTGGTGAAGGCTTTGGAAAAATGAAATGGATCGTAGAAGTGTAACTTAAATGCGATTTCCTTAATCTTCAGTAAAGTAAACTGTAAATATGAGCAGGCTCTTTGCATGCGCAATTGATTGTAATAGACCATGGGGGGATAAGACGTTTTCTGTTTGAATAGATTAATCAAGTGCGATTTCGAATAGTTAAAGTGCGCTGAAATTTCATCCAGGCTAATGTTATTTTCCAGATTGTCCTTCATAAACATGATGATATCCTGAATGATATTGTCTACTTTTATTCGATTGCTTTCTTTGTATTGTGTGGAGTACTTGATGGAGGCCAGGAAATATTGAAAGCAAAAACTGGTATATTCTAAATTTTCAGGACTATATCCCATTTCCAGATTTTGGTATATACTTTCAAACAATTGCAGTCGATCAGTGTGTTTGTTTGAGTCAGTATCATTGATACGAATGATCTGGCCGATGATGTTTTCAAAAAATGACACTTCGGTTCCCTGAAAGTGAATCCAATAAATACTCCAAGGATCATTGGTTCTGGAGCCGTAAGAGTGAGTTGTGTCTTTGGGAATGATGAAGAGGTCATTTCTGGAGAGGTTGTGTACTATTTCGTCCAATTTGATCCACCCACCCCCTTTTTCACAATAGATTAATATATATTCTGTACAACCTTCCTGTCGATCGCGATAATGTTTTTTTGCGTTCGGATAATAACCGATGTGTGTTATGTGTAATTTCGAGGTGATCGTATTGGAAGCTTGATAGTTGCATACGGAATAGGGAAGAACAATCGCCTTCTCACCTTTGAACCCCTCTGCTATTACATCCGTATCTAAAGTCATAATTCAGAAAATTTGGTTAATACTATAAAAATAGTAATATTTTACATGTTTATCGTATTCACTTACATCATTCTCATCCATTATTCATTTAATTTTACGTCAATAAATCTAAAGATGTAAATTCTTATGCAAAACACCGCAACGACCTATTTGCGATTAATCACTTTTGTGGCTGCTATCGGTGGATTCCTTTTTGGCTACGATTGGGTTGTTATTGGGGGGGCTAAACCTTTCTATGAAGCGTATTTCCACTTGGAATCCGATCCAGTGCTTCAGGGCTGGGCGATGTCATCAGCAATTGTTGGTAGCTTTATTGGTGTATTGCTTTCTGGCGGTCTGGCGGATCGCTATGGGCGGAAGCCGTTGATCTACACTGCTGCAATCTTATTTATTATTTCTGCAGTGGGGACAGGTATGGCTTCTCAATTGAATATCTTTATTATTTATAGGGTACTTGGCGGAATAGGTATTGGAGTGGCTTCCAATCTGGCCCCAATGTATATCGCGGAGATTGCCCCATCGGAAAGCCGCGGAAAATTTGTCTCAGTCAACCAGCTAACGATAGTGCTCGGTATACTTGCTGCACAAGTTGTAAATTGGTTGATTGCGAAACCTATATTGCCGGGAGAAATGATAGCCTCGACATGGAACGGGCAGCATGGCTGGCGATGGATGTTTTGGGCAGGGGCTATCCCAGCGATTATTTTTTTGCTGCTGCTTTTCCTGATCCCAGAGAGCCCTAGATGGTTATATAACAAAGGAAAACATGAAGAGGCTAAACGTATTTTTTTACGGATGGGCGGTGATTATTATGCTAATGAAAGCATAGGTACCATAGATGCTGTTAATACTGGCCAGAATAAGTTTGGAAAAAGAAATCTATTTCGGGGTAAGTTATTACAGTTACTGTTTCTTGGGAGCTTTATAGCGATTTTTCAACAATGGTGTGGTATCAATGTGATTTTTAACTATGCGCAGGAGATTTTTACCGCCGCAGGATACACTGTTTCGGGCATGCTGTTCAACATTATCATAACAGGTGTGATCAATGTCATATTTACATTCATTGGAATGTATATGGTTGACAGGGTAGGACGCAGAGCACTAATGCTATTCGGAGCTGCAGGACTTTTCGGTATTTATGCCGCTTTAGGGGCTTGTTATTATTTTAATTGTAGTGGAATTTTCGTTCTTCTTTTGGTGCTATCTGGTATTGCAGTCTATGCAATGACCTTAGCCCCGGTGACGTGGGTTATTATTGCTGAAATTTTTCCAACGGCAGTGAGGGCGCAGGCGATGGCAATAGCCACTTCGCTTTTATGGATAGCATGTTTTGTGCTTACCTATACGTTCCCTATACTGAATCAAAGTTTGGGAGCGGCAGGGACATTCTGGTTATATGGAGTGGTCTGTCTGATCGGTTACCTGTTTTTGTGGAGACAATTGAAAGAAACCAAAGGTAAGAGTTTGGAGGAAATTGAAAAGGAATGGTCTGATGCGTAGAATGCTAATTTTTGACTAGACGAATCTGCTTATTATCAAATAAATCAACTTAAAGTATATAACCTAATAGCTATTTAGAACATGACAGAATTGACACGTTACCTGATTAAATCTACAGTCGAGCAGGGCGGCATAGTAAAAGTCTGGGAGGAACCTGTGGCAATACCGACTTATGAAGTTGGTACGATGGAGAAAAATCCGATTTTTGCTGAAAAACGTGTATATCAGGGTAGTTCTGGCGTCGTATATCCTTATCCAATTATTGAGAAAATTAGCGACGAGAAAAGAGATAAAATCTATCAGGCGCTGTTTATAGAAAATGAATATATCAAAGTGATGATTCTACCTGAACTTGGTGGTAGGATCCACATGGCTTATGATAAAGTCAGAGAGCGGCATTTTGTTTATTATAATGAAGTGATAAAACCAGCATTGGTTGGGTTAACAGGTCCATGGATTTCTGGTGGTATAGAATTTAACTGGCCCCAACATCATCGGCCGACAACTTTTATGCCGACAGAATATTTAATCGAACATAATGCAGATGGGAGTGTGACAGTCTGGTGCAATGAAATTGAACGCATGTTTCGGATGAAAGCCATGCAAGGATTCACCTTATACCCAGATAAGGCTTATATTGAAATCAAGGTGCAGGTTTATAACCGGACGGCATTACCACAAACCTTCCTTTGGTGGGCCAATCCGGCGGTTGTTGTAAACGATGATTATTATTCTGTTTTCCCTCCCGATGTAAACGCTGTGTTTGATCATGGCAAACGTGAAGTGTCAACATTCCCAATTGCGACCGGGACCTATTACAAATACGATTACTCTGCAGGTGTCGACATCGCAAAATACAAGAATATTCCCGTTCCGACTTCCTATATGGCTATTCAGTCAAAGTATAATTTTGTTGGTGGATATGAAGCAGGACAGACCAATGCAGGAATGCTACATGTTGCCGACCATCATATTTCTCCGGGAAAGAAACAATGGACCTGGGGCAATGGTGATTTTGGTCTGGCTTGGGATCGAAATCTGACGGATGAGAACGGGCCTTACATCGAATTAATGGCGGGCGTATATACTGACAATCAACCGGATTTTGCTTGGTTGCAGCCCTACGAAGCGAAATCATGGTCGCAGTATTTCATGCCGTATGCTGTTGTGGGGCAGGTGAAAAATGCCACAAAAGACCTTGTATTGAATATGGATGTGCAGCAAGGGACCGCACACATTATTTTATATGCAACGGCAATATTTGAAGAACTGAAAATTGTACTCAGAGATAAAGATGGACAGGTCTATCTGGAAGAAGAGATTTGTTGTTCACCGCGCAATATTTATAAACAGACCATCTCTGACTTGGACTGTGATCCATTTAATTTGATACTATCCATTTATGATACTGATCACAATGAAATACTGTATTATCAGTTGGAGAGACAAAAGAACATTACAGATATTCCCGAACCAGCACAAGCCGCTTTAACACCAGAAGCTGTCCAAACGATGGAGGAATTGTTTCTGACGGGGCAGCACCTCGAACAATATCGACATGCGACTTATAACCCGACAGACTACTATCTTGAGGCATTGCAGCGAGATCCTCATGATAGTAGGTGTAATAATGCCATGGGTGCTTTTTTGTTGAGGAATGGAAAAATCAGTGAGTCAATACCTTATTTTCGTAAGGCTATTGCGCGACTTACCGAACGTAATCCAAATCCTTACGATGGTGAATCTTATTATAATCTTGGTGTAGCATTACAACAATCTGGTGACTTGGATGCCGCCTATACAGCTTTTTATAAAGCAACATGGAATGCGGCCTGGCAGGATGCTGGTTATTTTGGCCTTGCACAGATAGATGCAAAACGAGGGCAGTGGGATGGCGCATTGGATAAAATAGAGCGCTCGATTAACCGAAATTGGAAACATCATAAAGCCCGACAGTTAAAAACTTCGATTTTGCGGAAGCTCGGGCGGGTCGCGGAGGCGTTAGACTATGTAAAAGATTCTTTGAAAATAGATCCGTTCAATATGGGCTGTCAGTTTGAATGGTACCTTCTGGCAGAAGACGAGACTATTTTATTGCCTATTCTCAAGTTGCGTAATGTAAATATACAAAGTGTCGTAGAGTATGCCCTGGATTTTGCCCAGGCTGGTTTGTATGAAGAGGCTATTTTGTTATTAGAAAAGACAATTGATGATCCATTACAGGTATATCCAATGATTTACTATGCTTTGGGGTATTTTAAAGCGTGTACAGCAAAGCATAATCAGGCAGACGCATATTATGACAAAGCAAGTCAGATGGATCCCGCTTATTGTTTCCCAAATAGGCTAGAGGAAATAGTGATTCTTCAGGACGCGATTCTGCACAATAACAATGATGCGAAAGCATATTATTACTTGGGAAATCTATGGTATGGAAAAAGACAGCACCAAGATGCTGTAGACTGCTGGGAGCAATCGGTACAGTTGGATCAACGGTTCCCTACCGTTTTTAGGAACTTAGCTTTGGCTTACTATAATCGATTGGGCAGGCAAGGAGAAGCAGTCGGCCTTCTTGAAAAGGCATTTTCATTGGATGGGACAGATGCACGATTGTTGATGGAACTTCATCAGTTATATAAAAAACAGGGGTATAGCTATGTGGATAGATTGGCATTATTGGACAAATATGCAGATCTTGTTGCCAGCAGAGATGATCTTTTCTTAGAGCGAATTACGCTTTTTAATCTGTTGGGTAGATATGATGAGGCAAGGCAATTGCTTGCTTCACGACAGTTTAAACCTTGGGAAGGAGGAGAAGGAAAGGTTTCGCGTCAATATACGATATGTCACCTTGAATTGGCAAAAGAAGCGTTAAAGGCTAATAATTTGAAAGAAGCAATGGTACTTTTAACAGCCATTGATCGTTACCCGCATAATCTTGGTGAAGGCAAGCTAATTACGATGGAGGAGAATGATATTAATTACTATAAGGGAATTTTGTATCGTTTATCTGGAAAAGAAGAGGAAGCAAAAGCTTATCTCATAAGAGCGACAGAGGGAGCTGAAGAGCCGCAACAAGCTCTTTTTTATAACGATCCACAGCCAGATAAAATTCTTTTTCAAGGCTTGGCATGGCTAGCGCTCAAACAAACGGAGAAAGCTGAACAATGTTTTCAAAGTCTTATTGATCACGGTAAAACCTACCTAGATAAACCTTTTAAAATAGACTATTTTGCCGTTTCCTTGCCCGATATGGATATCTGGGAGGATGATCTGGATCATAAGAATAGGGTTCATTGTCTGTACGTAATGGGTTTAGGTTACCTGGGTAAGGGAGATCTGATCTTGGCCAAGAATTACTTGACCCAAGTGAGGCGGCTGGAACCGCATCATCAAGGCTGTTTATCCGTATTGCGTTCTTTTATGGATGAAGTGACCTTTAATAATTAAATTTCCAACATGCATCGTTACATTATTTTAATAATTGCTTTGTTACAAAGTTACTGCGTTTTAGCAGAGGGCGGACGTCAGCTTAATCTCGCTGGACAATGGCATGTGCAGCTTGACCCAGAAGATGTGGGGGAGAAAAACGGATGGACTAACAGGTCTTTTATGACATCTATCAAATTGCCGGGCACAACTGACGATGCAGGATTGGGGGTAGAAAATACCCTAATACCAGCACTTACTAAACCTCAGCTTTCACACCTGACGAGGAAACATCGGTATGTCGGAGCAGCTTGGTATACCAAGGAAGTGCTTATCCCAAAAGGCTGGGCGGGTAAAGAGATGATTCTCAATTTAGAACGGATTATATGGGAGTCCACAGTCTGGATTGACGGAGTCGAAGTACCACAAAAACAGCGTAGCCTTGTCAGTGCACATGAGTTTGATCTAAGTTCATTTTTACAGACGGGAAAAAAGCATCGTTTGACAATTCGTATTGATAACCGTAAAAAATTGGCGATCAGTGTCGATGATATGGCACATGCGTATACCGACCATACGCAGATTATGTGGAACGGTATAATCGGCTCGATGTATATTGAAGCACGGGATCTGATTCATATCAGGCAGTTAGCTGTTTTCCCTGTATTGCGATCAAAGCGTTTGGATATGTGCATCGCACTTTCAAATAAAACACAGAAAAAAACCAATAGTATTCTCAAAGTACGCATTAAACTTAAAGGCGATAAGACATATTTACCAACGGTTGAAAAAGAGATTGCACTGGTGCCTGGTGACTCCAGTATACACTTGAGTTACGATCTTGGAGTGAATACACGACCATGGAATGAATTTTCACCAAATCTCTATGAGGCCGAAGTGGAATGTCAGTCAAATGCGGGAATAAATCAGATAGAAACTTCTTTTGGTATGCGGGAGTTGTCAAAAGAGGGGACTGTTCTGAAAATAAATGGTGAACCCTTGTTTCTCAGAGGGACATTGGAATGCAGTATTTTCCCATTGACTGGTCATCCGCCAATGGATAAAGCTGGCTGGCAGAAGGTTTTTCTAACAGCACGACAATGGGGGCTTAATCATTTACGTTTTCACTCCTGGTGTCCTCCGGAAGCGGCATTCGCTGTGGCTGATGAAATGGGGTTTTATCTCCAGGTTGAATTGCCAATATGGGAGAACAATGTCGGGAAAGATGATGCGGTGCTCCGTTTTTTATACGAAGAGGCTGACAGGATGATCAAACAGTATGGTAATCATCCGTCGTTTTGCTTTTGGAGTATGGGGAATGAACTGAGTGGTGATTTTGATGCCCTCAATGCATTGGTAAAACATATAAAAGAGAAAGATAAGAGACACCTATATACGGCAACATCCTTTACTTTTCAACAAGGACATGGAATTGTTGGCGAACCTTTTGATGATTTTCTGATTACACAGTGGACGGCAAAAGGATGGGTAAGAGGGCAGGGGGTATTTAATAGTGAACCTCCTGTCTTTAATAAAAATTACAGCGCTTCATTGGATGGTGTTTCGATTCCTGTCGTGACGCATGAGATAGGACAATATGCTGTTTACCCCAATTTGGAGGAAATCAAAAAATACAAGGGGGTTTTAAAACCGCTCAATTTTATTGCAGTAGCTGAGGATCTGAAAAGCAAAGGTTTATTACATAAAGCCAAGGCCTACACGAGGTCTTCAGGCAAGCTGGCTGCGATTCTGTACAAAGAAGAGTTGGAAAGAGCGTTGAAAACTCCGGGTATCAGCGGTTACCAGCTATTGGATCTCCATGATTTTCCGGGCCAAGGTACTGCTTTAGTGGGATTATTGGATGCTTTCTGGGATAGTAAAAATATTTTATCGGCGGCTGATTTTAGACAATTTTGCGCCCCGGTAGTTCCTCTACTTCAATTTGCGAAAGCTGTATATACCAACGATGAAGTATTTGAAGGTATAATGGATATCAGTAATTACGGCGCTGGAGCATTGGAAGGGCAGTTGATTGAGTGGTCGATGAAAGATGGAGAAAGAACTATTGCCCAAGGTCATTTTCAAACGGCGATAGCGCAGGGGCATAATGCGAATGTTGGCCGTTTTGAAATACCGCTGCGGGCAATAGCGCAAGCCAAAAAACTGACAGTTCATATCCACATCAAAGGGACAACTTATCAGAATCATTGGAATATATGGGTATATCCTAAGGAAAATAAAATTGATTTTGCCGAAGTAAGCTATACACGTGAATTGGATGAAGCGCTAGGTTTGTTGAAGGCTGGAAGAAAAGTACTTCTAAATCCTGACTGGAAAAAAATTATGGGTATCGAAGGGAAATTTGTTCCAGTATTCTGGAGTCCGGTACATTTCCCAAAACAGGCAGGAACAATGGGCTTGCTCTGTGACCCAAAGCATCCTGTATTTGCTAGCTTCCCAACAGAAGGACATACTGACTGGCAATGGTGGGATCTGCAGATCAAGTCCACGACGATGCTTATGAATCAAATGAAAGGTGGACAAACCATTGTGGAGATGATAGATAATTTTACAAACAATAGAAAATTGGCTTCGCTTTTCGAGGGGGCAGTGGGGAAAGGTAAATTGATGGTGGCTTCATTTGATCTAGCGACTGATCTAGACAATAGGCCTGTGGCAAAACAGATGCTGCAATCTATTCTTAGTTATATGAATAGTGCCAAGTTTGACCCGAAAATTATCGAAAATCCTGAGGTATTGCAGCAGATTTTACAATATAAAGAGTCACAGGAAAAGGCGGCTCCCGGTGCTATTTATTAGTCCAGGAGTAATTGGGTGTCAGAAAAAATGATAAAAATAGACTAATAAGCCTTTTGCGGCCTGAACAATGGACTATTTATATGCTCTGACGCATAAATAATTTTTTTAAAATGGAAGTTCAATGAAGATAAAGTGCTGAACTAATTAACACTGCCTCGGTAAACTTATTGTTGCCTAAAAGGAAAAACGACCAATATATTGAAGAGTTGGGACTTGGGTTATGAGAAAAGAATTTTATGAAGCCAATTTGATTCAGGATCTCGCTATGGGAAGCGAGACCGCTTTGCTACAGCTTTACCGGCTGTATGCGGATCGAATCTTTAATGTTTCCTTTCATCTGTTGAAAGATACAGGCTGGAGTGAGGATGTTGTGCAAGAAGTTTTTGTTAAGCTATGGACCAACCGCGAAGGCATAAAACAAGATGTGGGCCTCTGGCCTTTTTTATATGTTATGGCCAAAAGAGAGTCATTTAACAAACTAAGAAGTATTAAACGTTCTCACGCTGCTTTTGAGTTGTTGGCCTATCACATTGAAAGGCAGTCGGAGATGGCCGATCAGGTGATGGAGCGAAAAGAGCTATCCCAAGAAATTGAGCATTACCTTTCGCAACTACCGGCCCAGCAAAAACTTGTATTTACTTTGAGCAGGGTGGATGGCGTACCCCAGCAGCAAATTGCCGAGGAATTGAATCTTTCTAAAAATACAGTAAAGAATCATCTTGCCCGAGCGTCAAGATACCTGAAGGAGGTCCGATCTGGACGAAATCTATTATTATCCCTATTTTTTTATTTTTTTTAAAAAATCTGCCTTTCATGTAGTCCTTTTTTGCATTTGTGGTGTACTGCCTAATATAAACTTAGAACGTACGAACCAATTTGACCATGCAAGACGAAAGACTACACTATTTGCTGACCCATTATTTCCGAAATACAATCTCGCGACTAGAGTTAAAAGAGATGTTAGATAGGTTGGACGATCTGAATGAGTCCGATTTTTCGTCTCTTTTCGAACGTATGGAAGAGGAAATTCCAGTTCGCTCGGAGCTATTTGACAGGGATAGTGTAATGGAACAGTTGTCCCTTTATATTGCCGAAGGTAACGAA
Organism: Sphingobacterium sp.; assembly: GCA_031277685.1. GTDB lineage: Bacteria > Bacteroidota > Bacteroidia > Sphingobacteriales > Sphingobacteriaceae > Sphingobacterium. The sequence continues at coordinate 38,328 of JAITLV010000342.1, read as the reverse complement.
GAATCATCCTATAACAAGAGGAGCAGAATGAATTATGTGAAGTGGGGCAGTGTAGCTGCTACAGCTGTTCTTTTTTGTTTTGCATTCCTATACTTAGTAACGCGTAAAGAGCAGTTGACTGAACAACCTAGACCGTTTTTAAGCAATGATATTGCCCTCCCTGAAGGGAATACGCCAACCCTTACACTTTCAACAGGCGAGCAATATTCAATTTCTGCTGACAATCCTGAATCATTGAGTAAGGGAAATTTGACGATTATTAAGGATAACGATGGAACTTTACGCTATCAGTTGAAGCACAGTGAAAACAGTTCTGAAAAGCGGACATTTCATAGTCCCAAAGGGAGTGCATTGAAATTACAGCTGATTGATGGAACAACAGTACATTTAAATTCCGGATCCAGTTTAACTTATCCCGTACATTTCGAAACAACCAACCGGATTGTTTTCTTAGACGGTGAAGCATATTTTGATGTTGCCCATGATCCAACCAAACCTTTTATTGTAGAAACAAAACAAACAAGGATCAAGGTACTGGGAACACAATTTAATGTCTCTTCTGATCTGACCAAAATGAAAACCCTGACAACGCTAATCAAAGGCAGAGTAGAAGTCAGTGTGGGCAATAACCATAAAATCCTGGTTCCCGGTATGCAGGCACAATCGGATCCACAGCAACAGCAGATCGTATTGAAACAGGCTGATCTAAAAGAAATTTTGGCTTGGCGTGACGGTTTTTTTCGCTTTACTGAGGATGATATAGAAACCGTACTTCAAAAGGTCAAAGAATGGTATGATATCAGGGAGATCAAGATACAATCTCCTTCAAAAGACCATTTTACAGGTATGGTGAAAAGGACCAAGAAGCTTTCGGATTTATTTGGACAGCTCGAAAAGATCTCCAATTATAAATTTAAAATTCAGGATGGGAGGGTCCTTGTTATGTGACAATGCGATATAAGGCTAAAAGTAATCGGAAGTGCTCGCAACACTCCCGATCGATGTTTAGCAATTAAATAGACCTAATCATTTATAAACCATTTAATACCAAATCTATACAAATGTATAAAAGGAATAGCAAAAGTTGCTTTTTTACACAAAAATTCTTTGTAAAAGCATTTATCAGGATGAAAGTATGTATACTAATCCTCATCATCTCCATGGTGCATGTGTATGCATCGAGCTTTGGCCAGCAGGTGACTTTGGATATAAAAAATGGACGTTTGGTGGATGTCCTGGACGAGATTCAAAAACAAACGGGGTACGAGTTTCTGTATAATAATAATTTGATTAACAAACAGAAAAGAGTAACTGTTAAAGCAAATCGCAAAAATTTTAAAGAGTTCCTCCAGGAGTTTCTATCAGAACGAAACCTAACTTATGAGCTGAATCTCAATACAGTATTAATCATAGCAAAACAGGGCGGGACTGTTTCCTCAATGATGAGTCCGGTGATGCCTGCCCAGAAAAGGAAGATAAGTGGAGTCGTTTCGGATGCAAAGGGGAATGCATTGGAAAGTGTTACTGTTGGCGTGAAGGGAACGAATATAGCCACAAAGACCGATGCTAGGGGACAGTATGCCCTGGAAATAGAAGAGCAGCATAAGATACTTGTATTTTCTTTGGTCGGATATCAATCTGCTGAACATACCATAACAAGCTCGAATCAAGTGAACGTAACATTAGAAGCTGCGGTGAGTGATCTGGAGGAAGCTGTAGTTGTTGCTTATGGCAAACAGCGTAAAATCAGTGTGATAGGTGCTATCAGCAGTGTTTCTCCACAACAGTTAAAAACACCCGTGGCGAAAATCAGTAGTTCATTGGCGGGACAAATGGCAGGTGTTGTTACAGTACAAGGCTCGGGAGAACCAGGATCAGCAACATCGTTTTGGATACGGGGGGTCAGTAGTTTCGCCGGGAGTAACAGTCCATTGATCTTGGTCGATGGCATCGAACGCCCGATGGATTTAGTGGACCCTGAGGATGTAGAGTCTTTTTCAGTCTTAAAAGATGCGACTGCGACTGCCGTGTATGGTGTGAGAGGAGCCAATGGAATAGTGATCATCACTACAAAAAGAGGAAAGAAAAGTGCCAAACCAACAATCAATGCCCGTTTCGAACGGGGTATATTGGAACCAATACGACTACCGAAACTGGCTAATGCTGCACAATGGTTGGACTATTATCATGATCTTAATTATGAACAATCTGGTAAAGCTCCATTATCGCAAGAAGAGATCAACAAGCATATCAATAAGTCAGATCCGGATGTCTACCCAAATGTGGATTGGATGCAGGAAATATTTAAGGATAGAACGTCCAACGGAAGACTTAACATGAATATAACTGGAGGTGGAGACTTTATCAAGTATTATGTTTCAGGCTCCTATATGAGAGAAAATGGAATTTTTCAACCTCGTAAAACGTCAAACTATGATCCTTCTGTGAATTTTGACCGGATCAATTTCCGGTCAAATGTAGACATTAAACTTTCACCTTCGACCGAAGTCAATTTGAATCTTTCCAATCAGTTTGAAACGAAAAATCGTTTAGGTGTAGATTTAGGAACCATGTATGATATTATCTTGCACACCACTCCTGTGGCAACCCCAACAGAATTTTCGACCGGCGCCTATGCAATGAGTCCCTATTATTTTCTAAATACGACAGGATATTCGAAAGATTTTTGGAATAATGCGCAATCCCTGGTTGGTGTAACGCAGGATTTCTCTGAATTAATAACCCCAGGGTTAAGAGCCAATGTCAAGTTCTCTTGGGACGCCAAGAATTGGACTGCACTGGATCGTCGTAAGAATCCCGTCACTTATTATGTGGATAAGAAGAATGCACGGGACAGCGATGGAAATCTGATTCTGAAAGATAATGGCGCAGGAAGCGACTATTTCGAGCTGGAAGATTGGCATTCTGGCGAGCGGGCAATTAACTTTGAAAGTTCACTTATGTATGATCGCCTTTTTGCTGAAAAGCATCGTTTAGGTGGACTATTTTTGTTTTCTATGCGCGAAAGGACGAATAATTTTCCAAGTAAAAATTACATTGCGGCGCTCCCTTATCGCAATACCGGGATTGCTTCCCGTCTGACTTATTCCTATCTGGATCGATATTTTATCGAAGGAAACTTTGGCTATAATGGATCGGAAAATTTTGCGCCCAAGAAGCGTTTTGGATTCTTTCCATCCTTGGCTATGGGTTATGTACTGAGCAATGAACCGTTCTTTAAATCTTTGTTGCCCGTAGTAAATTTCCTAAAGATACGGGGATCAATTGGTAAGATCGGAAGTGATAAGATTGACGGCCGGCGCCGATTTGCCTATAACTCGGAGATGGAAGATCGTGGTGGATATACATTTGGCATAGCAGGGAAGAAAATACTGCCTGGAATTGCGACCGGTTATCCTGGTAATCCTCTAGTAGCTTGGGAGAGTGCGTTGAAGCGAAATATTGGTTTGGAACTAACCCTGTTTAATAAACTGACCCTTCAGGCGGATTATTTTGCGGAGAAACGTGAGGGGATCTATATCCCGCAGGAAAGTGTTCCTTCCATCGTCGGAGTCAATATAAAACCGCTAGTGAATATCGGTAAAATGGAAAACAAAGGAATGGAAGGTTCATTGGAATTTAACCATCGTCAAGGAGATTTTGGTCTTCAAGTTCGTGGTAATATTACTTATAATCGCAACAAAAAATTATTTGACGACAAACCTATTCCTGTATGGGCCTACCAATCCGATATCGGACAGCGTTGGGGGCAGCAACGTGGTTTAATAGCGATGGGTTTGTTTCAGTCGGATGAGGAAATCGCACATAGTCCAGTACAAAAATATGGTGATGGGCCTCATCCAGGAGATATCAGATACCGAGATATCAATGGCGACGGACAAATATCTAAAGAAGATATGGTGGCTATAGGTGATACCGATATGCCCCAGTTAACTTATGGTTTTGGAACGAGTGTATCCTGGAGAGGATTTGATATTGCTGCATTTTTTCATGGTGTCGGTGAGATTACCCGGATTATTGCAGGCGGGCCTTTGTACGGCCAGACGGGCAATATCTGGAATTCGGGACAAATTTATGCGGATGTAGCAGATAACCGGTGGAGTGCCGATAATCCCAATCCAAATGCACTTTATCCGCGCCTGTCGCTCAATATTGCCAATAATTCCCAAGCGTCTACATGGTGGCAGCGGGACATGAGTTTTATTCGCCTAAAGAATTTGGAGTTTGGCTATACATTACCCAAAAAATGGACTGAAAAATGGAAGCTGTCGACGATGCGTTTGTATGCGCAAGGAGTAAATGTTTTTACATTCAGTAAGTTCAAGTTGTGGGATCCTGAACTAGAAACGGTGTCTGGAAGCAGTTACCCACAGATGCGTGTATTTAATATTGGTCTAAGTGTGATATTCTAACTGAAAAAACGATGAAAAAATATATTTATCTCCTGTCTTGTCTTTTTGTATCAGTCTTGTTTGGCGGATGCAGTAAGTATTTAGATGTTGATCTGGCAAATCAAAAGACTCTCGATGAGACGTTTATGAAGCGTATCACAACCGAGAAATATCTAGCTCAGGTGTATGGTTACCTCCCCATTGAGCATGATCTGTTTAATAGCGAGGGGGGCAATGTCCCACTGAGTGATGAAGCGCTGTTCTCCTGGCTAGCGTGGGTGCCTTGGCTCAACTTCGCAAATGGTGGCTGGGGTGTAACGACAGATGAATACGCGACCTGGGTCCATAATTATCAGGGTATCAACCAGGCGACCGTTTTTATCAATAATATTGATAAGAACGTAGAATTAAATGCGGATACCAAAAATATTATGAAGGCGGAGGCAAGGTTCTTACGGGCGTATTTCTATTACATGCTGTTGAGACGCTATGGACCTGTGTTTATTTGGGGGGATCGTGCTGCCGATGATAAGATTGATGCCAAGACGGTAGATCGGATGCCGCTGCAAGCTAATGTCGATTTTATTCTTTCCGAATTTGATAAGGCAACTGCGGTACTACCGCGGGAAATTACAGATCAGGCATGGTATGGTCGTTTGACAAAAGGAGCAGTCATGGCTGCAAAATCGGAATTGCTGTTGTATATGGCGCGCCCTTTATTTAATGGTGCAAAATTATATGTTGGCATGAAGAACAAAAGCGGAGAATTCTTATTTCCCCAGACTACGGATCTCAATAAATGGGAGCTGGCAGCCAAAGCGGCGAAAGATGTGATTGATCTAAATTTGTATGCGTTATATCAAGACAATAAAGAGACAAACTCTTTTCGTCGAGCGATAAAGTCATATATGGGTATTTATTTTGAGAAGTGGAATTCAGAGATTATTTGGGGGCGCTGGTCTGATGATGGTTTTAATTATAATGTCCGTACAGCCCCTCCCAGGGTTGTGACAAATGGCTGGGGTGGATATGCACCATCATTGAAACTGGTGGATGCTTATCCTATGGCAAATTCAGGAAGATACCCAATAACGGGGTACGCTGCCAATGGCCAGCCGGTTATCGATGAGAAATCGGGGTATCAGGAAACGGGATTCACGTATAACTACGTCCACCCCTTAGACAATTTTGATAAATTCAAAGCTCATAATAGTTGTGTAGGACGTGATGCTCGTTTCTACGCGTCTATTTTGGCAAATGGGATGTACTGGATCAATACATTACATGGGATAAAGAAAGTTACGTTTTTTGATGGCGGAACGTCGACCTATACCACAACGGGTGACTGTGTAAAATCCGGATATCTCTGGCGGAGGATGAGTGATCCGACCAATGATATAGAGTCTGGAAACTGGGGGCAGTTTACTTGGCCTTTTTATCGCCTTGCAGAGATATACCTTAATTATGCTGAGGCATGTAATGAAAAGCCAAACCGAAATGAAGCTGAAGCATTAAGATATGTGAATCTTATTCGGGAGCGTAGTGGTTTGAATAAAATGGAGGTGGCTTATCCAGAAGTATTGGGAAATAAGGAGTTACTTCGGGTGCTTCTTCGTAAAGAACGGATGGTAGAAATGGCTTTTGAAGGCCATCGTTATCCAGATCTAAGAACCTGGATGATCGCAGAGCAGGAAATGAATGAACCTTATTACACCCGGAATGTTGCCGCCAAAACCTATGAGGCTTCATGGGAACGGACAAAAGATGTTTTCCCTGGGCGGCGAGTATTTCAGCCAAAGCATTATTTCTTTCCGATACATCAAGATCAATTGAGCGAGATGGTTAACATGACACAGAACTATGGATGGTAGTACTTATTTACTAATACTGAAAATAATGAGAAATTGTATTTCCTATTGTGTATGTCTGTTGACATTAATCCTAATCCATGGATGTCAGAAGGACGATCGAATGAATAATATGGTTGATGACACCATTTATTTCAGGGACTTCAAAGAAAATAAAATAACTGTATTTGACTGGGGCCAATTTGATTATCATGTTACTGTTGTAAAAGCTGGAATTGGACAGCAGGCAGCAAAGGTAAACCTAAAGATTGATGAAGCCTACCTGACCGCATATAATACGCGAGAAGGAACGAATTATAAATTGCTACCATCCGATTGCTATAAGATCAATAATGCAACTTTAGTATTTGAAAAAAAGGATTATTTGGGTGATATTCCAGTTGTATTTGATAGTGAACGGATAAAGGCATTGCAGGGAAAGTATAAGGAACTATATGTACTTCCCTGTCGAATTGAAGCTGAAGAAGACAGGCTGCGGCCACTTAAGCCTGAGATGGGTACAACCTTGCTTATTCCCAATGTTAACGATCCATTTTTGGCGTTTACTTCACCGGGACTGCAGCTTGATCAGATTAAGTTAACCCCCACAGGTCCTGAACAATTGGGTGGGCAAGCTACTGTTTCGGTAAACTATCCCAATCAGTGGGATCTTACCTATGAAATTGAAGTTGATCCAGCTGTCTTGGAAGGCTATAACTCGAACGTTACTGAAGATAAGAAGTTGAAATTGCTTCCAAGAGCGGCTTATCAATTGCCGTCAAAACCTGCCCAGCTTAAGGCAAAGGAGAATAAAAACATCTTCGAATTTACCGTTTTAAAAAAGGGACTTATTGATGGAACGACGAATTTATTCGGAGAATATGCTTTGCCTTTAAGGATCAAATCGGTCTCCAAACATGGTATTAATCCAGAGGCTTCGACAATATTGGTTCCCGTTTCTTTTCAACCACCAGATATTTCACGTAGTGGATGGAAAGTGATTGCAGCTTCTTCAGAATGGATCGGTGGAGGCGAAAAGGAAAATATATTGGATGGTAATCCTGAGACATTTTGGCATAATGTGTGGGTTGGGGGAGAGCCGCCATTACCACATTTCCTAGTGATAGATTTGGGAAAGGAGTATAGTGTGATGATGGTTGAGCTGACCAGACGCCTCTGGAATAATGATTTAAAAGTTGTTGAGTTTTCAACGAGTACGGATAACAAAACCTTTGTTCCGGTAGGAAAAATTGACTTTGGGACAAACAGTTCAAAATCGACCTTAACAACAACGATTCCAACGACAAAAGCGAGATACTTAAAATGCACTGTTACCGAAAGTAACCGTCCGCCATCATCTGCTATTGCAGAAGTATATGTAAAGGGATTGTAGCGATAGTTGATATTTATCGTATTATCTGTAGGTAGATTATTATAGTATAGCGTTGTCCATAGAAATTCGGACAGCGCTATTTTTCTTTGTGTCTTTTTCGTTTACTCCTATAGTTTCTTTTCAGTGGTTCTATTCTTATTGTTTCGCTTTTAGGTGCTGGACAGCTTCTTTTTTCTAGTATTTGAATAAGCGTTGTAATTTTATGCTTATCATCCTTTTTTAGGAATGTTCCAATCGAATGTGCTGCATAGGAAATAATGATTGGCACTTTATTATTAGGTTGATATATTTGGAGGATAGCGCGATCATCAATTGAGAAGAACAGACGTGCGTGCATTATGTTGGGTCTTTAAGTTTTCTTCTTAGCGGGATGATCAATTTTTATATTGATAAAAGCTTAAATCAAAACGATTCATTATACATGTTAAGCAATAACTTGTATTTGTTAAACAATTTGATCTCTGTTAACGTATTCACAGGATATGTTATGTCATTAGACTATTTAGTTAAGCAGCAACTTCAATTTGATAAACAATAAGGGGGATTTTATTATACAATGAAGCCTCTTTTCAAACCATAAGCAAGTTATTTATGCCGTTAGAGCCTTTTGTTAGGCAAAAAGGAAGATTTGTTTAACGAAAAATTCTTTTTGTTAAACAAATAGAATTTGTATTTACAGCTTGTAAACACGGGAAATAGCCCCGATCTGAGCCCGTATAATAACCTTGGATTAGTATAGTGGTTACCTCCGGTAAAAGAATTCCGTATTTCGTTGGGCAAATTTTATTTTACCCGATATAGTCCGGAGATAATGAGAGTTCAGACGCAAAAAAACCTGCAAGCTTTAACTTGCAGGTTTTTTGTTTTTTTGTAGCCCGTAGGGGAATCGAACCCTACCCGCATTAATCTATTTATCAGTAATTTACAAACCTACCAAAATTCGACTCCCCGAATAACTCACTGGTTTGACATACGTTTTAGCTGCAAGTGCAATTGGGTTTAATATACAGAAATAATTTAATTTAACAAAAAATCGAAAACCGCGATTCTTGATGAAACATAAACTTAGTTATTAAAGCTTAGATTTTTGGTCAAGTTGTTCCAAATTCTATTAAAAATGGTTTTATCATCTGTGAGTATTCTTGCTTCCGCAAAAAGACCAGGTTTTAATTTTATTAATGAGTCTTCTTTTGTCCGAACAATCTCTATCTTAGTATAAAAAACACTATCTCTTATTGGAATATCAGAAATATAGCTCACTTTTCCATGTAAATAACCAAATTCTTCAAAGGGGTAACTGGGTAGCTTTATGAGCACTTTTTGACCAATTTTTACTTTGGCGGAGACATTCTGAGGTAAAAGTACTTCTCCATAGTACTGCTCAATACTCGGATTTACATAAAACAGAGATTCATTGATTTTCACATGTTGGTTTTCTTGAAGAAATGAGCCATATACAAGTTTGCCGCTGACAGGACTCGTCAAGATGTATTGTCGTTTCCAAGCTTCAGCTTCACTTATAAAACTATTCAACGATTGCACGAACTTTTTACGCTCTTCAATTATCTGATTATCTAAATCTGCGATTTCTTTATCTTTTGCTAGTATATTGCTTTCGTAGTTAATTAAACTATTTTCCATTTGTGGAATAGTCTGCCTTTTTGCTAATAATAGTACTTCTTTTTCTTGTAATTCCGAGGGACTGATTACTTTCTTTTCGGCAAGAAGCTTATATTTTTCAAATTCTTGTTCTGTCAACTTTAATTGTTTCACCTGTAAATCAAATGATTTGGAAGCCTTTTCATATTGATGTTTTAAATTAACCTTTTCTTGTTTCAATGCATCTTTACGTTTCTGATAGATTCCGTCCCGATTTGCCGATAGGAAGTTTAGATAAGCTAAATAAAAATTCTGATAGCTTTCTTGTAGTTCGCCTAAGTTTAAATTTCGTGGATCTATTAGGTTTTCAATATCATAAATTGTATTTTGTTTATTTCTTAGTTCTTGTATACGATGTAATAGCAGAGAGACCTGCTTGTGATCAGCAGTACTTTCAATGTATGCTAATTCAGTACCAGGTTTAACATAATCACCATCTCTAGCAAGAATCTTAACTAAATTACCGTTTGTGCGTGTCATTATAATTTTAGGGGCACTTAGGCTATTAAATTTCATTGAACTTGTAACTATTTCGGGAAATTTAATTATTACAGTTAGTCCTATAATCATTAACACAACACCAAACACAAGAGAGATACCACGCTTTAATAACCATGATGGTGGTTTCGTAATAATTTCTTGGAGATCTTCTGAGTGAAAATCATCTTCTGTTATATTTGATTTTATCATTTTCTAATTTCCTAATTCTAATTGGTTTTTCACCAATTCAAAATATCTACCTTTCAATTGAGTCAATTCTAGATGTGTACCTTGCTCCACTACCTCTCCCTTTTCGATAACAATAATATTATCAGCATTCTTAACAGTACTTAAACGGTGAGCTACAACTATAACCGTCCGGTTTTTAAAAAATCTATTTAGATTTTCGATAATTACTTTTTCATTATTGGCATCAAGTGAATTAGTAGCCTCATCAAGAAAAATATATTCGGGTTCCTTATAAACTGCTCTAGCGATCATTAATCGTTGCCGTTGGCCTTGACTAACTCCTTTGCCAGCAGTACCAATTTTTGTTGCAAGACCAAATGGTTGTTCTGCAATAAAATCATTAAGATTAGCTGTGGTTATAGATTCTTGTAGTCTTTTTTCATCAGGAAATTCGTCATTAATTGCGATATTACGCTCGATTGAATCGGCATAAATATAATTATCCTGAAGGACAGCACCACAACTGTTTCTCCAAAATGAAAAGTCTAATTGTTCCAATCGTTTACCTCCTATCAGTATTTCCCCCTCTTCATATTCATAGAAACGAAGGAGAAGTTTTAATATAGTTGTTTTACCACTTCCACTAGTACCAACAATAGCTGTCGTCTTTCCTCCTGGAAAAAAAAGGTTCAACTTGTTGAATATGGGTTCGTTGCCTGCTCCATAATAACGAAAAGTAAGATTCCTAATTTGAATGTCTTTATGAGCTGGCAATTCGGACACGTAATCAATTTTTACGTTTTCCTCTTCTTCGGCTTCATAAATTTCATTAAGGCGTTCCATACTGATCTTAGCATCTTGGTATGACTGCATAAAAGCTAATAATGCTTCAACAGGACTATTTACCATACCAACAATATATTGGATAGCCATCATTCCCCCTAAAGTTATTTCTCCATCAATGACCGCTTTGGCACTAATAAATGTAATTAGAATACCTTTTGTTTGATTAATTGCCATCGAGCCGATAGATTGGTATTGAGATAGGGCTAGACTTTTCACCTTAAACTTAAAAAGTTTAGCTTGCAGAGCCTCCCAGCCCCAACGTTTTTGTTTCTGAGCGTTATTAAGTTTAATATCTTTTATACTCTGGATCATTTCCACCATATAAGTCTGATTATCAGACGATAATTTAAACCGCTTTTGATCTAATTCACGTCTATATCTCATAAAAAATATAATCCATATAGTATACAAAGCAGTCCCAGCAAAAAAGATTAAAAATATTGTTTTATTGTAAATAATTAAAAGCGTTCCAAAGATAACCATATTAAATAGAGAGAAAAGAGTATCAATAGTCTTGCCTGTCAAAAACGATTCAATTCTCTCTTGGTCTGACATTCTCTGCATTAAATCACCATGTGTTTTCAGATCAAAAAATGACATTGGTAACTTCATAATTTTGATTAAAAGGTCAGTTAATATTGAAATATTGACTCTTGTACTAATGTGTAACATAATCCAAGAACGAATAATAGAAACTGAGGTATTACCAATAAACAGCATTAATTGGGCAATTAGAATCAAGTTGATGAAACCGATATTTTTTGAACTGATTCCAATATCAACTATAGACTGGGTTAAAAATGGAGTAATCAACTGTAATACAGTTCCTAATAACATTCCGAGTATTAATTGGATAAAAAGTTTTTTGTATTTGTAAAAGTACATGAACATTTTGCTCCATTTTAACGCAATTTCAGGTTCCTCTTCATCCAATTGATAGAAATCTGGCCCTGGACTTAATATCAGTGTAAGCCCTAAGTGGAGTTCTTTGGTCGAGTACCAATTTTTAGTGAATTCACGTTCATCGAATGAGATTAAACCCGTTGCTGGATCAGAAATAAAATAACGCTTATTTTTGATTTTGTAAAGTACGACAAAGTGATTTTGATTCCAATGCAAAATACATGGGAGCTCAATCTGGCTCAGTTGTTCTAAGTTTAATCGTACACCATATGTACGGAAACCTAATTTTTCGGCCGCCTCAGAGACACCATATAAGTTGACTCCGTCCTTAGTTGTCTGGCAAAGTTTACGTATTTTTTGGATAGATACCATCTGTCCATAGTATTTGAAGACAATACGCAGGCAAGTGGCCCCGCAGTCCATCATGTCCATTTGTTTATAATGGGGAAATCTCTTTAGCATTCGCTTAATTATCTTCTAGAACTTTAATATCTATATTTAACATCTCTAATATATCTTAGATATGGTCAAACAGTTCAGCTAGGCAACATTATTTAACAACATCTAAAATTAGAATTTATCGAAAAAATCAACTATCGCAAGTTAATTGATGCATATTAAATATACAAAAAACAAGATTAAATGACCAAAATAACAACAAAGTAATATAGAAAAACCCAATCAGGATAACAAAAATGCCCCAAATGAAATAATACCCTTAAAATTAACTTTAAAATATTTTATAAATAAAATTTAATTGCTTAAACTTCGGTGAATATAGTTGAATTATTATAGTAACAACTTGTTTATAATTTTTATGAAACTAATTACAATAATTATTCCTTTGTTTAATTCTGAAAAATACGTAATAAACACATTAAACAGTTTAAGGAATCAAACATATAAAATTTGGGAATGTATAGTTATTGACGATGATTCAGAAGACCATTCTTATGAAATAGTAAAACAGATAGTTGATACAGAACCAAGAATAAGATTGGTAAAAAGAAAGAATTACTCTACTAAAAAAGGTGCAAATACCTGCCGAAATATCGGCTTATCGTTAGCAAAAACACTTTATATAATGTTTATTGATGCAGATGATCATCTCGAACCATTCTGTCTAGAAGAGCGAATAAATATAATACTAAAGAATAAGACCTTTGATTTTTATATATTTCGTACAGGATTTATTGACCAAAAAGATAATATTATTGGAGATTTTAGAAATGAGACTGATAATTTTATGGAAATAATTATCAATTTTATTGGCCACAAAATCCCCTGGCATACAATGTCTCTCGTTTGGGAGATCCAATTCCTGTTAAGATTAGGAGGGTGGAATGAGGAATATGAAAGATTACAAGATGTCGAGTTAAACATTAGAGCATTATTAAAAAAACCGAAAGTGTATTTTTCTCAAATTAGTGTGGACAGCTATTATAGGATATATGCTATTTCTCTACAGAAACAGAGAGCTTCCCAAAAAGCTTTCTGTAGGTTAATAAATGACTTTTATCACCCTTTAATTTCAGACAAAAGCATTACTTATCCATTAAAGTCTAAATTAGTAGATATTTTCCAAGAACAAATGAATTTTCTACTAAGAAACTATCTCGTTGACATTGATTACATAGATAGAGAGTTTGAATACTTATACTTAAAAGTTATTAAAAATATTGGATTAGATGTAGGTGAAAAAAAATTCGTTAAACAGTTATTTATAAAATTTAAATAGATAATTACAACTAATCAATGGAACAAAAAAACAGCAAAGTTTCGATAACTTTGCTGCATTTTAGAAAATCTAAAATTTAGTAATTAGGCATAACAACAGTAGTTACAAACACCATCTTTTGAACAGCCGGTACTACATGTATTATCACTTTTGCAGTCTGATGTTGTAGGTGTAGAGCTACCACCCAATAAATTTTTCAATTCCTCTTTTGACAATTTTTCGAGGTTCAGAGCTTTGAAGTTTTTTAAATTAATCTTCTTCATTTTTATGAATTTAAATGGTTAACGATGCCACATCTCTCCTGGCACCTTAGGAGTTAAAACGGTTTGTTATTTGATTAAATGAATTGTATACACTCTTCTCCTTACTTAGATTACAGGGCTTATTTTGCTAATCAATTAGAAAATATTTCAAATCCGAGACTTCATATTGGTCTGGCATTTCACGCCCATTAATAAATATTGTTGGAGTTACACGAATTTTCATTTCATTACACCAACTGTCCATTGACTTCATCTTTAATTTCTGGTCATCTAGATTTACATCGACAGGGAATTTTGATTTAAGAATAGAATAATTTTTATCTTTCATCCTATACCAAAAGTCAAGTGCTTTTTTTACACTTTCCATTCCTTGTTTTTCTTGAAGAGCTAGAAAATGTGTGACTGGCGCAGTTAGTAAACTGGCATCATCGCCATTACCAATAAATATTACCCGCATTTTTACTTGAGGGTTCGATTCTATTATATCTTCGAGAATAGGATGAGCACGCGAACATGGTCCACAAAGCGGATTACAAACTTTAGTAATTTCTATTGGGGCCTCCAGATTACCAATTACTATTCCTAGATCGTCTTTCGGTATTGTTATACTGGGGGTTTTATTTACCAATGCGTTAAAAACATTATTATCGTAAGCTATACTTTGTAGTTTTCTCTTATACTCTCTTCCTTGAAAAGCTTCTTTTAGTAGAGACACTAAAAAATGGACTAAGAATAAAATGGTTCCTCCCAAAAAAAACAACTTCATTAGACTGGCAAGCGCAACATTTTCGAAAATACTTACAGTAAATTGTTTCAAAAAAATAATTGTTATCAATAAATCGATAAATAATATACCTTGAATAATTAGGCATAAGGGGCACCACCTCTTAATAACTTTTGCTTGATAATAAATTGAATAAATAATATATGGAGAAGCAATTAACGAACATATAGACCAGAATAACAAATAATTTAATGGATTGTCAGCAAATAAAAATGTACTTATTAATTGTGTTATAAAATAAGATATGCCAAATTCTGACCATTTGATAGACAAAAATGAGGCCCCCTTTGATGCTAGGACAACGTCACAACTTAGCCGACTATTAGGTTTGTTCCCTCCACAGACTTCTTTTAAGAAAGGATTATTTATATCTATATCATGCCATACTAACATAATTGATACAATGAAACCTAGAATGCCAGTCAGAAGAATTAAACTGGTAAAAACACTATGAAAAATTAAATTGTTGCTAAACCATATAATATAGATTGTAAATATCAATGAGGTAAATACTAGAAAATATGGAACAAAATTTTTATTTCTTTCTATATTGTCTTTTTTAATATTCTCTGTATATCCAGGTTCATCGTGCGCTGCTTCTAGATCCAGCAAAAGAATAACTTCTTTATCAATCATTTCAAAATCGAATACATCGGTTTTTTGAAGTTTATGATTGACCGGATCAAGATATTCAATAGTAGAATCAATTACTGACTCAACGACAGTGAAATTTGCATAAGGCCAATCCTCTCTCTGTATACTACAGATAAAAGGTGTATCAAACTCATTAAAATGATGCTTACCTCTTTTTACAGCAGCACTTTCAATCCCATAATAACTTAGTGTTTCCTGTATAGAAAGTATAGAAGGGAAGTTTGGACTGCTCTTTAGCAAACTTTGTATTTTTGATCTTGTAAAGAGAATACCAGCTTTAGTTAAAATATGCTCACATACAACAAAAATTTCTTGGTTCAAGCTCGATTTTTTTAAAAATTTAAACGGGTGGAATATCATAATGGTTTATACTCTATATCTGCTTCAATTTAACTCTTTCATTAAAAACGTTTCAATATCCTGTAGTGATGCTTTTTTATTTATTATATTACCTTTTTTATCAATAAGTATAGCAGTTGGATATAGACTAATATACATTTCAGAGGCCTTAACTGCGTTTTCGTCAAGATACTGCACCCATGGCAGTTGATAGTCTTGAATAACTTTCTTCCAGTTTTTAACTCTCTCACTTCGATCTGTTGAAACTCCAATAATTTCAAAACCTTTATCTTTGTATTTGTGATAAAGATCAATCAGCTTTGGGAAAGCAGCTAAACAAGGTTTGCAGTTATTGAACCAAAAGTCCACAACCACTACCTTATTTTTAGGAATAAATACTTTTTGCAATGTGAAATTTTCATCCTTAAGTTCAATTTGAGGAAATGGATAGTTTTCTTTAATCAAGGCATTATGGATATCGTTATTAATAAGTTTCCATAGTTTAGTATCTTTTATTTTCGCCGAAAATAAGTTCAATGTAGCTTCACGTTCGGAGCTATGCCCCTTTATAAAAAACCTTTGAATAACATGCCACAAAGCGACATATGAATCGGGATTTGCTCGAATGTACTGCGCATACACAGAGTCTACTTTAAAGGAATTATCTGAAGATAAACGAATATAAAATCGCGGATTGCCATCGGGATTAAAATGAGCCTTAAGAAACGGCTGGAATTTATTCCGATATTCGCTACCCGTTTCATTTAATATATATCCATTTTCTCCATTCTGATAATCAAAAATGAGTTTTGAATTTTTATGACCAATAAAAAACACACCCGGTCTAAAAGATAAAATATCTTTATCTTCTGAAAGGTAGGTAAAATACATCTGTGGATAGGTGATGGAAGTATTGAAAGCAAAAGTATTGTTCGATATTTTAGCTGATTTTACAACGGGTTCGTAATATTTCGAAGGTATGAAGACATCCTGTTTAAGGAAAATGCTGTCTGATTTTGATTCTCCATGTACGATTTTACCTTTTAACATGTTATTTATTTGACCATTTCCAAGTGTACATAAAAATGTCGTTAAAATCGTGAAAAGCACCCGGTTTATAAAGATCATAATTGAAAGATATTTATTATAATTTAGTAGGACGTATGATTTCCAAAGTTTATTTAAATGGTTTGTTTTTATTTTCTAAAGCAATATACAAAATATTTTTTTTATACGCAGTTATTTCGATATTTAAAATTTATTATTTCGAAATTTTTACTGCTTGATTTGCATTTTAAGATTATATTCAAACTAAACACCATATTTAAAATTAAACTTATTGCATTATTTTTTTTGCCCTATTATCA
This sequence comes from Sphingobacterium sp., assembly GCA_031277685.1. Taxonomy (GTDB): domain Bacteria; phylum Bacteroidota; class Bacteroidia; order Sphingobacteriales; family Sphingobacteriaceae; genus Sphingobacterium. Next base: position 21,454 of record JAITLV010000342.1, on the reverse strand, counting down.
AACAGAAGTTTGATAAAAAGGGTGTTTTTAATATTAATATCCAAGTTGTTTAATCTTCCGTCATAATTGAATTTAAAGAAATCTAAAATTTCGATACGATTTAAAATAAATAAATTTAAATAATCATTTTTGCCAGTATCGAAATGATAATCGAATTTCATTATTTGATGCTTAAGATCAATTTGGAAGAAAGTGCTGCCAATATTTTCGTAGCATATAGACAATAGTTGGTAACAGCAAAAAAGCTCAATATTAATTTCTGCTGTTTGTCTAAAATAATTAAGAAAATATGAGGAATACATTTCAATAAAGACAGTAACTTCTTTCTTGTAAAATCCTTCCTTTTTAACAATTGAAGAGAATATAACCAAGAGTTGGCAGATTTCTACTTTTGAATGCTTTTGTAAGCATTGCTTTGGTAAGGGAAGGAAATCCAATATTTGTTTAATAATGATATACAAACATTCTTGATGAATTAAAGATTTATATCTATGTGTATTTTTATTTTGATTACGATTTCTATATGTTAGGTACAATAGTTTTCCGGCGGCTCCACTCTGAAGGCTCAAATCGTTCTTATTTCCGAACAAATATGATGCATAGAAAAGGTTATCAAAATCTTCGAGCACGACATCGGAATCTATAGCTAAAAAATTATCCTGTGTTAGCGATTCTATCCCAAAACCTAAACCAACTAATCCTTGCGAAAAATTTACTTCTTGGATGTTATCTAAATTCTCGAAAATAACAGACAAATTTTCATTAGCATTTGTTTTTAAGCCACTATTAAATTCGAGCCATACTTGACCAATAGCACTTTCGAGCCAACAGAATTCTTCATTTGGTTTTTGCACCAAATCCCTTTCTTCATTGAGATGCCTATGTATTGCTTTATTTTCATTTTCAATATAGGCTGTAGCGCTTTGCGTATCAAAATTATTGAAAAATCTAAAACCATATTCAATCCTATAATTAATGACATTGGCATTGAATTTTTGCATTTTATCATTTAACAAAATCTCAATAACCCAATCCGCATCCCCATAATATAAAATTTGATCAAAATTCTTTTCAACCTGTTGGAACTTTCCATGATGCAACTTTAGAATATCTTCATCTAGAAACTTTTCAATGAGTACTTGAAAAAAAGGATCCACATACAAAACGTTTTCGCAAACCACACAAAATTTACTGTCTTTTCCTTTTGTAAATTTATCTTTTATTTGCTTTAAGTCCATTAATATCGGTGGAAATAGACAAGCATGTTCGGTTTTGATAATGCTTTTTAGTAACTGCTTTCGATCTTTGTTTACTTTTTGGCTGTTAATCCACGTAAGATTTTTTAGCTGAATTAAACTCTCTGGAATATCATGATTAGCCAAAACCAGAATATTTGTTTTGACTTCCTTTTCTATATATTTAATTAATAGATCTATATTATGATTGAGGAAAAGTCCAAGATTATATAAATCAAGAATAAAGGTCGTTTTTACAAGATTTGTTTTTCTTTCTTCTAATCTTTTCTTTTGAGCTAGAATAACGTCAATCAAAGGCAAACTGCAGGACTCAGGATCGATATACTTTAAATTATCATCATAAATAGGTGACCAGTTTATGTAATCGTTTTTTTTAAAGACCTTATGGTTATCACGAGGATAAACGCCCGAATAATGTAAAATTTTGCAATCTTTCCATTTAGAGATATGTTGATCAGGCCAACAAAAATCTAATTCGTTATGTGTTTTTATTTTTATATTCTCTTTCCACCCACTCCATAACAAAGCCCACATATCAGCGCACCATGATTGGATTGGAATATAAAATGCATCTCCCGCCAGAAACTCATTCTTTCTTTTCTGATTGAACTTTTCTAAGAAAAGAAACAACTCTTCGCTTTTCTTTTCAATATTTCTCCAAAAATCACTAGAGAGATTATTTAAAAGATATTGTGCGCCTCCTACATGAATATCTCTAACTCTTACTAGGTCAGGATTAATACCAATTATTTTAGCCATGCCTTTTATCAACTCTTCTCCCCCAATAGTATTTAAGTAGTCAAAACCTAAATACGATTTAACATTTGACGTGAGCCATTCGCTCTTGGTCAATAGTCTTTCAAAATCTGGCAGTTCTCGGAATATAATATCTGAATCATGGTAAAAAAGAGACTCCTTTTTTAAATAGGGGAATTGTTCAAAATGTTTACTTATCAAGTGTGGCCTAATCGAAGATGGATATTCTCGCGACAATCTTTCATCAACATAAGTAAATATACTAGCGAAGGTTTTATTGGAGTTCATAAATTCGGCAATGTGCCTTTGAATGCCTTTTCTACTATCAAAACCAATTAATATATGTATTTTATCTTTTGGAATTCCTAAAGAGTGAAAGTTAACAATTTGTAATTCGAGTTGCCATATAAAATAATAGTCATCGGGTTGAGCAGATAGAAAAATCATAATAGATATTTTAATAACATAATTATTGGGCAGACGTAAGAATGTCTCTTATTCTCAATTCACTGACAATAAGCCTTTCAATTACAATGAAAATGCTAACATAAAAATTCTGAATTATCATATTTTCACTAATTTAAATAATATTTAAAAAATACGTCGCATTTCAATCTAATTTTTGATTCGAAATTACTAACTTGGGTTAGCATCGCTTTTTTTGAACAAAAAAGAAATACTAATTACACAAATTATTCATGATGCCGCAAAAGAAAACCTAAAGTAAAAGAAGTAATATGGGGTTTAATAAAAATTGTATTCGAACCATAGATTATACATTATCTGACAGTGAAATTGATTTGCTAAAAATTGACCTTGAGGAGTTTATCCAAAATGATATCCCCAATTATCCTATTGATTATTTTGAAGGGAGAGGGATTGTTTTTACTGCTGGGGGGATAAGTAACGTTACTTGTCTTTGGGTCGCGATTAATATCCTTAGAGAAAGTGGTTGCAATTTAGATATCGAAATCTGGCATTTGGGGAACGAGATATCCGGCGAAGTGATGAAAAAATTTAAAGATTTAAATGTAAGTTTTAAAAACTTTTATGATTATCAAGATATTGCATATCCTGGATATTTCTTAAAGCCATTAGCAATTCATTTAAGCCGTTTTAATGAAGTTTTATTTTTGGATGCAGATAATATATGTTTTAAAGATCCTGAGTTTTTGTTTCATAACGATGTATATCAAAATTTAGGTGCAATTTTCTGGCCTGACTATTGGCTAACAGATCGCGAAAATCCAATTTGGAAAATTATAAATTCTTCAGAATATCATTCTCCTGAACAAGAAAGCGGACAAATATTAATTAATAAAAAGAAATGTTGGAAAGAATTGCAAACGACATTGTATTTGAACAAATTAAGTAAATTCTATTATAAACTTTTGCACGGAGATAAAGACACTTTTAAATTTGGATGGATGGCGAACAAGAAACCTTTTTATATGGTTCCTTATTATCCTGCTATTTGTGGCAAAAAAATCAATAATAATTTTTATGGAACCACAATAATTCAATATGATCTCGAACATAGTATTTTATTCTTACATAGGAATTTGATAAAATGGGATCTTACATTAGATGATGAATTTTTTTGGGAACAGATTAAAGTTTATTCTTCATCTGAAAGAAAAAAAGAAGTTTTCTTTAGGGAGTACGATAAAAAATACCTATTAGACTTTGGTACTAATAGCTATCTTACCCAAAGCCCACTAGAGATGAAAGAACTAGAAAAACAATGCATGTTACTACTTAAAATCTGGAGAGCAAGCAAAGAATATGTTAATTTCTTAGACCACATGCATAAAGTTTCTCATCGATTCAATCTGAAAAGTAAATTAAATTTAGGATCATGTTACCAAAAATAATACATCAGATTATAGGAAAGTTCCCTAGTAAATTAGTCAATGTTTGTTTGAGTTCATGGCAAAGTCTTCTGAAATACGATTATGAAATTTTTTACTGGGATGATGAAGCTTTAATGGAATTTATCGAAAAGCATTATCCATTTGCTTTAGAGGCGTTTACTACCTCCAGAAATACTGCCGAAGCAGCCGACATCGCTAGATATCTTCTGATCTATCATTATGGAGGATATTATATTGATTGGGACATTTCATTAAACAATATTAGCTTATTTAATGAATTATATATTTCCAAGCCCGATGGGTATTTTGTTATTGATCCTTTGAATAATACATTAGCTTCGGAACATTTTTGCTCAACTCCATTAAATACATATTTATATCAACTTGTAGTTGATATTGTAGCGACCTATAATCGAGACGAACGTGATCTAATGAACACACCGCAATACTCCGGTCCATATAGAATGCGAGCTACAATGCGAAAATTTTCGCAGGACAATTTTTCATTTATACCTGTAAAAGAGATATTTGAATTTTCCTATGATGAAATCCGTGATCAGGAATTATTCCGAAAAAATGGTATTATGACACATTTTTGGGAGCATTCTTGGGTAACTAAATAAATCAACGATTTTTTAAGATCCTAAATTAATAACAGATGATAACAACATTTTGTCTTACAAAAGCGAGCAGTTGGATTTGCTCACATAAAGAGAGTGAAGCCTTCATGCAGCCCTATTCTAACGGTTTCGTATCAGTCAATAAGTTATTATTTAATGGAATAAATTGGGCAATAGAAAATGAGGATGATGTTATTCTTTTTATTTTGAATCCATTAAAGCAATTGCCACAGTACGATTCAATAGAAGAATCTATCAAAATTGCTTCTAATGCCAATATCCATCTCTTATATATCCAAAATAATCACAACGATGAAATAAGGTTCAATAGCTACTTCGTCATGGAAAACAATTTGATGAATGTCGATGCTTTTGTTGTTACAAAGGTATTTTATTTGTCCATAATTCATATTCTAGAAGAACTAGACCAAAATATTGATAGAAATTTTCTACCAAAAATTTTACAATTAATCTGTCCATTTAATTTCGTATTAGATCCGATCCAAGATTATACCCCAAATGAGAATAATATTGTTCTAATTACTCCTTTTAGAAATGCTAAGAACTTTTTACAACAGTGTATAAACTCAGTGGCGCAGCAAAACTACCGGAACTATAAGCACATATTGTTGGACGACCATTCGGATGACGGTGGACTAGAAACAATTAAAATAACTGGAAAGGTTATTGCAAAAAGAAATACTGTAAGAAAATTTGCGGTTAGAAATATTGTTGATGAACTCTTAAATAACGACTTCGGAAATGATGACATTATATGCTTCCTTGATGGTGATGATGCATTAGCTCATAATTATGTTCTCGACATTATTAACAGTGCATATAATAAGTATAACTGCACCATGACCTATGGAGGAATGAGTATTATGGATTCAAATGGAGTTATAAATGACAAGTATTCATTCAATGAGTTTTCACATTTAAGAAATGTAACATGGAAAGCTTTCCATTTTCGGACGTTTAAATATAACTTATTTAAAAAAGTAGTTAGCCAAGACCCTCAACTTAACTTCTTAAAAGATGAAGATAATAACTTTTTAAGAATGCCTTATGATATGGCTATATTATTTCCGATAATGGAAGTGTCAGGTTTTCAAAGAGTTAAATACATTAGTGCGTCATTATATAAATACCGCCTTCATAATGAGAATGACCATGTTCTGTCACAAAACGAACAAAATAAAGGGGAAAAGATAATTAGGAACAAATCAAGTTTTCATATTGAAAATTACAATGAAATATAAATAATACTACAAACATATGGATGCCGAACTATTTCAGAGAGAGATTATTGATTCACTTAAATCAATTAGAATTAAAAAAGGGTATAGTCAGTTATATATCAGTGAGAAATTAAATATTTCTCAATCTAATTACAATAAAATAGAAAATCACCAAGTTTCAGTGAAATTATTACTCTTATTAAAAATTCTGGATTGTCTCAATATTTCCTTCCAACAATTAATTACCAAAGAAGACAGCGAGGGGTCACTAAATGTTACAACTGGCTCAAACAACAATGACCGAGAGGAAATATTGCTGGGCATTATCAAGGAACTAAATGAACAAATCAGACTTTTGAGAGAATCAAGAAAAAGACGTGGAGAGAGAATTACACAGTTGAAAGAGGATCTTAAAAAAGTGAAAATATAACATAACTGAATGTATCTCGGCAGACTAAAATGACAAATCGAACCATAATATCGAGAAACTTCTTTATTTAGAAAAAGATCGCGGCTTGGAAATTATTGGAGCAATAATCGCTGTGAGATATTTGTTTATGTATTGCAGTCGTCATGTCAATTGTTTTATAGAAAACTTGATATATATCGTTCTTTCAGTACAACATAGCGAGAATATTTTTTTATAAATCTTATTTTTTCTTCATCTAATGATGGATTGTCTTCTATGAAGTTAGCAAAGTGAATAAATACATTCTTATACAATTGAATTTGATAATCAGTCAGTTGCAAAAGTTCGTTAAAACTTTTTTCTCCATATCGTTCTAACTTTAATCTAGGCAAGGTTGGAGGGAAAATTTGTTCGTGTAAAATGAACTTTCTGTTGAGCAATTCAAACAAGTTTGTATCGAAAGAATTCTCAGTTACTGCTACATGATTTCTGATTTTATCAAAAGACGGTCTGAAAAATAGCATTATGGTTGATCCAAAAAAGCAGTTTACCCACGAAATCTTTTCAGTCAAAGGTACTAACTCTTCGACAACTAGGGCGTTCAATAACAAGAGATCAATTCCTCTGGCCAATGGTATTTGGAGCTCGTTAATTATCTCCTCAATATTGAAGTTTGAAATTTTTTCGTGACAATCGGTTATAAAAAGAAACAGGTCCTCATTATTATTCAAACAATAATTGACGCAATATTTTAATGAGGCAATCTTTTGTTGTTCTATACTTTCATTAATGCTATTTGCGAGTGGATTCAAACGATGATATTCATAAATTTCTTCATCGGAATTTAATAGCTGAAATTGATTTTTATCCTCTTCATCTGGTAGGAGAAATATTGGAAAAGATATCATTGGCTATTTTTTTTGGAATAGAAATTGTATATTTTTTTGATTTTTTCAATTTTATTTTCAGTAAACAAAAATAATTCATTACTGTCAATCTGATTTAATTCATGAATCGTAGTCGCGTCTGAATATCCGAAATATTTTTGTCGCGAGAGAAAAGGAAAGGATGTGAAAATTTTGGATGAAACACCGCTTATAAATACATCCAATTGATCAGATGCAGAGAAATTGTAATTAAGAATTATCGGAAAAAATCTTTTATAAATTAGTAAAAACTGCGTGCCATTAAATTGATTGATCCAATATAAGTTTTCATCTGTACGAACAATACCATCATACCAACTAATACCACCTAATAAAATGTCCGCTCCGAATTTGTCTGCACAACTAATTTGATTAAATAAGGACTCTGGGGAAAAACTTTCTGTGAATTCATGGTCATCTTCACAGATTAATACATATTTTAAATCTAGTTTTGAAGCAATCCGCACAATTGAGACCACACTTTTTATTAATCCTAAAGATCCATTTTGGTCATTAATTGCATCGAAAAGTTCAAAATTGAAGTCCGTTCTCCCTTCAAATTGTTTGACAATATGACGTTTTCTATCAATTCTGTGCTTAAGATTAATTCCAAAGGTTTTAATTTGTTCGCGTTCCATTTCTGTTAGTTCTGGTTTTCCCATTGAGCCAAGTAAGGATTATAAGCGCATTTTGAAGGTTTAGATGTAATAGATTTAGTATTTCTATAAGCTCGGCAGTCTATACATATATATCTAAATTCACATACATTACATGTCTCAACCTGATCCTTCGTAATCCCCCATAGTTCATGGAAATCTTTATTGTCAATCACTTCTATCAATGAAACATTTCCGTGTTCGCCATATTCTTTAGTCATCGATGGACAATTTTTAATTTTTCCATGCTCATCAATTGATATCTTTTTATTTAAGCAATTGTTATATTGAGTTGATTCAGAAAAAAGTGTCAGATTTGGCGAGAAATTTTTCTCACTTATCCATCCGCAAAACGAATGATCTAAAACTCTTTTGCTGGTGTATCGTAAAAAGCTATAGTTTTCCTCTATCTCTATCTCCTTATCTTGTGCAGCGGAATGAACGTGAATATAATTTAGTCTTCGAAAACGACTAGTTAGATGCATGAAAAAACTAGTCGTGAGAAACGAATTACTTTTTATTACTAAATCTATGGATTGGATTCGAGTATTCTGGGATATTGTTAAAATATCGAATAGTTCTTTTTGGCTCGGAGAGTTTAAAAATCGAAGTTCAAGACCTTTGCAATTTAATATACTTAATTCAGAAAATATCAGATTATAATCATGTTTTGAATGATCGTCTATAGCAATGATTGCATTGGATACTTTACTAGGGTATTCGAAAATAGAATTCAATAATGGGAAAGATTCCGGATTTGGTGTGATAAAACCTAATCTTTTACTTACTATAAAATTTATATAATCATCTAAAATATTTTTTTGTCCCAAATCAATTTCCTCATATAGCTGATTGATTGGGATAGTCGACATCCTTTCAATAATATCAATTAGACTATTCGGTACAAGATGATAGCTTAAATTTTGCAAATCACATATCATCCCTCTTCTAGCACCTTTGACAACCTTACAAACCGGATATAGTATTAAGAATTCGTCCTTGCTCATATATTTAAAATTCTAATTGACTAATAGGCTTATAAAACTTATGTAAATAGTATTTCCTGTCTTTGTAGAAGTCTACATTATCTGTTCGATTAAAATGCGTACCCTCTTTCGCGGTAGGGGTCATAAATAAATAAGTTGCTGGCAATTTATTTAAATCTGATTCATTTTTTAGTGCATGTTTAAGCTTGGGGAGTAAGTTTTCTTTCATAAAATTCTTTGTCCATTTCTATAAATTTAAGTGCAATATCTTTTTCGATATGATAGTTGCAGGGTACTGAAGTCATACCGAATTGCCCGATCGGGTTTACTTCCAAAAATATATATTCGTTTTTATTGGAAACTAACATATCTATTGATCCAGTACATAGTCCTAGTTCTTTCATTAGGGCGTCAATTTTCTCATTTAAAGCGCTCGGAAGCAAAAATGGAGTTTTTTTAATAGATAGATCATTATAGTTTTCAGCTCTAAAATCAATTTTAGTCGCATCTTCCAGCTGGGAGAAAATCACCATCGCGGAAATTTGTCCAAAAAAGTAGAATATCCGAATTTCAAATTTTTTATTAATCAAGGTTTGAAAGCAGGCTGGAAAAAATGTTTCGGGTAATTTGTCAAGTAATTCCAGACTGATTTTTTCTGTATACATATTGAAAGCTGTATTATCGATTGTGATAAATTTCAATTGATATAAACTTTTAATTATAACATCTCCATTTGATTTAATAAAATTCTCTAGAACTTCTTTTTCACTGGTTATAATTGTTTTGGGAACTTCTAATCCAATAGATTGCGCTTTCTCTAGTACAACTAATTTATTAAGCTTTATATTTTCAATTGGATCAACCCATTTGCAGTCTTTATAATAGTAAGCAAATAGTTCCTTTAAGGTTGTATACTCATTTCTGATATAGTTCAAATTTTCTTTATTGAGAATTTCGTCCTTAAAAACATGAGATTTTTGAAACAATACCGGATTACTAACCCACCGTCTGTTCCAAATTACGCTTATTTCACATGGAGGAGGTAGTTTAAATTTGTCGGAATATAATCGCCAATTTTCATCAACGAGGGAATAAATAAATGAATCTATAAGCTCATCACCGTTTATTTTTAAATAATTTGCTTGATAATAGTCTAACCAATCTATTACCTTATTTGTTGATTCTTCAAATTCAATTTGACTTATTATCAGGATCATAATGTTTATTCAGCTTAGTCTTTTTTACAAGCACTTTATATGTCTACGCAAAGGCAAAATTTGAAGTAAGTATACTTTACAGATGAAGCAGACCCCATTGAGATCTGCTTCGAATCTTGTTGAGATATATCAGTTTTTTTACGCGTCTTCATCACCCCAATCTGCTACTTGCCCACCTGTCGAGTAAATTTGGGTTGCAGTTGCATGGTAGTTTGAACCTCCTTTTAATCTTTTTAATTCTTCTTTTGTGATCTCAACAAATAACGGATTGTCGTTAAGTGATTCTAGTTTTAGTTTTTTAGGTTTACTCATTGTATTAAGGCTTCCCGTTTTATTCCTTATAAATAAAACATCGTCCGCCACGAAGATAAACTTGATTCATTACAATATTAAAAAATTTGAGAATAAATAAATTCACCTAAATAATAAATTTATTCATTTAAGCAATTTTAATTTTATTAAATTCGTATGAGTGGCTTTAAATAATCATATTACGATGAAAAAGTTAGTTTTATTAATTTCATACCAAATATTTATTACGCTTTTATGTAGTGCGCAGATCGATTCTATGCTTTCTAGAAAGCTCATCCGTATGGCAACTTTAGATCAAGAAATTATGCAATCTCCTCCTAATGGTATAAGGCCTGCGAGTGTACAACATATGGCGCTTATTGATAGTATAGCGGAGGCAAATTATACTGAAATTAAGATAGTTTTTGAGAAATATGGTTTCCCAGGTTTTGATATAGTCGGTGAAGAAGGGAGTAAAAGTTTTTGGCTAATTGTACAACATTGCGATAAATGGCCGGAATTTCAAAAGCAAGTTCTAAAAAAAATGGAGGCGGAAGTAAAAAAGAAAAATGCCCATTCTACCTATTACGCATATCTTGTAGATAGAATAAAGATTCGTGGTGGTCAAAAACAACTTTATGGAACTCAAGTGTCATATCATACAGATACATGCCAGGCTTATGTTTCAAATGTTGAAGATCCAGATAACATCAATAAAAGAAGGAAAGCAGTTGGTTTAGAAACAATTGAAAAATATCTAAACACCGTGAGTAAAAATCACTTTATGAGAAATGAAGAAAACTTCAGGAAACGCGGTATTACAGGACCTACATTGTATCCAGACAAAGAAGAGCAATAAATTGTAAAACCAACTGAGCAAGCAGAAGTTGGGCAGAGCCCTACTTTTCTTGCCCCATCCGCTGGAAATTGGGTTTAGAGTATCCTCCGGGGATACTCTTTTCACTTAATGATAGCATAAAGCCTCTTTTTAGTATACCGGACAGTATACTTTATAATTCAATCCAACATGAAAATCAAATTCTGGACTGTATATCGAATAGGCAATATATTTATTTAAACAACTTATCAGCTAAACACATATCCAAATATATTTTTGTCATCTATCACCTAGTATCTTGTTTCTACTGTGCAGCGAATTTACTTTTGATGAACTTTAGGAATGTGCTATTCCTAGCATTTGCATCCTCAACAATAGCGTCAATATCCCACATAAAAATACCTACAGGCACAGATCTTCTTGGATTTAGTGATATTACAACGTCCTTTTCATTATAATAAAGTTTTCCTGTTGAGTATAACTCAGTAAAATCAGTTGATAAGGCTAGTTCCGTTTCTTCATTAAATTCGATAATACCATAATACCAGATCCTCTGTACTTTGTTATTATAATATTTCATCAATCTTCTCGCACGAGTTTCAAGTTGTTGGGCGGTCTTTAAATTATCATAATGATTTAGCCCCCGTTTCTTAAGCTCGACAATCACGACATCAAATGGCTTCTCTTCATTTGGATTATTTGAAAAAATAAAAGCAAAATCCGGTCTATCAATATCTTTCAAAATCTCTTCCCCTTCAACTAAATGTTCCACTAGCTCAGTCATCTCTCGGTCGCTCAAAGTAATCTCATAGGTCATAAACTTGTCATCTAAGAGCCAAGAGTTATTTTTGTATATATCATTGACCAAATTCGATTTCTCGAATTTTCCTTCCTTACCTTTTGATGCTATTAGTTTATGTAAATCTGTCTCACTATCATTAGACGTTGAGCTCTTGAGCTTTTCAATAGTCAGCTGCCGAAAAAGAATGTATTCCGTTAGTGCCCGTGCAGAAATTTCAAGAGATTTTTCAAATTGCTCATCTGTTAGATGGTTTGCTTCCAAAAGCTCCTTTTGAGCTTTGAAAAATTCCTCCTGGGCATTCTTGAGAATTTCTGATCTTTTTAAATATCCTATATTATCTATATCAAAATATCCATTTAAATGAGGATATCTATTTATAAGACCATCTTTGATCTGTGTATTATTTTTCTTAATTCGTGGGATTCTTTCCTCAATTAAAGCTGTTACTTTACGTCTAAAGATCTGCTGGACATCCTTCAACTCATTCTTTGTCAATGTAAGATTTTGTCTCGAAGCATCAACCTTGCCAATAAAATAGTCTGAAAACAACAAGAATACCATTTTGTATCCTATCGGAATATTTTCTTCTGCAATTAATCCTACTTTAAACGTCCTATTATCAACCGAAATTGCTGAGATCAATGATGTTTCACTAGCATCAACTTCCTCAATAGAGTAATATAATTGAAATTTATCTATCAAGCTAAGAGAACTATCCAATTCAACAAAAGACAGGTTGGGTATCTCTTTATTAGAAATTGATACGGACGAGTCTCTATTATCAATTTTTGACCTAATATCAATAATAACTTCTTGATTTTGTTGCTTATACTGAAATAACCGTGAATAAAATTCCTCAAGAATCCTATTCTTTATATCCTTCGGAGTTAGATATTCAGATTTCGCTATCTTTTGAAGAGTATAGTTTTTCATTGTAAGAATAGTTCCGTTTTTTGCATCAGGAATATCATAAACAGTGAAGTTTTCTTCTTCAAATTGCTGAGAGAAATTAAAAGTTCGCTTTTTATTATTTGAGAAAATACTCTCAACATAAATTAGATCAAAATAGCATAAGTAAACAAGTCTTCCAAGGCCTTTATGGGAGCTTTCTTCAACATCAAAAAGATTAGAGAACTTTTTATACCTATTGTCATCAAATCCGAGCCCGTTATCACTTATTATGATCTCTAAAGTTTCTGGCCGATTTAAAGCCTTGATTGAGATGTCAATAGTAATCTTATTTGCCTTGGCATCCAAAGCATTTCCAATTGCTTCAAAAAAAATCATTTCAAGGGAAGAATTCCCAAAAAACATTTTTACTGCTTGACCTAACTTTACCTTCATTTCAGTTTCTCAACTACTTATTATATAAGATGTAAAAATATAAAAAATGGTCAAGGATATCCTCAGATGAATGGGGATATTTTGACTATTTATATAAAGATCAGGAGTAACAGAGAAAAACTTGACTGTATTGCCTTATCTCATACTTGGATATTTATCCAGAAATCCTGCAAAAACAATCATGTACGGTTTATTTTTTGAACTATTTAAAGTTCTCTTCTTAATACGGATGTAACATTATCGTTTTTTTGAAGTAAAAACTGTAACTTTTGAGAGATAGGATGACAATAATTATATTTGAATGTAAACGTATTGCGAAAAGCTTGAAAAGACCAGATGCTTAAAATAAATAATTTAAAGAAATTTTATGGTAGTCACCTTGCCTTACAGATAGGAAATGTAGAATTCGGAGAAGGAGTATACTGGATCAAAGGGCACAATGGTTCGGGAAAAAGTACCTTGCTCAAATGCTTGGCCGGTATTTTGTCATTTGATGGAGAAATTTCATATGAAGGTTTTTCTTTAAAAAGAGCCCCTGAAAAGTACCTTAGATGTATAAATTATTCTGCGACGGAACCTGTTTACCCAGATTTTTTGTTCGGAACACATCTACTCGATCTTTTTTTCAAATGTAAGGGAGAAAACAGCATTCATATAGATCCCATGATCGAGTGTTTTGGAATGCAAGACTATATCAATAACCAGCCTATATCTCAATATTCTAGTGGGATGCTAAAAAAACTGTCCTTACTACTGGCTTTTGTAGGTAATCCTAGATTAATCTTATTAGACGAACCATTCATTACTCTAGACCTTGAGGCTTCCGCTTTTTTAAGCGAATGGATCTGCAGATTCAAAGAAAAACATTGTACGATAATTATGACTTCACATCTGGACAGCCTCCCGTTTCCATCGGAAGAAATTGAATTACAGAAAGGCATCCTAACAAATTAATATCAATGCTATTAACCCTCATTAAGATTTTTTCTAAAGGTTTTTACAAAAAATATGCGAAAGCGTTTATGTTCGGATTCTGTATGTTTTTCAGTTATTGTATATTCATACAGACTGCTGGAGAATTCTTGACGGAATCAAGCGATTTCTGGACCATGTTCATCTCCCTCAAAGTAGCAACAGATCCCTTTTTCATCGCATTATTTTGGCTATTTTCCCTATTCTACGCGATACTGTTCTCAAAATATATAAGAATGCAGCTGAAGGAGGAGAAAAATACATTCCTACAATATACTCTCAATGGAATTAATGTACGATCTCGATTCAGAAATTGGACGGTTGTTACCTTAATTGGATTTATCCCTTTACTTTTATATGCTTGCTATAGTCTAGGTATCGGTTATTATATAGCTAAAAACTACAAGGGACTCTTAACAGTACTATATCTCTTGATCCTAATAATAGCAACTGCAATTTACACGGATCAATTTCGATTAATTTCTATAAACGAGGGTCGAGATATATTTCTATCTTATTCCAAGAAATTTAACAGGAGGCAACTGAATCTATTCAATATATATAACCATGTCATCAATAACCGAACTTCTTTCGTTGTTACAAAACTGATTAGCCTACTGACTATATATACACTGACCACTCTCTTTGATATTAAAGAAACAGAAAATAATACAAGATATGTCATTTATCTTACCATGACATTAGCCTGTGTCAATTCTGTTTTGCTATACAAAGATTTTATATTTGAAGGGAAGAAACTTATATTTTTGCTTAATTTTCCGGTCAGTAAAATCCGTCGTTTCATCTCCTCCATACCTTATTTTGTACTACTTGTCCTGCCCGAAATGATTTTTATAATTTCGGCATTTAAATTTCATTTATTCGTTGTTGCTATTTGTTCAACGGTTATCTTTCTGCTTTCTGTGAGGAGCTTAATTTTTCTTGTTGGAAACAGTCCTTTATCTGTTATAAAATCTATCAGCACATATTACTTCCTAGCGCTGATCTTTATTCTTTATGAACTTCATTACTTTGTACTATTTGTCACACTGATTGCATCATACCTAATATTCATAAGGAATTCTACGTATGAAAAATTACAGAACAATCAGGACTAAAAAACTTCAGGATGAAAACCCGTTGCAGTCAGATATAATTTGCCACGCAGCATTTAACCTGAGTATGATTTATTGTATATTTTATCAGTTATAATATAGATTGCTGTACCTTCTGAGTAGATCGATTTTATTAACTTTAGCGAACAGCTAACGCATAATTATGGAAAATATAACATTACAATTTGCTACACTGGACAACATTTCGGAATTAGAACCTATTTTCACCCTCTATAGAGAATTCTATGGAATGGAGCCAGATAGTAAGGGAACCATAGACTTTCTAAGAAATAGAATCCTAAAGAATGAGTCAATATTGATATTTGTTGAGAAAGACGAAAACATCATAGGATTTGCGCAACTGTACCCAACATTCTCTTCAGCTACTTTAAAAAAAGCGTATATATTAAATGATCTATATGTGATAGATTCCGAAAGAAAAAAGGGGATAGCAACAATTCTTATCAATAAATGCATCGAAATTGCTAAGAAGGAAAACTGTGGCCGGGTTTCATTAAGTACAGCTAAGGATAATCCAGCCCAATTGCTATATGAAAATATTGGTTTTAAGGAGAGTTCATTCAAGTTTTACAATTTTACTTTATAAACGCCCCTAGATAGGATAAATTGACGATCCACATTCTCCATTGAAAAGCTAATAGTCGGACGGCAAAATAGAACCAATCTATCATATAAAAATCACACAATGTCAGCATATTATTTTAAAGCAAGAAAAACATTTGATTTCAAGCCTCATCCATTTGCGATCGGAACGATTAAAGGAGTTCCCAACGGATATGAGGACAATCATTTTCTTCTAAAGATCTATAGCTTAAAAAAGGCGGTATTTGACGACTACTATCAGTATCATCTGGAATATTATCTTTCCGGTGGAAACCGCTCGGAAAAAGAATTCTTTTCCCATATATGGCATATTGTTTCCGATAGGATTGATTATTTTAAAGGTCAAAGCCCCTATTCCTCTAAGCATCCGCTCTATATTTCAAATATCAGAAAGCTGAACGAATTCCAGTCTTTTCTCTCTCCACTGGACAAATGGAATATCAGGCCAAATGATATGCTCATAAAAGAGAAAGACGAAGAGATCGCAAAACTACGGTTAGAACTCGAGATCCTACGGAACAAACTTACCGATCTGGATAAATATGAAGTGTCTGTCAAACCGATGATACAGGACGAGCATCTTCCCACTTTTATTGATCTGTTGCAATAGCTGAAACAGCTTACCCTTCCAAATGGAAGAAGGCTTCTGGTCAGCGACTACGAAAGCCCCTATTACAAAATGGTCTCAAAATACTTCGTCTATAATGGCAAGGATATTCCGATCAATACCGCCCGCAACTATTTTGTACAGAAGGATCCGAAAGACTCCATGAAAGGAGTCAAAATCCCCGAAGACAAAAAACTGTTCCAGATAATTCCCATAAAACAGGGATAATAACGATCCTGTTCGAATGTTGAACATGACCAGCATAGTCCGATGGTCATCCATATTGCCCCTTCGACACCCAATTTTGTAGCAATGGCAAGGCACAAATGCCGAACCTATATTGTTCACAAAATTGGTATACTATGGTATTTGACATCCTGACAAAAGAAGACTTACAGCAGTTCAAGAAAGAATTGCTCGAAGAGATCAGACAGGTCCTAAAAAGTGAAAATCTAGGGAACAGCGGAAATAAGAAATGGCTCCGCAGCAGAGAGGTAAGAAAGAAACTGGACATATCTCCCGGAACATTGCAGAACCTGCGGATCACAGGCATTCTACCTTTTAAGAAAATCGGTGGAAGCATGTACTATCGCAGCAGTGACATCGATAAAATGATGGAAGGAGGTAACGGCAATGGATAACAGAACGCAGGATCATTGCTTTGGTTTTTATCTTGAGCATGTGGCAAAAGATAACAGGTTGCTCCCATCGCATATCGGACTTTTCATGGCGATGTTCTATTATCACCAGAAACAAATCTCTGGGGATTACTTTCATTCCAGCCGTAAAAAGCTGATGCATTTTTCACGCATAAAGTCCATTGCGACCTATCACAAATGCCTTTCTGATCTCGTTCTTTACGGATACGTGGATTATATCCCCTCCTGGCACCCGGCAAAGGCCAGCAGGTTCCGGTTTATCATGGACAGTAATTCCGGTAGTAATGGCTAGACAGGATGAAAACACTCGGTCTGTCCGTTTCCCGATGGAAGTGGACAGTCGTCTGGCACTGCTCTCCCGTAAACTGGGAAGGACCAAGCGGAAACTGGTGATGGAAATGGTCGATTATTTTTACAGGAGCAAGAAAGACCCTGCTGACCTGAATGATGAGGTCCTGAAAAAAGAGCTCTCCAGTGGAGTAAACCGGATCCTTTCCTTTATCCGAAAACAGGAGACCGATCTATTGGTTCCGCTCTATTCCATGCTGGATGAACTCGGTGCTGTAACCAAACAGCAATCCGGTCTAATAGATCTGATTTTCGACGAGCAGCAGAAATCGTCTGAATTTCTAAAAGCAAATACGGAATATCTCGGGAGCCTGGATAAAGTCCTTAAAAAAATATTTTTGGGTATTACACAAAGGCAGGAACTAAAGGATGGTTTTAGAAAGATCCTTGAGCATTACATCGCCCAGCGGGAAACTCTGGGATGGCCGGTATCTTCCGCAAAAAAAGATGAACTGGCAAGACAGGTCAGAGAAGCACTGGATAAACTTTAGCCGCTATGTATATCAATATCACGGATTCCGAAACAGGAAACAATAAGGGTAGCTGTGGTGATCTTGTCGCCTATTTGGAAAAGGAAAACCGCCTGCCCGATAATAAAAAACAGGAACACTGGTTCAATGGCGAACGGAACAACATTAAACCCCATGAGGTGCGCATCGGAATCGATGGCAATATCGCCAAACTGGGCAGGGAGGACAGTAAGTTCTTCCTGCTCAATATCAGTCCCAGTAGAAAGGAAATCGACTTTCTGATGGACACTTACGGCGAAGAGGGTGCAAAAGAAAAATTAAAGGAATATGCTGCACGGATCATGGATGAATATGCCCGCAATTTCAAACGCCCCGGAATACAAAACAACAAAGATCTATTATGGTTCGCCAAGTTGGAAAACTACCGCTATTATAGCCATAAGGATCGTGAGGTCAAGAACGGCACGAAAAAAGCGGGGCAACGAAAGGAAGGCCCACAATTCCACATACAGGTCATTGTCAGCCGAAAGGACATCACTAACCGTATCAAACTGAGTCCACAGAACAAATCCCGGGGCAGGAATGTGGAACATTCCAAAAAGCTCGGGCAGTTTGACCAGATGGCTTTTAAGCAGTGCGGCGAGACTGTCTTTGACAGGATGTTCGGTTTTGATAGAAAACTGAAAGAAACTATGCAGTATGCGAATATTATGAAGAATGGTAATTCCGATCAGAAGGCGAGGCTCCACACCTTTGACAGGCTTCTGGAAAGGGGGGCTATTCCAAAAATCGAAAAAGGCTGGACAGATAGGATACTTTTTAACCCCGTTCAGGACAGACCTACCGTACTCGGGGATATATTTTCCTCATTTGCCACAAATGGTCCGGGACTTCTGGATATTCTTCTTGATCCTGTTCAGGAGTTTGGTGGTCAGGCGACGATTGCCGATGAGGAAGAAAGAAAAAGGAAGCGCAAAAAGAAAGGCAGGGGAAAGTGAAGGTAAAGGTTATTTGAATATTTATCAATCTAAATCGACAGATATACGGATATCCATTTAGTACAATCCATTTTGTCTTTTTCGTAATTCTCTACCTGTATACTCTAATCGATATAATTTATCCTTTTGTTCATTTTTCCCCTATTGTTTGTTTCCTGCAAAAAGGAAAATTCTGGACAGGACATGACTGACAACCTGAAAGGAAAATGGAAGTTAAAAAGTTATGAAACGACCCTATCTATCGGTGATAAGAATGGGAACAGTAATGTTCGGACAGATAACCTCCCTTACGAATATCTGAGTTTTGATGGACCTGACAGTGCTTCACTACGGTTAACGGTACCGTATTTTATCGGTTCAAGTAGTGCCAGCGATGGCGGAGAATGGAATCCTCCGGGCGCAGATGTAATTATTAAAGATGGGAGCATCCAGACCGGAGAACCTATTTATTACCGCAAATATTATTATCAGCTCGCAGGAAACCGTCTCTTGCTCAAGGAAACCGGGACATTTAATCCATCCTCATGGGTAGAGAAATGGGGAAGCCCCGCGACAGGAATTGTCGATTCTCTCGCCGATTATTACCCAAAGCTCAGGACAGATATAGACTGGTGGGATATCTCAGTCGATGAAAATTCATTAAAATTACAGCAGCAAATCAGCTACGGCGGCAAGGATAATTTTCGTTCCAAAGTAATAATGCTCTTTTCAAGGGAATAAAGAAGTACAGCTATTTCGTTGGTAAGGGAGGATAACATATTTTTTCTCTTATTATAGAAGCGATACATCATGTACCGCTTCCTTTTGTGACTAAGCAATATTTCTTCCGTTATGGCCCGCTTTTATGAAAGTAAAAGCCTGCGGGGTACATAGTTCAGCGATTTTCGCTTGATTTACAGGCACCGGTTTATTCTCGATCTTTCTTTCCAGTCTGTCCATGTCGACCGCAACCCTATTATCCAAAAGTTTCGCATAATGCTGCGTAGTCTTGATATCCGTATGGCCGAGCATCTTGGAAACAGTTTCTATCGGAACGCTATTGGCAAGAGTAACCGAAGTAGCGAAAGTATGGCGTGACTTGTGGAATGTGAGTTCTTTTGTAATCTCACACAGATCCGCTATTTCCTTAAGATAGCTGTTCATTTTCTGGTTACTCAGAACAGGAAGTACCATATCCTTTGACACACACGGTGGATAGTCACGGTACCGATCAATAATTTCAAGTGCCTTAGGAAGTAGTGGAATATTTGATGAGGTTTCGGTTTTCTCCCTGCTGGTGAAGATCCAGAGCTTTCCGTCCACTCCCTCGGCGATATCCGTCCATTTTAGTTTCTTTACATCCGCATACGAAAGACCTGTATAACAGCAGAAGACAAAAATATCACGTACGTGCGCAAGACGTAGTATTTTGAATTCCTTTTCTTCTATCCTACGAAGTTCTGCATCTGTTAAGAACTCCTTCTCTTTAGCTTTCGCCTTGATCTTGTAGAAGGCAAACGGATCATCGGTGATCCAGCGATGCGCAATACAAATCTTGATAATCTTGCGAAGATGTTTCATGTACTTTGCTGCCGATACAGCCGAGCAGGCCATTGTAGCACGCAGAAAGAATTCGTATCCGGTTACAAAACCATGATCAATCTTTCTCGTATCAATATCTTGCAGTCTAAACTCTTTCTCTAGGTACCCACTTACATGTGAAAGCGAAGTCTTATACCCTTTAAGCGTATTGGGTTTAAACCCATTGCCCAAGAGTGCTTCCATCTGCTCGTTGTGCTCCCTGAACACATCCAAGAAATTTTTACGTTTGATATTCTTTCCCTGAAATCTAAGTTTAAGGGATTCTGCGGTAATTTCTTCTCCTGTCGCTATCATAGCGGTATGGAGCGTACTTACTTTACTCACAAGTGTATCAAGGTAACTGTTGAGGATTTTGACAGTTTCGGTGGTACCTTTTACCCGATTGGCTTTGGAATTCCATTTGGAGGGATCACACTCCCGCCCTGTAGACACTTCTTTTGGGATACCATCGACGGTAATCCGCATGTAGATAGCTTTGGGACCGCTAACATAATTTTTTGGTTTCTTCAAGTAGAAGAGCAAGGAATAATTTGTACTCATGACAACATCATTTAAGTGAAACAAAATTAGCCTTGCAACTAAAACGGATCAAGATGTTCAATCTCTGAATAAGCTGATAATCAAAATATTAAATATGTTTCAGTGAGTAGCCATGTCGGAGAAAATGACTCACTGAATGACTCACTTTTTTATTGGGAATTATTATAGGTTTTGTAGATACTGAAAAACAAAAAAGCCTGCAAACGTTTAATTTGCAAGCTTTTGTATGTTTTGACTTTTAGATCTGTAGCCCGTAGGGGAATCGAACCCCTGTTTCAAGAATGAAAATCTTGCGTCCTAACCCCTAGACGAACGGGCCATTTT
>JAITLV010000333.1 GCA_031277685.1 Sphingobacterium sp. | reverse complement strand
TGGGTGAGAAGAGAATTGGGGACATATAGCGAAGGTTATCGGGTTTATCCGAATTATGCGACTTTTCAGCCCAGTGGTGGGATAGATATGTTTATGCATCCTGAATATTATAACGGGACCTATACCAACGGTAATAAGTATACCGTAGATCAAACGATTGGGAATAAATTTGACCAAAGTAGTCCATTTAACAGGACTTTTATTCAAGGGAAAATTAATTACAATCGGCTATTTAATGACAAACATAATGTGACGGGGATGTTATTATTCAATCGTTCGAGTCAATCTGTATACGATGCAGGAAACTCTAGGGCAGGTGTAGATATCCGTTATCAGGGAATGACAGGTCAGTTCAGCTACAATTATCTAGAGAAATACCTTGCCGAATTTAACTTCGGATACAATGGTTCTGAAAATTTTATTGAAGGTAAGCGTTACGGTTTTTTCCCAGCTGGTGCATTGGGTTGGGTCGTAAGTAAGGAAAAATTTATGGATCAAACCAAAGATTGGCTTAGTTTTCTGAAACTAAGGGCATCGATGGGGCTTGTCGGGAACGATAAAATGCCTGGTGATGACAGATTTGGGTATTTGGCCTTTTATCAGGGTGGCGACGGATACAGTTTTGGGGAACAGAATTTTAACAATGGCCAAAGCGGGCTACGTGAAGGGCGCTTGGCAAATGAAAATACCACCTGGGAAAAATCCCGAAAGACCAATATTGGTCTTGATATGGGATTTTTAAAGAATAAGATGAACTTTAGTATTGACGTATTTGAGGATTACCGTTACGATATCATTACCGAACTGGGCCCTGACGATATTGGTTTTCCGAGTGTAGTGGGTAAAGGGTCACCACTTATCAATATTGGAAAGGTACGTAATCGGGGTATCGACATTGAAATGAGTTATTCCGATATGATTGGTGATAACTTTAGATTTTTCGTCAAACCGAATTTTACCTTTTCGCGCAATAAGCTAATTTACAGACAGGAAGTTCCGCGTCAGTATGACTATCGGCAGGCAACAGGTAAGCGGCTGTATGAGAATTTTGTGTATGTTTTTGACCATTTTGTTAAAGATCAGGCGGAAGCAGACCAATTGAATCAAAGTCATTTTCAGTCTTGGGGTAACGTTGGGCCGGGAGATGTTGTTTACAAAGATTTGAACGGCGATGGTAAGATCACCGACTTGGGGGATCGTACTGTTATGGGAAACCCACGAAGTCCAGAGATTCAATTTGGTTTGCCTATTACATTACAGTACAAAGGTTTTGATTTTAGCCTTTTATTTCAAGGAGCACTGAATTCTTCTATCTTGCTGAAAGATGCTGCTGTATGGGATTTCCCAACTTTTGATCAGGATAAGCTGGGTGCTGTGAGACCGATACACATGGGGCGTTGGACCCCGGAAACAGCTGAAACGGCAACTTATCCAGCATTACATATCGGTAATTCGGAAAATAATAAAAACAGCAACAGTAGTTTATTCCTATATGACGCAAAATATTTACGACTTAAAAATATTGAAATCGGATACAACTTGCCGAAAGACCTGATCAAAAGAATCGGTTTAAATCAGTTGCGTATTTATGCGCAAGGAATGAATCTGTTTACTTGGTCAGGCCTCAAAGATCTGAGTATAGATCCTGAGATGGGAAATGCAAGTGGATACTGGTACCCGATTTTAAAAGTCTACAATTTTGGGATAAACCTTAATTTTTAATCGTTATGAATATGTTTAAAATAAGAAATATACTTTTTTTTATAGCGGGCACGGCTGTATTGATGATGACGGGCTGCAACAAATATTTGGACAAATTACCAGATGATCAATTAAGAGAAGATGAGGTATTTACGCGTTATGAAAAAGTCAATCAGCTTGTTACAGATGTTTATAACAAAGCTAAGAACGTGAACCAACCAATTTCATGGTTTTATCATTTTTCAAGTGCTGCCATCACGGATGAAGCGGAGGGCTCTACCGTAGAAGGAAATATTACGAATAGATATAATACCGGAGACTGGAATATTAACGAATTACCGGGAGATAACGGGCAGTTCTGGAATAGTATGTATGATGGTATCAGACGGACAAATGTGATTTTGGAGGGAATAAAAAAATACAATACACCGGATGATATTCTCGAACCAGGATCATTACCCATGCGTGTAGGCGAGGCCTATTTTTTGAGAGCATATTTCCATTTAATGGCGGTCCGGATTTATGGGGAGATACCTTATATCAATCATGTTATTACTGCGACAGAAAATATGAATTTTGAACGGGAATCGGTTCATGCAGTAATTGATAAAATAGTCGCGGATGCTACTATCGCCTATAATGCTGTTCCGGAAAAATGGGAGGGGCAGAATTTTGGCCGAATTGATAAAGGAGCTTGTTTGGGATTAATAGCACAAGCACGTTGGCTGGCTGCTACCCCACTTTGGAATGGAGCAGCGGAAAAAGGGTATACAGGGAGCCGTAAATTTGAGTCAGAATATGCAAGCAGTAGTCCACAGCGTTGGGTAAAAGCCAAAGAAGCTGCAAAAGCAGTGTTAGATTTTACAATAACTGGAGGTAAACGTTATAGTCTTTACCAAAAATATTCAAATACGGACTTCGGGGATAGCGGTGGACAGAATACGAGTAATTCGACCGTTTATACCCGACTTTGGCAGATGTTTTATGACATGGAAGCGTTTAAAAACGAGTATGTCTTGTTTTTTACAAGGTATAAAGGAGAGGGCTGGTTTGGTGATGTTTATCCACCTAGTAGGGGTGGCGGAGCTCGTCAAATGCCTGTTCAAGAGCAGGTTGATGAGTATGAGTACATTTCTCCTGACGGCTTTGGCTATCCAGTGTATAGTGCGCAGGCGAAACAAGATGGGTATGACGACGGAAGTCCTTATACATCCGTCAAGAGAGACCCACGATTCTATCGAGATATTATATTTCATGGCGCAGCTTTTAGGGGTGGCAATAATAACCCTTCTCAAACCAATGTAGCAAGCGGAGCAGATCAAATTGGAGCCAACAATGCAACTCGCACAGGCTATTATCTGAGAAAATTCCTGCAGGAAGCCTGGAATAGAAACGGTAGTGTTATTCTGAGTGCGCCGCCTGTGTGGAGGTTACCGGACTTTATTTACATTTATGCCGAGGCAGTCAATGAAATAGATGGACCAACACAAGAAATTTATAATTTGATAAATCAGGTCAGAACACGATCGTTCATGGCTCCAATGCCATTGAGTACGCTTTCGAATAAAAATTTAATGCGTGAATATATCTATCGTGAGCGGAGAGTAGAGTTTTTCTATGAAAATAAGAGGGCTTTCGATAGCAGGTTATACTTGGAACCTAGTAGTACAATAGAAAAAACTAAGTATCAAACCTTCACAGCTGCTGGAGCTACCAACAGTGAACGAAGTATCAATTATTGGAAGAATAACAATAATTCTTACCCTAAGCTTCAAAATATGATCAATGGGATGCGACCGGTTGAAGATGTAAATGGTAAAATTCAAATTGGTGACAAAAAGTATCGAATGGAACGTTTTTTTGTCGAGAGTAGAGTTTTCAATGCACCTACTCATTATTTATTTCCGATTTTGAATTCTGAACTTCAAAAGTCACCCGCGCTAGGGCAAAATCCGGGATGGTAGTATTTGCATACAAAAAAACCACATTCAAGAATCCATTGAATGTGGTTTTTTTTTGTAACCATCTTGTGAAAAATGGTGCTTTATCCCCTATATTTAAAATTCTTATTTATATTTACTAATACGTTTTAGCTTTTTGGGCTGTTTTAAAGCAGTATGAACCAAACCCACACTTATGTTTAACATTAAAAAATTAACAGGCAGCATCCTTTTTCTTTTTGCAACTCATGTGAGTTCAGCACAACAATCTTCGCCGGTAGATTATGTAAATCCGTTGATTGGTACAGAATCCAAATACGAACTGTCGAATGGAAATACATATCCGGCCATCGCACGTCCGTGGGGAATGAATTTTTGGACTCCCCAGACAGGTAATATGGGTGATGGATGGGTATATACCTACACCGCTGATAAGATCAAGGGATTTAAACAGACGCATCAACCAAGTCCCTGGAATAATGACTATGGACAGTTTTCATTGATGCCTATGACGGGTAAGCCGCAATTTGATCAGGAAAAACGTGCGAGCTGGTTCTCACATAAGGCAGAGATTGTGAAGCCTTATTACTATAGTGTATACCTAGCGGATCATGATGTAACGACTGAACTTACACCTTCGCAACGGGCGGCGGTTTTTCGGTTTACTTTTCCAAAGACGGATGAAGCTTACGTAACTATTGATGCGTTTGATAAGGGATCCTATATTAAGGTTATCCCGCAGGAAAATAAAATCATTGGTTATTCGACAAAAAACAGCGGTGGTGTTCCAGACAATTTTAAGAATTATTTTGTCATTACCTTTGATCGGCCTTTTTCGTATAAAGCTGGTGTAAAGAATGGTAATATCAGCAATGACCAGCTGGAAATTAAAGACGACCACGCTGGGGCTATTGTTGGTTTTCCTTCCTTAAAAAGAGGGGAGAAAGTGGTCGCTAAAGTTGCTTCCTCTTTTATTAGTTTTGAACAAGCAGAGCTCAACCTGAACGAGGTGAAATCTAAAACATTTGAGCAGGTCGCCAATGAGGGTAAACAGCAATGGAATGAAGTATTAGGACGTGTTCAAGTTGAAGATAATAATATAGACCGTCTACGTACATTCTATTCCTGTTTATATCGTTCAACATTATTCCCTAGGGATTTTTCCGAAATTGATGGCTCAGGAAGACGAATTCACTATAGTCCTTACAATGGGCAGGTCTTACCTGGTGAGATGTTTACAGATACAGGTTTTTGGGATACATTCCGGAGCTTGTTCCCACTTTTAAACTTGTTGTATCCTTCGATGAATGATCGTATGCAAGCAGGATTGGTAAATGCCTATAAGGAAAGCGGATATTTGCCAGAATGGGCATCACCAGGACATCGTGCCTCTATGATTGGCAATAATTCGGCATCGATCGTTGCAGATGCCTTGCTAACTAATCGAACAGGTTATGATAAAGAGATTCTTTGGGAAGCGTTGAAACATGGTGCCAACAATGCCTATCCCAAACATTCCTCGACAGGGCGTTTTGGCCATGAATACTATAATAAATTGGGGTATATTCCGGCAGATGTAAAGGTCGATCAGAATGTGGCCCGTTCCTTAGAATATGCTTATAACGATTGGTGTATTTATGAATTCGGCAAGGCGCTGGGGAAACCTGCATCCGAAACAGCTATTTATGCGCAGCGTGCGATGAATTACAAAAACCTGTATGATCCCACGACAAAGCTGATGCGTGGCAAAAAGGCTGATGGTTCGTTTGTCACTAATTTTGATCCAAGTGCCTGGTCACGTGAATATACGGAAGGCAATGCTTGGCATTGGAGTTTTTGTGTATTTCATGATCCGCAGGGATTGATTGATTTGATGGGAGGGAATAAATCTTTTGTTTCCATGTTGGATACAGTTTTTGTCATTCCAAGCTATGAGGGAATGAAAAGTCGGGGAATGATCCATGAGATGCGTGAAATGCAAGTGATGAATATGGGGCAATATGCGCATGGGAATCAGCCCATTCAGCATATGCCTTACCTCTATAATTATGCAGCGGAACCATGGAAAGCACAATATTGGGTTCGTAAGATTATGGATAAGCTTTATTTGCCTACACCGGATGGTTATTGTGGTGATGAGGATAATGGACAGACTTCGGCTTGGTATGTTTTCTCATCGTTGGGATTCTATCCTGTTTCACCTGGATCAGGTGAATATGTGATTGGTTCGCCACAGTTTAATAAAGTGACCTTAAGACTTGAAAACGGCAAAGAAATTCAGGTTCATGCTAAACAACAGGGACTTGATCAGGTTTATGTGAATCAACTTTCCTGGAATGGAAAAGCTTATAATAGGAACTATATTCGCTATGCTGATCTGATAAAAGGTGCGAATTTAGAATTCAAGATGAGCTCTGAGCCAAATAAAAATAGAGGTACCAAGAAGGAGGATGCTCCCTATTCGTTTAGCAACGAAAAACGCTAATGCGAAATTTAAAGTAGCAATTTTTAGATTCAAATTGCATGTATATTTCACTTTTAAAAAGGTAAACTATTGAAAAAACCATGATGACTAATTTACTTGCTGTCATGGTTTTTTTACACGAATAAAATAATCTTGGTTATTTAAAATCATACCTTTGTGATTCGAAAATTCGATATGTTAGGTAAATTATTCCATCTTTTAACACTTTTTGCATATCTCAATCTCTTGACGTATGAGTCATTCTCATCAGCGACAGGGCAGATTTTGCATGCAGGTGAAACCATCGTGGAGTATTTTTTAGATGATGTATTGGATTTAGAACCTATTCATTCTTCGCAGGAAGAAAAAGTACTATTGCAGGATGACTACCGTATATTTTCTGTCAATAGTCAGGTCCTATCCATTTTTATATTTGTCTTTGGAATCGTATTTACTTCATTATGCTTTTCCAAGGAGAAAATACATCCGTTTTATCGGTCGAAAACACACTGTCGACCTGAATATTATCAATTCTTATATAGATTCCGGCCTTTCTAGGTATTCTCTGTTTACTTTTCTACAGGAGTCTATAAAATAATCATGTGCTTTTTTTAATGATGTCAGGGCAATAAGTCCTTACATGCCTCTACAATATTATCGTAGCTCCTACCTCGTTTAACATTTTATTTTTTATCGTTTTTATGAAGAAATTATTTGCACTGTGCCTGTTATTGGGTACAGTAGGGATGTTGGCTTCTTGCCGTTCCTCCAATGCTAATGCTGAGCAAAAAGAAGAAATTAGAAATATACCAATTACCTCTTTAATGGTAATGGATACAACTGTTTATCAGGAGTATATAGCGGATATTCAAGCCCTGAAAAATGTAGAGCTACGGTCCAAGTTAAATGGTTTTTTGGATAAAATCTATGTTGATGAAGGCGCTTGGGTGAAGAAAGGACAAGTACTGTTCAAATACAATAACGAAGAATACCGTTCGGAGCTTGCTAAAGCGAAGGCTCAATACGATAATTCCATTGCCGAAGCACAGAAAATAAAGCTTGAGATGGAAAGAACCCAAAAGTTGGTGGATAAAAATATTGTGAGTTCTTCGGAATATAACTTGCTGAAAATTCAGCTGAAAGCAGCTAATTCCAAGATAGAAGAGGCTCGCGCCTTGGTTAATCAAGCACAGACAAGATTGGATTATACCGTGATTCAAGCTCCTTTTGATGGTCGTATAGATCGAATTTTATTAAAAGAGGGTTCGTTATTGACAGAGGGAAGTTTGATTACAACGATCTCAGATTTAAGTAAAGTCAATGTTTATTTCGATATCTCTGAGCGGGAGTATTTAGCACTTATGCGTGATAAGCTGAATGGAAAAGAAACGCAAAAGTCAGTGAAGTTAATTCTGGCAAATGGTGAGTTATATCCACATATGGGAATCGCCCATCTGGTGGAAAGTGAATTTGAGGCGAATACGGGATCAATTGCGCTGCGTGTACAATTTCCTAATGCAGAGCATATTCTAAAACACGGTGCAACAGGTAAGATTGCTGTACCGATGGAAACTGGAGAGCATACTTTTGTACATCAAAAATCTGTATTTGAGATACAGGATAAGACATATGTGTATACGATGCAGGCAGATAGTACAGTCAAGATGACACCTTTTGCTGCTGGGCCTCGTGTAGGTCATTATTACATCGTGGACGGCGGCCTTGATCCAAATGCGAAGGTGGTCTATGAAGGTGTGCAAAACTTGCGTGATGGAATGAAGATTAATCCAAAAATGAGGAAGCTGTAGCGGAGGATAGATTATGTTTGAAACATTTATAAAAAGACCGATATTATCGCTGGTCATATCGGTTTTTATTACCCTATTGGGTTTACTGGCTTTATTTACCCTACCTATTACGCAGTTCCCGGATATTGTTCCACCATCTGTGGTTGTGAATGCCAACTATACTGGAGCAAATGCTGAGGTAAGTACCAATGCGGTGGCTATTCCATTGGAAAAAGCCATTAATGGTGTTGCGGGGATGACTTATATGAACTCTGTGTCGACCAATAACGGCAGTACAGTGATCCAGATTTTCTTTGAAGTAGGAACAGATCCTGATATTGCTGCGGTAAACGTACAGAATAGGGTAACGACCGTACTGGATGAATTACCCGAGGAGGTTATTAAGGCTGGGGTTACGACGGAGAAGGAAGTCAACTCGATGTTGATGTATTTGAATGTGTTTACTGATGATCAAACAGCAGACGAGCGTTTTATCTACAACTTCGCAGATATTAATATCTTGAAAGAGTTGAAACGGATCGAGGGGGTGGGGTTGGCTCAGATTATGGGTATGCGCGATTATGCGATGCGCGTCTGGGTAAAACCTGATCGTATGGCCGCTTATAATATCTCTGCAGAGGATGTAGTAGCCGCTTTACGCAAACAGAATATTGAGGCTGCTCCTGGACAAACTGGGATTAGTTCTGACAAAATGCGCAATATGCAGCAATACGTCTTGCGTTATCCGGGTAAGTTTACAGAAATTGATGAGTATGCCAATGTACCTATTCGTGCAAACTCCAATGGTTCTATTATCCGTATCAAAGATGTTGCTGATGTTGAATTTGGTTCGTTGGATTATGAAATGGTCTCCAAAACTGATGGCCGGCCGTCTGCCTCCATCATGTTAAAACAACTTCCAGGATCAAACGCACAGGAAGTTATCCAGCGCGTAAAAGATCGCATGGCAGAATTAAAGGAGACATCATTTCCAGCTGGAATGACCTATACTATGGGCTATGATGTCTCCCGTTTCTTGGATGCGTCTATTTCGTCTGTAATAAAGACGCTACTAGAGGCATTTCTATTGGTATTTATTGTGGTGTTTATCTTTTTACAGGATTTTAGGGCGACTGTTATACCAATTTTAGCTGTACCTGTCTGTCTGATTGGAGCCTTGTTTTTCATGCAGATGCTAGGTTTTTCAATTAATCTGTTAACACTATTTGCATTGGTGCTGGCCATCGGAATTGTCGTGGATAATGGCATTGTGGTGGTGGAGGCCGTCTATGCGAAAATGGAGGAAGAACATTTACAGCCTATGGAAGCTACCTTGGAAGCTATGAAAGAAGTTGGGGGAGCAGTTGTGGCAATCACACTGGTGATGTCAGCGGTGTTTGTTCCTGTTGCCTTTCTTTCAGGGCCGGTAGGGATATTTTATAGGCAGTTTTCTTTGACTTTGGCGGCAGCTATTGTGATTTCGGGTATAAATGCCCTGACATTGACGCCAGCTTTATGTGCGCTTTTTCTTCGCTCACCACATGATCGCAAGCCATCCAATAATTGGTTAGACCGATTTTTTAAACAATTCAATGCTCTTTATGATCGTACGGCTTTTGGGTATAAAAGAATCTTGGTTAAAACAAGCGCGAGACGTGGGCTTACACTGCTGTTGTTAGGAGGGTTCTTTGTTGCTACCTGGGGAAGCAGTGCGATATTGCCATCGGGTTTTATTCCAACAGAAGATCAAGGGATGGTTTATGTCGCTGTGACCACGCCACCGGGGGCCACAGTGGATCGTACCGAACGGGTACTGGATAAGATCGATTCTGTAGCACGCAAATTGGATATCGTTGAGACGGTTTCAACGTTATCGGGATACAGCATCGTTACAGAGGTGTCAGGGGCTTCCTATGGGATGGGGATGATTAACCTTAAGCCCTGGAAAGAGCGTGATCAGACTGTGGATGATGTGATTAAAGTATTAAGAGAAAAAACAAAGGACTTTGCCGATGCACAGATTGATTTCTTTCCACCGCCGACGGTTCCGGGTTTTGGTAATTCATCCGGATTTGAACTACGTTTGCTAGATCGCAGTGGAAATGAGGATCTCAACAAAACTGCAGCGGTATTGGAGAAGTTTATGGAGGATATGGAGAAAAGTGAAGTCATTCAGGATATCAGTTCCAGTTTTGACGTAAACTTCCCTCAATATATGCTGAAAGTGGACTACGATATGGCCGCCAAAAAGGGGATATCTGTAGAAAATGCGATGAGTACTTTACAAACCTTAATGGGAAGTCTGTACGCAACAAATTTCATCCGTTATGGACAGATGTATAAGGTGATGGTGCAGGCTGGGCCAGAGTATCGCCAGCGGCCTGAAGATGTGCTGCGGCTATATGTCAAGAATGAAACAGGGGAGATGGTACCCTATAATGCGTTTATTTCCATGGAACGTATTTATGGACCTGAACAGATTACACGATATAATATGTTTAGTTCGGCGATGATCACCGGTCAGTCTTCTCCGGGTTTTAGTTCGGGACAGGCGATCGAAGAGGTGGAGAAGATTGCATCTTCCTTACCACAAGGTTATAGTATCGAGTGGTCGGGGATGACCCGGGAACAGAAAATTTCGGGAAATCAGGCCCTGTATATTTTCGCACTCTGTCTACTATTTGTTTACCTTTTGTTATGTGCACAATATGAAAGCTTTTTATTGCCATTGCCGGTGTTACTCTGTCTACCGGCAGGAATTTTTGGGGCTTTTATCTTCCTGAAAATATTTGGTCTGGAAAACAATATTTATGCGCAGGTTGCTTTAGTCATGCTCATCGGTCTTTTGGGCAAGAACGCTATTCTAATTGTGGAATATGCCAATTTGAAATATAAGCAGGGAATGGATATTGTGAGTGCTTCAATTGAAGGAGCAGTTGCACGTCTACGTCCTATTTTGATGACTTCTTTTGCATTTATTGCGGGCTTAATTCCCTTAATGATGGCTAGTGGGGCAGGTGCCTTGGGGAACCGGAGTATTGGTACGGCCGCGGTCGGAGGGATGCTTATTGGAACGATATTAGGTGTTATTGTTATTCCGGGACTAGTTATCTTATTTTCAAAAAAGGATAATAAAAAACAGGTCGTTAAACAGGCTTCTTTAGTGATTGCTGCACTTATTCTTTTTGGCAGTTGTTCTGTTCCTAAAAAGGCCGCCCAACCCGAAAAAATTGCTGTACCAACAACGTTTTCAGAAAGAGCTGCAATTGACAGCATAAATGTTGGTAACCGGTCTTGGCGGGAGATCTTTAAGGATCCACTTTTGGTTGGATTGATTGATTCCGCGTTGCAACGTAATATTGATATTCGTCAATCCATCTTACGATTGGAGTCAGCACAGGCTTATTTCAAACAACGTAAAGCTGCATTAGGGCCGACTGTAGAAGCAGCAGTTGAAGGAGGAATACGCAAGTATGGCCATTATACGGAATCTGGTATCGGTAATTATGATTCGAATTTTTCGGATAATTTGAAAAATGATGAAAAGTTACCTGAACCATTTATTCCGGATTATTTTATAGGCCTCCGTTCTTCTTGGGAAATTGATTTATGGGGCAAATTAAAAAGTCAGAAACAGGCGGCCTATTTTGGTTTTTTGGCAGAGCAAGAAGGAAAACGTCTGCTAGAAACAGAACTGGTATCTAATATTGCGACCGCATATTATGAGTTAATGGCCCTGGACCAGAAAATCAAGGTTTATAACCGTAATATTGAACTACATACCAATGCACTTGAAGTGGTAGAGGTAAAAAAAGATGCCGGTTATGCCACAGAGCTGTCTGTCCAGCAGTTCAAAGCACTATTGGCAGAATCTAAATCTGCTCAGGAGAAATTGAGTCAGGAAATAGCACTTTGGGAACACCATATCAACGGATTACTGGGGCGTTACTATCAACCTATTAAGCGCAGTGAGTATGTTGAAAACACAAACCTATATGGAGGATTGACTTTTGGTACACCCGATGAATTGGTCAATCAGCGTCCAGATATCAAAACTGCTTATTTGAAGATGATGGCTTCGTCAAATCAACAGGAAGCATCACGGTTGGCTTTTTTGCCTTCGGTGGCCATTAGCCCTTTTGTCGGGTTGCAGAGTTTTAGTTTCAACAAGTTGTTTAATCTGGATAAATCTATTGCTTATAACTTGTTTGGGGGGATTACATTGCCCATATTGAATCAAAGGCAATTAAAGACACAGTATGAAATTGCAAAAGCCGATTATGGTATTGCTTTTTTGGACTATGAAAAAGCTGTTGTGAATGCTTATAATGAGGTTTCTAATGTTATTATGACGCAAGAGGCAATCAGTAAGCGTAGAACTTTTGTGGACGAACATGTAAAAGCATTGGATCTATCCATCGAAGCCGCGCAAGAGTTATTTATTGCTGGGCGCGTGACTTCATTGGATGTCGTCACAGCACAAAAGGAATCCTTACAAGCCCAGATTGGGAAAGTGGAATTGGAGAAAGAAAATACACTGAACCAGATCTTACTTTATAAGGCATTGGGGGGAGGGTGGAAGTAAATCCACGTTGAAGATGATAAGAAAACTATTTTTCATGCGATAAAGAATTAATTTGTTAATTCTTAGATCCTTAATCGGATCAGGGAAAGAGGCCGTCGTGAGATGTCCTCTTTTTTGTTGTTATTTTTATGTAGTTTAGCTTTGACTATGTTGAACCGGGTTTTATTATGTTGCAACGCATTTTTGTTTTCATTTTTCTATTTCATCTAAGTTTTTTACTTTCTGCTCAAGACTATTCGGATAGTACGAAGATTTTTCAACGCTTAGAATATCTCATGGAAAATCAGAAGATGTATGTCAAGAATCGGGAAGACAAACTAGACAAACTAAAACAGGAGGCGAAAGCAATAGAGGGTAATCAAGCTCAGCTTTTTCAAAAAAATTATGAGATTTTTGAGAATTATAAAAAGTTCGATTCCGATGCGGCACTTACGTATATTACGCTTTGTCAAAAATTGGCTCCTGCCGACAATGATTCACTGCAGACGGTTATTCATTTAGATTTGGCCTGGGTTTATTCGACAATTGGACGTTACATTGAAGCGTCAAAGTTGTTGAACCAAATTAGTGCAAGGGGGCTTAGCAAAGAACTTTTAGCCAAATATTATGATACCTATAGTTCGTTTTATAGTCATTATGGGCAAAGTAATAATCGTCAGGAATATTATCAGGCAAGTGAACGTTATCGGGACTCGTTATTGCATGTTTTGCCGAAATCTTCCTTGGAATATCGAACGACCATTGCCATAAAGACACTATTTAATGGTAGTCGGGAAGATGCAAGAAAGCAATTTTTCAATCTTTGGGCAGAGAATCAAGAGGACTTGGAGCAGCGTGCCTTACTGTCCTATTTTATTAGCTTGATCTATAAATACGAAAAAAATACAACCAGCCAGCTTTATTATCTAGCTGTTTCGGCAAGTGCGGATATTGAGATGGCAAATCGCGACAATGCCTCCTTTCATGATTTAGCGCTAGCCTACTACGACAAACAAGATTTTGATCGTGCTTTTCGCTATATTGAAAAAGCAATTGATGATGCGATGCTCTGCAAGGTACGTTATCGGATTATTGAAGGCACTTCTTCCTACCCGATCATTAATGCGGCCTATCAACAGAAAATCAGTAGCCAGAATAAGCAATTGATTGCCCTAGTTATTGTGGTCAGTATTTTGTTAATTGGTGTCATTATTGGATTGATTGTTATCTATCGTCAAGTTCAACATTTGCGACGGATCCGATCCGAATTGTCCGCTACCAATCAGCAATTACGGTCATTGAACAATGAAATTAATCATACGAATCTAAAACTCTCGGAATCCAATCACATCAAAGAGGAATATATCGCCCAATTTTTCGATATGTGCTCAAGCTATATTGATAAGATGGAGGATATACGAAAAGCACTGTTAAAGAAAGCATCCAACCACCAGTGGGAGGCACTTCGGGAGCAATTGAAATCAACACAGATGGAAGAAAGAGAAGTGCAGCAACTGTATATCAATTTTGATCGGATCTTTTTGAATCTTTATCCAACATTCGTTGATGAATTTAATGCCCTTCTTCAGGAGGATGAGAAAATATACCCAAAAAAGACCGAACTGCTCAATACGGAATTACGTATTTTCGCTTTGATTCGTTTGGGTATAGATGACTCGGTGAAGATCGCTAGTTTCCTGCGATATTCCCTGCGTACAGTTTACAACTACAGGACTAAAGTTCGCAACAAAGCGGCAGGTAACCGCGATGCGTTTGAAGCTTCTGTCTGTCAAATTGCCACTATTGATCGATCTTGATAACACTTGATGCGTGCAAAAGAATAAAATATAAGGTGTTTTTTGCCTCTTTTTAGTACTTTTTATCTTGTGTTTATTTTCGTAAAATTCTGATTTTTATAGCTTTGCGTTTTTCTTTAGGTACTTTTTAAGTACCCTCGCTTTTATTCCTGTCTAGGTCCTGTTAGTTTTGTTTTGAGCGATGGAGCAGGGGAAACTCCACGCCAATTTGGAATAACCAAAGATAAAATAATAACCAATTTTTTTATATCATATGATTCACTTTACTCGAAAAGTAACCTTTTCAATAGGGCTGATTTTTCTGTGTACCTGGTTGAATGTGGTATTTGCACAAGACCGCATTCAGGTCAGTGGGCGAGTCCTGGATGCACAGGATCAGAAACCACTCTCTGGCGTAACAATTACACAGAAAGGTACAAGCAACGCCGTCTCCAGTAATGGGGAAGGCCGTTTTCAAATTTCAGTTCCTTCGGGTACTGGTTTGTTATTCTCATTTGTCGGCTATGAAAGCAAAGAGTTCACTGCGAACCAGGCTACGCTGACCGTACAATTGACTCCAGCAAGTAATGTGTTGGAAGATGTTGTGGTAATAGGGTATGGTACTGTCAAGCGCAAAGATGTCACGACGGCAGTTTCATCTGTATCAACTAAAGACCTGGAAAAGAGGCCTGTTGCGAATTTAGGTCAGGCCATTCAAGGTAAGGCTGCTGGTGTTTCAGTCATCCAACCAAGTGGCGAACCCGGTGCAGATATGAGTATCCGTGTGCGTGGTACAACCTCATTTAATAGCAGTAATGCACCGTTATATGTGGTCGATGGTTTACCCGTGGAAGATATCAGATTTCTTTCACCCAATGATATTGCCGATATCCAGATTCTTAAAGATGCATCTTCGGCTGCGATATATGGTTCACGCGCGGCTAATGGTGTTATCTTGGTGACTACAAAATCTGGAAAGGCGGGAGAGGCGAAAATAACATTAGGCGCACAGATGACGGCCAATGTCGTTAATAATACCGTGAACGTACTCAATACCCAGCAGTATAAGAATCTAATGGATGATATTGGAATTGTCAAACTACCACTTGACCTGAATGATCAGACAGATTGGTTTAAAGAAACCTACAAGACAGGGATTCAGCAAAATTATCAATTATCTATTTCAGATGGGAATGAAAAGCTGCGTTATTATCTCGGTGGCGGATATCTAAACGAAAAAGGTACATTGGAAGGTTCATTTTTTCGGCGGTATAATTTCCGGGCCAATATTGATAATCAAGTTCGTAAATGGTTGAAAGTGAATGCGAATATCAATTACTCTGACTACAATAGGAATGGTATTTTATCTGGACAGGGTTCCAATCGCGGCGGAGTGGTTACTTCGGTCATCAATACACCAACGTATGCTCCAATATGGGATCCACTTCATCCAAATCAATACTATAATAAATTTTATGGCGTAAATATTACGAGCCCACTGGACAACTTAGGCCGGACTAAAAATAATAATAATAGAGAAAATCGCCTTTTGGCTACAGGTAGCGCGTTATTTACCTTTTCTCCAGAGCTGACATTGAAATCATCTTTTTCAATAGATCGGCGAAATGGTATATTGACCACATTTTTAGATCCGATTTTGACAACGCAAGGTCGAAACCAGATCGGTGAGGCTTCCGATCTTCGTAATACGAATACGGTATTGACATGGGATAATGTATTAAACTATACAAAGCAAATTGGAAAGCATCGTTTTGAAGGAATGTTAGGATCCTCCTGGACTGATTCAAAGTATTCAAACAGTTATATTTATGGATCCAATTATGCCAATGATATCGTACAAACCTTAAATGCTGCCAATAAGATATCCTGGGATAGGACGGGATCGGGAGCTTCCAATTGGGCTATCATGTCTTATTTCGCCCGGGCGATGTATAATTATGATGGAAAATATCTAGTAACAGCGAATATGCGTGCCGATGGATCTTCCAAATTGAGTCCGGCGGGACGTTGGGGCTATTTCCCTTCTGTTTCGGCTGCATGGCGTGTTTCCGCAGAAGATTTTATGAAGGATGTAGACTGGATAAATGATTTCAAAATTAGGGGTGGTTGGGGACAGACAGGTAACCAATCGGGACTGGGAGATTATGCCTATTTATCTTTTGCTGAGATTCAACGTATACAATGGTTTGTGACTGGACAGGATCAATCCGTGCCAAATATAAATGTTTCCAAAACTTTAAGAGCGAAAGATCTCACTTGGGAAACCACAACACAAGCTAACGTGGGTATTGATTTTACGGCATTACAAAGCCGTTTAACTTTTACTGCGGATTATTACCATAAAAAAACAAAGAATCTACTCGTTGATGCTAAAATTCCTGACGGACAAAAAGCAAATAGTATCAAGCGTAATGGGGGAGAGATGACGAATAAAGGATTTGAATTCGGAGTCAATTCAAAAAATTTGATTGGAGAATTTCAATGGAATACTGATTTCAATATCTCTTTTAACAAAAATAGATTGGACAAATTGGATCTACAAAAGATTTATTATGATGCTGTCACAAATAATACGGTCAATGAGACTGTTGTTCGGAATGAGCCTGGCAGATCTCTAGGGGGATTTTTTGGTTATATATCTGACGGCGTAGATCCTGAAACTGGGGAGTTGATGTATCGTGATTTAAATGGAGATGGTAGAATATCTTCATCAGACAGAACTTATATTGGAAATCCAAACCCGAAATTTGTTTATGGATTGACTAATAGTTTCTCCTGGAAGAATTTTGACCTCAGTATTTTTATTCAAGGGACTTATGGTAATGATATATTTAACGCAAGTCGTATGGAGACTGAAGGAATGTATGACGGGCGCAACCAAACAACAGTTGTGTTGGATAGATGGCAGGTGCCGGGACAAATTACACATGTACCCAAAGCCGGATTTGATATAAAAAATTCAACTTACTTTGTCGAGGATGGTAGCTATTTACGTGTTAAGAATATCTCACTCGGTTACGCTATTGGAACGGAAAAATTGAAACGGATAGGTATCCAAAAAATACAGCCTTACTTCTCTGTCAGTAATTTGCTGACATTGACGAAGTATTCGGGGATGGATCCAGAGGTAAACCAATGGGGAGATAATGGCGGAGTACAGGGCATTGATTGGGGTACGTATCCACAGAACAGATCGTTTGTGCTTGGTGTTAATCTAGAGTTTTAAGGAGGGAAAAATGAAAAAGATATATAACAATATTGTATTTGCATTACTATTGACAGGCGTTTTAGCTTCTTCATGTTCTTTAAATAGAGATCCGCTGGATGGTTATTCAGATGCGAGTCAGGGGAAAACGGAAGAAGGTAATCAGATCGTGTTTAAAAATAAGAGTGAAGTAGATAATTATCTGGCAGGACTTTATCAGCGGATGAAGGACAGACAGGAGCATTGGTATGTAGATTTGCTATTGATTGGTGATGCTCATGCAGACAATGCTTATGGTGGGACTACTGGAGCCGAAGTAATTCCTTTCGAAAATAATTCGATAGAGGGCTCCAATTCTGTTGTAGACCGTGATTGGGGAAGATACCTGGAAGATATCGGTCGAGCAAATCAGCTGATTATAAACATCGATAGTGTGGCTGATAAATCTGTCAGTGAATCGGATATTAAGCTGTATAAGGCACAGGGAAGGATTTTTAGAGCATTAGCGATGTTCGATATGGTGCGTATTTTTGGCTTGATTCCAGTGATAACTACACAGGCTCCAGATATTACTGCTGAAAATGTTGAAGAAGTATATCCGCAGTATTTCCCTAAACAGAATACCGAAGAAGAGGCTTATCGCCAAATTGAAAGCGATCTATTGGCAGGGTTGGCAGATGCACCGAATAATAATCCAGCAAATAAAACCTTGTTTACGAAATCCGTTGCTCGCGCGATGCTTGCGAAGATATATGCTGAAAAACCGATTCGTGACTATGCAAAAGTTATTCAGTATGCTGATGGACTAGCAGCCGATGGTTTTGATCTAAATGCTAATTATTCGGAGTTGTATGAATTGAATGCCGCCCATACAGATTTAGTGAAACGAAATACGAAAGAATCTATTTTGGAAGCACAGTTTATGCCAGGGGGCGGTAATTGGGCGACGTGGATGTTCGGACGTGATCTTGCCAATTACGATTATAGTTTCACTTGGGCAAAATGGGTTACACCATCAAGAGACCTCATACAGGCATATACCAACGAAGGGGATCAGCTTCGGATGGAGCAATCTATTGTTTATTATACAGCAACCTGGAGTAACTATTATCCCGCGAATCACTATCCTTTTATGTTTAAACTCCGTTCTGGCATGAACAGCATTATCAAATTGCGCTATGCCGACATCTTATTGCTAAAAGCTGAAGCGATGATTCAACAAGGCTCTGATTTAGCTGCTGCAGCGGACATTATTGATAAAATTCGGGCTCGGGTCAAGTTGCCTAAATTACCTGCTGCTATCCGCACAAATAAAGATGCTTTATTGGATGCATATCTCAAAGAACGTCGTTTAGAATTAGCTTTCGAGGGACAACGTTGGTTTGATCTTGTGCGCTTGAATAAAGTTGAGACTGTAATGAATGCGGTCTATGCGAACGATTCGGGACGGAAAGCGCGCGTGTATCCATTTAATCAGTATTCGTACCGTTTACCGATTCCACAAGCCAAAATTGACCAAAATCCTAACCTAGTTCAGAATCCAGGATACTAATTATTTCAATTGTTTATGAAACGTAATAATAACACTATGATATATACATTCTTGTTGTCTTGTTTGATTGCAGCAACATCTTGTAACCGTGATAGCTTTACCCCTTCTCAAGGGGACGATATCAAAAAATCTGGCGATGTCACTATTATGACAACTACCACAGACCGTTCTTATGATCTGACAAAACAATATGTCGATTTTAGTACAAAGTTCAATATGTCCCCCAACACCATTACCCTAGATCCTACCCAAAAGTTTCAAACGATGGATGGATTTGGTGCGGCAATTACGGGTTCTACCTGTTATAATCTCATGAAAATGGGAAAAGAGGATCGTACGAAATTTCTTACGGAAACTTTCTCTGATAAAGAAGGCATGGGCATGAGCTATATTCGTATCGCAATTGGATGTTCAGATTTTTCGTTGAGCGAGTATACCTGCTGGGATAAAGAAGGAAAAGAGAATTTTGGATTGCAGTCAGAAGAAACACAATACGTCATCCCAGTACTGAAGGAGATACTGGCTATCAATCCGAATGTCAAAATTATGGGATCGCCCTGGACACCTCCAAAATGGATGAAGGTCAATAATCTGACAGATTTAAAACCTTTTGATTCTTGGACCAGCGGTCAATTAAATCCAAAATACTATCAGGATTATGGCTGGTATTTCGTGCAATGGCTTCAGGCAATGCAGAAAGAAGGCATTAATATTTATTCCATTACTGTTCAAAATGAACCATTGAATCGAAAAAATTCGGCTTCAATGTACATGTCATGGCAAGAACAACAGGCATTTATCAAGCAATCTTTAGGCCCGCAGCTCAAAGCTGCTAATATCGCAACGAAGATCTATGCGTTTGACCATAATTATAATTACGATGATATGGCTGATCAGGAGGATTATCCTATTAAGATCTATAATGACGCAGGGGCGGCTTCTTTCATCGCTGGAGCAGCTTACCACAATTATGGTGGAGATAAGGCAGAACTGATCGATATTCATAATCAGCGGCCAGATAAAGAGTTGGTTTTTACAGAGACATCTATCGGAGAATGGAACGATGGCCGTAACCTTGACAAGCGCCTGATGGAAGATATGCGTGAGGTGGCGTTGGGAACAGTAAACAACTGGAGTAAAGGTGTTATTGTTTGGAATCTCATGTTGGATACCGATAAAGGACCTAATCGGGAAGGCGGTTGTCAGACTTGCTATGGTGCTGTGGATATTAGTAAAGCAAATTATAAGAGTATCACACGCAACTCGCATTACTATATTGTAGGACACCTGTCATCTGTCGTTAAGTCCGGAGCGATACGAATTGGGGCTACTGGCTATACAGCGGAAGGATTGGTGTATAGTGCCTTTCAAAATACGGATGGTACGTATGCTGTGGTGGCCTTGAATGAATCGACTGACAATCGTAAAATCACGTTGACAGATGGTAAACACCACTTTAGCTACGAGGTGCCCGCAAAATCAGTCGTCTCTTATCGTTGGACAAAATAAATAGCAGGATTATGAAAAGATATCTCATCAATATGTTATTGGGAACAATAGCTGTTGTAAGTTCTTGTAAAAAGGATGAAAAATATGTCTATCAAATTGGTGATCCCAAAATTGAATTGAAATCGGATGTTGCTGCTGCTCATTTTGGCGATAGTTTGGTGTTTAATGCTCATGTATCGGATAACAATGTCGCATTATCCACACTGAAAGTCCAATTATTTTATACAGATGATAAAGTCTCTGAAACGACGATCCGTACAAAAGAAAATGGTGACTATAGCGGAAAAATTTATGTCCCTTTTTTGAAGGATATTCCAGATGGTAAAGCCACGATTAAATTTGTGCTACAGAATATTAGTCAGAAGAAAAGCGAACAATCCTTTGACATAGACTTAAGCCGTCCAGACTTTCCATACCTCACTTTGGTGACCGAATCAAGGTCTTATCGAATGGAGAAAATGGGTCGAAATCAGTATGCAGCCAAAGAGGATTTTCCGTTTTCTGTAAAAGGATATATTCAGGCGCCAAAGGTTGGTGCACAGGGGAATATCATGAATTTTGGATGGGTCAATAATGCGATTACACTTGGGTCGATCTTGGATATCCCTTTCTCGAATTCGACTTCTGGTGTATATAGTGTCGCATTTAATACCCTGACCTATCAGGCATCACCATTTATTATCGCCTATGCGCTCAATGGAACGGTATTCAGTCGTCTGGATGATACGCATTTTAAAGCTGAACTGAATATGACCAAGAGTAATCCGGTGACAATAGATGGAATCTCGGATCTAAAAGATTGGTGGATTGACCCAGATTTTTTCAGTCAATCTGCTGATGGGGCCATTACTTTTAATGGAGTCAGCGGAAAATATCGGATTACTGCAGACTTTGCACTAAAGTATTTTGTCGTTGAGGCAATGGCTGGGAATGAACTTGCTAAATTGCAGGAAGATGGTACTGGAGCTGTATGGATTATTGGAGAAGGAGTTGGCAAACCAAAAGTGTCCAGTAATCAGGTTGGCTGGAATACAGATAAAGCACTCTGTTTAGCACCACAAGGGAATAAAAAATACCAAATTACTTTAAAAGCAGGAGAATCGATCAATACGGATAACATCAACTTCAAGTTTTTCCATCAGAAGGGCTGGGGCGGAGAATTTGGGGGGACAGATGTTACAACTTCAAGTGATTTAATTTTTGTTGGTAGTGGTACCAATGGGCGTGATGCTGGAAATTTGGGTATAAAAACAGGTAAAGTATTAGAAGCTGGTAGGTCGTATACGTTCACGTTAGATTTGACAGCAGGTAATAAAAAAGCTGTACTGATAGTTACACCAAAATAATCTGTTTTTTGATTTTTCAGTCCCCAGTTAGCGCTTTAGCTGGGGACTATCTGTTGCTCTTGAATTTGTGTAATTGGGGATTCATTTATATATTTGTCGAATTCACAACATGAAAGCGAGACAGTTTATATGGATTTTATTGCCTTTGATGCTTCTTCAGAGCTTCTCTACCGTATGGCTGTGGTCCATTTTTGAGCTGAACAGAGATTACATTGCACGTTACGAATGTATCAACCGCTTCAACGAAAAGGCTCTATCTTGTAG
Source organism: Sphingobacterium sp. (assembly GCA_031277685.1). Taxonomy (GTDB): domain Bacteria; phylum Bacteroidota; class Bacteroidia; order Sphingobacteriales; family Sphingobacteriaceae; genus Sphingobacterium. Next base: position 54,674 of record JAITLV010000333.1, on the reverse strand, counting down.
AGGGCAATGTATCCTCATGAAGAAAATGCGCGAACATGAAGAAAAGGAACAAAAAAAACTAGAATCACGTATAATTGATGTTGTTTTTATCAATAATTCGGAAAATTTTGATTTTAAGGTATCTTCTTTATTTCAGGAAGATTTAGCGGAACGCTCGTTCCCAGAATACAATGAAAATTATTCTTATAGACCAGTCTTTACAATTTTTCACCCCCCATTAGTTTAATTCCATTTTTAGAAATCTTCATGACATGTATTTGACTTGCTAATAGCAGCAAATCATTGCTCATGATCGCTTTGTCGGCTATAAAAGATAATTTATTCCGATGAAACCATCATGATTTATTCTATCCTATTACTGGCGAATAGATCTGATCGCTTCATTACTACTGAATAAAAAATCTAGGCGGATGAAAAATTTTATTTGAACAGGTTGTCGGGTTTTTAGATAATGGGTTTCAGGTGTCATCTTCTGACTATGCTTGTTCCCGTGCTAAAATGCTCCTTCTGTTAATTAAGCTAAGATGGTATTTTTATGAAGGTAAGTTTATTGATAAAAACAATAGGTTTTTATGTCGTCACAATGTGCGTATTTCTCGGGTCATGTACAAAAGGAAAAACGGACTATCAAGCAGAACGGGGAAGTGTGGTCGAGGAACAGGTCGAATTTAAGGAAGTTGCGAATATTGTTAGTTCGGGTTATACGGTCCGTATAGAAGCACTGAATGGAGCATTGTATCGCGGCTATAATGATATCCGCGTGCGCGTAGAGAACACACAAACAAATACTCCCGTGGAAGTGTCCAATGTTACATTTCTGCCAATAAAGACTGTTGCCACTGGAGAAAAAAGCTCATGCCCACACCAATATAATTTCAGTTTCAAATCAGCGGATAAATATTTTTCCGGATATACGGTTTTTACCGACGAAAGTGGTACAGAGGGTACCTGGACGCTCTATATCAACTTTACTATTGGTACTCAAACTTTTTCAGTGGTAAAGGATGTATTGGTAAGGCAACAAACGAATAGAAATCTAAATATGACTATGTTCACGGGGAAGGACGATGAGCAATATGTGATAGCATTGATTTCGCCACAGAAACCAGGTGTTGCAGAGAACAAATTGGTCGCAGGCATCTATAAATTGAATAGACCGCTTGAATCTTCACCAATAAACTTCTCAGATCAATCTCAATTTTCCTATTCGAAAGTTGAAAACTATACACTCAAATTAGATCCACGTATGCCCGAACCATCCATGGGCAATCACTCTTCACCCAATAATAAAGATCTAGTACAAGCGGCGGATGGTTTATATCATGGTGTTGTGAATTATACCATGACCGGAAATTGGACATTAAATTTCATCCTGTTGGGGCCGGACGGAAAAGTAATTCGCGGTACCGAAGTTCCAAAGGATTTCACGCCGGGAGTGGAAGGGCTTAAAAGTGAATTGCATCTCGATATTCTATTCTAAACGCTATGAAGAAAATAAGTATTGTCCTTTTTATTCTTTCTCTTGGATTGGATGTAAAAGGGCAAAGTACGGCAGAAAAAAGAGACACGACGAGACGTTTAGCAGAAGTCAATGTGGAAGCCGCAATTAAGCGAAAGATTGAAAGCGACATGAAAATGGCCGTCTCGGTTGACGAATACTTGGCCTCATCAGACAATATCAGCTTTATCAAACGGGGAGCCTATGCATGGGAGCCCTTGCTGAACAATATGAGTACTGAACGTTCGACAATCACCATTGACGGTATGCATATTTTTGGTGCTTGTACAGATAAAATGGATCCCATAACGTCCTATGTGGAGAGCAATAACCTTGCTTCCATTGATATCAAATCTGGGCAGGAAGGAAATATGCATGGTGCTACTGTCGCAGGAAGCGTAGACCTTAAAAGAAGAAGCACGCCTTTTGGTCTGCAGCAAAAAATAGGTGGTGCATATCAGACTGGCTTCGAATTTAACAATAAACAAACGTTTAACCTTGGTAATCTATTCTATTCAACAGACAAATTTGTTGCTGATGGTAGCATTGCCTTTCGTAAAGCGGGTAACTATTTTGACGGAAAGGACAGGGAAGTACTGCATTCTCAATATAATAAACTCAATGCCTCATTGGGCTTAGCTTATAAAACTAGTGCACTTTCTGCGGTTCGGGTAGATGCCCTATTTGACCGTGCAAAAGATGTTGGCTTCCCAGCCTTGCCCATGGATCTTTGGTTGTCACGGGCGATTATTACCTCTGCATCCTATAAGCAATTGTTTGAGGAAGGTCTAGTAAAAGTGTGGGATACCAAAGTTTATTTCAACGCTGTTGAGCACTATATGGATGATACAACGCGTCCTGAGAATTTGGTGCATATGGATATGCCAGGATGGAGTACAACGTATGGATTGGTGTCAAAAATAAATTTAAAGCGGGAACGGTATTCATCCGAGGTACAGGTAAATGCATATGACAATCTTTCTATTGCAGAAATGCGCATGTACCCGCAGGATCGTTCCAAACAGACAATGTTTGCCTACAGCTGGCCTTGGGTAACAACTCGTTTTGCAAGTATTGCGATGAATAATTCCTGGGAAATTTCAGATCAGAGTAAAGTAAATCTGGGTGGTTCGTTAGGCTGGAATTACAATTATTCCAAATACGTGGAATTTAACTGGATTTTTCATCCGGGAGCGCCACAAAAGAAGAATAGGTGGCTTCCAAGCCTACATGCCAGTTACGAGCTAAATTTAAATCAGTTTGATATTTCTGTCGGAACAGGGCTTGGACATCGTGCACCTTCCGTTTCGGAAGCCTATGGCTATTATATTTATAATAGCTTTGACCGTTACGATTATATCGGCAACCCTGATCTAAAGAATGAGATTTCTTATGAAGTCAACGCCAGCGTTGGGTTCAAGACTGAAAAGCTAAGTATCGCGGCAAAACTTAATTACTTCTACATCAACAATTACATTATTGGGCGGATTTTGAGTCTAGGAAGCCCAATGAATTATCAATCCGTTGGTGTAAAGGGGTACACCTCTTTGGATCATGCCACGTTGTTTAATACAGCGATTAACGTGAACTATGAAATCCTGGATAACCTGCATTGGAAGGCAGTGCTGACCTATGCAAGAGGAAGGGATAATGCGGGCGGGAATCTCCCTTTTATACGTCCTTTAAGTTATCAAACATCGTTGCATTATGGGTATAAAAACATTGGCCTGCGAACTTCATTAAACGGAGATTTCGCACAGACAAGTTACAGCCCTGAGTACGGTGAAGATCAAACGGCTGCCTATAAAATATGGAATCTGTCTGCTGATTATACGTTCAATCTAGGCAAGTTCAAATCTGTCTTTCAGGTTGGCGCCGAGAATCTACTCAATGCGTATTATAGTACCTATGCAGATTGGGGAAATATTCCCCGGATGGGACGGAATATTTTTACCTCCCTAAAAGTCAATTTTTAAAAAATCAATCACATTTAAATAACACATACAATGAAAAAAATAACGAACTATTTAATTTTATCTGCTGTTTCATTCTTCATGATTTCCTGTAGCAAAAGCGATGACAAACCTGTCGCTAACAATATCAGTTTACATTTTAACAATACATTTAAAAATAACAGCATTGTCCTTGGCGGAGCAACTTCTACTGACGCAACAGTTAACACATCAGCAGAGGATCAGGTGCACCATCTTTCGGAACTCAAGTATGTTGTCAGTAATATTCGGCTTGTAAAAGTAGATGGAACGGAGATCCCTTACAATGTAAATGACTTGGATAAAGGTGCTACTGTCGTAAATCAGGCGAAACCGGCAAGCCTAGACTACCTATTGACCAATATCCCGGTAGGGGAATACCGTCAACTTAAATTTGGATTAGGGGTGAAGCAAGAAATCAATATGCTGGATCAGGTCCGATTTCCAGTATTTTATGCTGCGGCAGGAGCTAATGATACCGATATGATGTGGCAATGGGCGACTGGATACCGCTTTACCAAGATTGAAGGGTTTTATGCAAGCGACAATAAGGCATTTCAGGTCCATACAGGTAGTACCTTGAACGGAGAAGGTGGTAAACCTGAAACATATACGCAGGGCGTAGATGCTTATCGTGATATCACATTAGATCTAACAGCTACGGCTTTGGTAGGGGCCAATTCGCCTAAGATCACGATCAAAGCAGACTTTGATAAGCTATTAAGTGGAAAAACGAAAGTAATCCTAACATCGAAAAATGCAATTACACCAAGTCTCCACAGTAGTATGGACGCTATGCAGGTATTTGTGAATAATATTGGTGGTGAGGGTAAAGACGATAAAACCGGAATGTTCTCAATCGAACGTGTCGAAAATAATTAAAGGAAATATAAATTAATGACAAGGCCATTGGAACGTTAAAAGCATTCGAAAACTGAAACGCTGAGTACGTTTGTAGTGGCCTTGTTTTTAGATAAAAGCTGACAACCCTTTGTTAGTTGATATAAAATAACAGCGACATAATTGTCCTACTCTCATTGCAAAATCATTTATTCTAATGAAAACAGTAATCTGTGTGTTAGGTGTGTTATTGATTGTACTATCCTGTAGCAAAAAGGATATGAACGAATCAATGCAAACGGAAAATCCTGAAATTTCCTTGAAGATACCAGCTGGGTTTCCAGCATTGAATAACGCTGTAGCAGAAAATAGACCAACAAAATATGGTGTTGAATTGGGACAGAAATTATTTCATGAAAAGAGGTTTAGTGGAAATAATACCATTTCTTGTGCGAGTTGCCATAACCCTGCCCTAGCTTTCTCCGATGGAAGACAACAGGCCGTCGGAATTTATGATCGGGTGGGACTTCGCAATACCCCGGCTGTTCAAAATATGGCATTTATGAAGTTTTATAATTGGGATGGAAATATCTTGCAGCTGGAAAAGCAACCCCTCGTTCCGATTATAACACATGAAGAAATGAACTCATCTATTCTGGAGGTGATCGACAAAATTAGTGTTGATGCTGATTACAAAAATTTATTTAAGAAGGTATTTGGTGATTCAGGTATAACGGCTGATCGAATTTATCGTAGTATCGCCCAATACGAATATACTTTGATCTCCGCCAACAGTAAATATGATCGGGTAAAAAGAAATGAAGGCGAGCAATTTACAGCGATAGAAGAAATGGGCTATGTAACGTTCAAAAATAAATGTGCAAGTTGCCATAGTACGGCGCTATTTACTGATCAGAGTTTTAGAAATGTGGGTTTTCCAATGAATCCAAATCCGGAGGAGGTAGGTCGTGGTCGGGTTACTGGGCGTCCTGAAGATCAGATGGCTTTTCGTGTACCTTCTTTAAGAAATGCAGCCTATACTGCGCCTTATGGAAGTTTTGGACAATTCCCAACTTTAAGATCTGTTTTGGATTATTTCGATAAAGGAGTGCAGGATGCAGAAAACCTCGATCCTATTCTAACGAAAAATGGCAATCGCATACCGCTAACAGAGCCGGAAAAATTAGCTATTATCGCTTTTATAGAAACACTAAGTGACCAAGCATTTATTGAACAGTAAATGCTGGTATATCTGAAATAAGGTTTATATAGTAGTATATACAATTCCCTAATAGAAAAGATCAACGAGCTGTTTTGCTGCTGCTACATCATGGACACGTAGTATTTGAACTCCTCTTTCCAGGAGTAAAGTGTTCAATGCAGTTGTACCGTTGAGAGCTTCTTGTGCTGTAATACCTAATTTTTTATAAATCATGGATTTACGTGATATGCCACCCAAAATAGGGAGACCGAAATAGTGAAGCTCGTTGATGCGGTATAATAATTCGTAATTTTGATCGATTGTTTTTGCGAAACCAAACCCTGGATCAAGGATAATATCCTTTACCCCCAGATCCCTTAACTGAGCTACAGCTGCTCCTAAAAAGGTAGCAACATCTGTCACAATATCGGAATATTCGGTCTGCTGTTGCATATCTTCGGGAGTACCACGCATATGCATGAGGATATAAGGTACTTGATATTTGGCTACTGTTGCAAACATTTCCTCATCAAGTGTACCTCCTGATACATCATTGATGATATGTACACCGGCGTCAATAGCTTCGGCAGCGACATCTGCCCGAAAGGTATCTATAGATAAGATGGCTTCTGGAAAAGCATTTCTGATTGCTTTTATGGGAGGAAGTGCTCTGTCCATTTCTTCCTGGGAAGAGATTAATGGAGCTCCCGGACGGGAAGAATAAGCGCCGATATCCAGAATCTGAGCACCCTCCTGTAAAAGATTTTGTGCTTTTTCCAGTGCTTTTTCAACTGTTGTGTTATCTCCACCATCATAGAAAGAATCGGGGGTAACATTGAGTATCCCCATGATGACAGGTTTCTCAAATGTTATTAGTTTTCCACCGACAAGGATAGATGGAGCCGTTGCTATCTGGAATTTTTTCATCGGAATAAATTGTTCTCCACTATCGAGGAGAGTATAACGATAATACTAACTGTTTATTTGACAACAAGAACGCCGTCGGCGACGATATTAATGTCATTTTTTGGCTGCGTAATCTGATTTATTTCAGATTGAGATTTCCCGAGATCTTTTGCCGTATGTTGCAATGTGGCTACTGAAGTCTCCTTCTTCTTGGCTATACCTTCGACAACAACCGTTTTGCCAATGATATCTGCTGGCATAAAGAAACCGTAATCTTTAAAGCGTACCATAATCGGTTCTTCGCCATCACGTTGTAAGGTCATGAAACAGCCCTTCTTTTTACAAACTTCAACAACTTTACCTTCAACTTTGCCTGTAAAAGTATGCTTGTTGCTTAATTCTTTTTCGAGTTTAGCAACAGAAATCGCCTTGTTTGCCTGAATTTCCTTTCCATATTTCACCCCTGGCTTTGCGGAAGGAATCTCCTTTTTTTGTGCGTGTAGCTGCGTATTGATAGCAATTGCCAATGCAAAGAATAAAATGATCTTTTTCATCTGTATATAATATTCTACTACTTTCGAATAAATTCAAATTTACCGCTCGGATCAAGTTTCATGATCGTAGACGATTTGCCGTCAGTTTTCACCTGTCTATCATATTCAACAACGTAGTCCACACCTGCTTTGATCTGATCCGTTATTTCGTCAAAATCTTTTGCTGTTGGGTCGCCACTGATATTGGCAGAAGTGGAGATAATAGGCTTGCGGAAGCGTTGTAGAAGCTGTTCGCAAAAAGGATGTTTGACAATTCGAATGCCAATTGATCCGTCCTCAGCGATAGCATTTGGCGCGATATTTTTGGCATTCGAATACACAATTGTCAATGGCTTGTCTGTATATTCAATAAGTTGATAAGCAACATCCGGGATTTCGTTTACATAGCTTGCCAATTGGTTGTCGTTATGTAAGAGGACGATTAGACTTTTGGATTTATCTCTTCCTTTCAATTGAAAGACTTTCTCTACTGCTTCAGGATTAGTCGCATCACATCCTATCCCCCAAATTGTATCTGTCGGATATAAGATTAGACCACCTGCTTTCAGCGTTTCCAACGACCTATTCAGATCTTCACGATCCACGAATGCACTCATTTTTTATTTTTTTAATGCTAGATTTGAATTTATACAGCTACGTTATGCTCACGTAAAGCATCATTTAATGAAGTTTTCTTATCTGTAGACTCTTTACGTTGACCAATGATCAGAGCGCAAGGAACTTGATACTCACCAGCTGCAAATTTTTTGGTATAGGATCCTGGGATCACAACTGAACGAGCGGGAACATAACCTTTATATTCTACAGGTTCAGGTCCGGTAACATCAATGATTTTTGTTGACGCAGTTAAGACAACATTAGCGCCTAGTACAGCTTCCTTTTCGACACGAATTCCTTCAACAACGATCGCCCTTGATCCGATGAATACATTGTCTTCGATGATAACTGGAGCAGCTTGAACAGGCTCAAGTACACCACCGATCCCTACGCCACCACTGAGGTGTACATGTTTACCGATTTGAGCACAAGAACCAACTGTTGCCCAGGTATCTACCATGGTACCTTCATCAACATAAGCACCGATATTGACATAAGAAGGCATCATGATCACCCCTTTCGCTAGATATGCACCCAAACGAGCAGAAGCACCAGGAACAACACGAACACCAGTGTGTTTGTAATCTGTTTTTAGCTTCATTTTATCGTGGAATACAAAAGGACCAGCCGTCATTTCACGCATATCATTAATTGGAAAATATAAGATAACAGCTTTCTTGATCCAGTCATTGACATGCCATCTTGTACCGATCATTTCGGCTACACGGATCTCGCCGCTGTCCAACTTCATGATTACCGTACGAATTGCTTCTGTATATTCTTTATACTCTAATAATTGTCTATCTTCCCAAGCTTCCTCAATCAGTTTTTTAAGTGGCTCTACCATATTATTTGTTTGCTTATTTGAATTTGTTTATTTTGATGTACAAACTTAGATAAAGTTGCATTTAAAAGCAACTTTATCGTTCTCTCCCCAGTCATGAAGAAAATATTCATTGGGGAAATATGTTAATTTTAGGTAGGAATACCACCATAATCTGCTAATATAACTATTTTTGTACTATGGCTGCAGCATCAGAAAAATTGAGAATTGATAAATATTTATGGTCGATAAGACTGTTTAAGACTCGAACTTTGGCAACTGAAGCGTGTAAAGCGGGACGGGTCAAGTTGAATGGTCAGAATATTAAGCCTTCGTATGAGGTTAAAATCGGCGACGTCTATAATATTCAGAAAGGAATAGAAAAGAAAGTCGTTAAAGTAATTGGTCTCCTCGAACGTAGGGTTGATGCAAAAACAGCGGTTCAGTTTTATGAAGATCAAACACCAGTGGAAGATACGGTAGGCTACAAATCCATGTTTCATGCACCTGTGCTTAAACGTGATCGTGGAACGGGGCGTCCCACGAAGAAAGATCGTCGTGAAATAGATGATTTACAGGCTTCCGACTGGTGGGATAAAGAAAGTGAATAAGATAAAAAACATTTCATTGTTTCGATAATTATTTGCATTTTAGGTCAGTTAAAGCTATCCATTGTGATTGGCTTTGGCACTGACCAAAATGTACATAATTATGAGAGGTAGCATGCACGCACAAGCGCTAATCATTCTAGCGCTTACCCTAAATCTGTCATCAACTATTGCCAAGCCTGGAAATTCCATCTCATCTGCCAGCCATGGTTATCCATTTACATTATTACAGCAAACAGTTCGTGGAAAGGTTATTGATGAGAAGGGGCAAGGTATAGGCGGTGTCACCGTCAGAAATTTGACGACAGGAACAACTGCACAGTCGGCTCCAGATGGTAGTTTCAGTATTGCCGCAAAACAAGGGGATCAATTGGATTTCTCTTCAATAGGCTATGATCGGCAGGCAGCCTCTGTCAATGGTTCGGGCCCCCTAACTATTGCATTAGCTAATAAAAGCACAATATTGGAAGATGTGACCGTGACCGGTTATACAAATTATTCCAGAAAGCAATCTGCCAATGTTTCGACCACAGTAAAAGCTAAAGATTTAGAGCAGGTACCTATGGCCTCGGTTGATCAGATGTTACAGGGACGTGTACCAGGCATGAGTGTGATGGCTAGTTCGGGACAGCCGGGAGCTACCGCTTCTGTCGTCATAAGAGGTGTAGGTTCGATCAATGGTGTTTCAGATCCACTATATGTGATCGATGGAATTCCTATTGCCACATCAGAACTGAAGAATTTTAGTGCGAATGATTTCGAATCTGTCAATGTACTACGTGATGCAACAGGAAAGTCCTTATATGGATCCAGAGGTTCAAATGGTGTTATTGTCATCACGACAAAAAAGGGGAAATCGGGACAGCTGTCGGTGAATTTTAATTCCCAATATGGTATTTCAAAGCTGACAAGGCCAAAATTTCAGATGATGAATACCCAACAGCGCTTGCAATTTGAAGAAGAATTAGGTCCGTTTGTTGACCCGGATAATAATGAGGGGATAGGCCCGGGATGGACTTATTCTCCTAAAAATCCCGATGTAGCAAAAGGAACTTCGGCTTATCAAGCACGAGCAGCTCAAATTTTGGATAGTTTGCAGGGGATTAATGTTGACTGGCGGGATTATTTTTTTCGTAACGGAAAGTTTATGGATCAGCAGGTCAATGTCAGTGGTGGAGGTGAACACGTAAGATTCTATAGCAGTGCGGGCTATTATAAACAGGAGGGTGTTGCTATTCGATCGGGTCTTGATCGATATACGCTAAAGAATAATGTGGATTTTGACAAAGGAAAGCTTTCGGGGGGCGTAAATGTGACTTTGGGGTATACAAATTCTAAGTTTACCGAAGGTGTTGGTGCATCCCGTGTGGGATCCTCAATGGCATCAGTTTATTACGCACGACCGTATGAATACCCTTACGCGCCTGACGGGACACTCATTCATTTCGGTAATGAAGACGATTACTTCATCTTAGATGAGCGTGAAGGCAGTGCCGGGTTGGAACGTTTACTCAATTCGAGCAGTTCTTCTGAATTATTTAATACCAATGTTGGCCTCAATCTCAATTATCAATTGTTACCAACCTTAAAGGTACATACGCGATTGGGAATAGACTATAATACCACTACTGGCCAAGATTATATCAATCCTGATTCTTATTATGGATCCAGAGACCGTGACCCGACGCTAGGAGGAAAAGGATTATTCGCCGAGGATAATTTACGTTCGACAAATGTAATCAGTACTTCAGGATTGACCTATCAAAATACGTTTGATGAAAAACATAACTTGGAGCTCTCGGCATATTTTGAATATTTATATCGACGTAACCGTGCCTTTGGTTACAAAGGTTATGGGATTGATAGTCGTCTCCCAGAGAATCCAAATGGTGTAACCGTAAGTCCAGCATATTTACCTGCAATTTTGGGCGGGCGTACAAAGTATGCGTTAGCATCCTATATGGCATTGGGAAGATATACCTATGACAATCGTTATTCGTTGACGGCTAGTTATCGCTATGATGGCTCTTCGCGAGTTACAGCGGCAAATCGTTGGCATGGTTTCTACTCCTTGGGTGCAAATTGGAATTTAAAAGAAGAAGAGTTTTTGAAATCTAGCGAATTAATTCAAGGATTATCGTTGCGGGCTAGTTATGGAACCACTGCCAGTACGATCAATGGTGACTTCAACTATTTGGCAACCTTTAGAAAAGATATTACCTACGGTGGTGAAACAGCGATTCGCCCCTATGACCCTGGAAACCCGAATTACGATTGGGAATATGTAGATGAGTTCAATGCCGGATTTGATTTGGAACTATTCCCATCGAAGCGTCTTCGCATTGCCATGGATTATTATAATAAGATCACCAAGAATATGTTTTTCGATCAGCCGATTTCCTTAACATCGGGATTTTTGGATCGAAAGCTGCCATTGAGTACGGGCAAAATGCGCAATAGAGGGGTGGAAATGAGTTTGTCGGGTGATGTGATCAGGACTGCAGACTGGGGCTTGACGTTAGGCGTAAATGCTTCATACAACAAGAATACCATATTATATCTTTCCGATGCACTGACAGAGGTTTTGGATGGTGATACACGAATCATGCGTGTAGGACTGCCTTATGGAACCTACTATGCACCGGAGTGGGCAGGAGTTAATTCGCAGACAGGTGATGCACAATATTATAATCGGGATGGTAGTATCACAACAGCATACGATGAGACTGCACAGGCAGTGACCAAATCTGGCAGCATGTTTCCGAAATGGGTGGGTGGGTTTAATACAACTGTTCGCTGGAAAAATCTTTCTTTGGATGCCCTGTTTGCATTTGTAAGTGATGTTCGCCGCTGGAATAACGAAGACTTCTATAACGAGAACTCCGGCTATATGACAAGTAACCAAAGTATACGTATGCTTACAGACCGCTGGAAGCAGCCTGGGGATAATGCGATTTTACAACGGATTGATATACCACGCGAATATACTTCCAAAGATATTCAGGACGCCTCTTTCTTAAGATTAAGGAATGTGAATTTAGTTTATCAGTTTCCTAAATCTTTGTTTGGCGATCAAAAAGTAATTAAAGGCGCCAGAATTTTTTTTCAAGGACAGAATTTATTGACCTGGACATCTTGGCGAGGGCTAGATCCTGAAAATAGTGAAGGGATTAGTCGTTTTAACTATCCTGCACCGAGAACATATACAGCAGGGTTTAGTGTTAACTTTTAAAAAAGGCTACAGCAATGAAATCATTTAAAAATATGTTGACAATCGGCCTCTTTACTGTGGGCATGACGACTTTATACTCCTGTAATAAATTAGATCTAAAACCTTCCGATACCATTGATCCTGAAAAGGCTTACCGTAATCTAGATGATATCGATATGGCGATCAAAGGTGCCTATGCTGGGATGACCTATACGCTTATTGGAAATAGTGTGGTTGTTTCTGACGAAGCAATTTATCCCTTGGAAAATACGGTTGGCAATCTGAGTGCCTACCGCTGGCAGTATACTGCTTCAAGTTCATCCGTGGCGAGCGCATTTGGCGAGTATTATGTTGTTATAGATCGTGCGAATCGCGCCTTGGCGGGGCTTGAAAAATTAGCGCAGGTGGATACGGATAAGAAGAAGCATTATCAAGGTGAATTACTGGCCATACGTGCTTTTGCGCACGTTGAGCTTTTGAGAGCTTATGCCGCGGGTTATGATCCTTCAGCGTTAGGGATCCCTTATATGTTAAAGTCGGAGATTGGACACCCGCAACGGAACACGGTTGCTGAGGTATTTAATCTAGCTCAAAAAGACATCAATGATGCTTTGGGACTCATAGGGGGCGAGCAGGCTATATACCGCTTTTCTAAGACCGGTTTGTATGCATTGCAGGCAAGAGCAGCTTTATATGCAAAAGATTGGTCGCTGGCTATTGCAGCTGCATCAAAAGTCATTGCCGCAAAACCATTGGCTGAAAGGATTTCTTTTTCCAAAATATGGACAGACGAGACTTCCAATGAAGTTGTTTTTTCGTTGCATCGGACAGCCGCAGATCTTCCCAAAGATGATGATTCTCCAGCTGAAGGCCCTATCGGAGCAATGTTTTTTAGACAGGATGGAGAGATAGCGCTTTATACGCCATCTAATAAGTTGATCGCCTTATTTGATAAGAATCGGGATATACGGTTTAGTAGCTATATTCTGGATGACCCCAATCGGGGAGCAGGAAAACAGCAATACTTAATAGGCAAGTATTTAGGCCGCAAAGACAACGATGCGACAGTGGGTTTGGTAGACGTAAAACTATTTAGAACAGGGGAGATGTATTTAATCCGTGCAGAGGCGAATGCGGAAGCAAATAAACTCAATGATGCGAATAATGATTTGAATAGCTTAAGAAAAGCACGAATCTTAGGTTATCAAAATCAAACCATAGCCTCAAAAGATGAACTTATTGAAGCTATTCTAGTGGAACGTTATAAGGAGTTGGCATTTGAGGGACATCGTTTTTTTGATTTAAAAAGAAGAAAAATGCCTGTTCGTAGAGGACCACAAGATGCGGTGAATACTGCTGGTGCTATGTTGTTGGAATCAACAAAGGCACAATATAATTTTCCTATTCCCGCAGATGAAATATTTGTTAATAAAAATATGGTACAAAATCCAGGCTATATAAAAGAATAAAATGAAGATACATGCAATGATCGCAATGATTATCGGAGGAGCTGCGGTGGCTGCTTCTTGTAATCAACAAGAACCTAAGGAAAAACAACAAATGGCGAATGAAAAGTTTGTTCTGGCCATTCATGGTGGAGCGGGAACGATTTTAAAAAAGAATATGACTGATTCCATGGAACAGGCTTATAAAATAGTTTTGGAGCAAGCGTTGCAGGCGGGATATAACCAATTGAAGGAAGGGAAATCGAGTCTGGATGCTGTTGAACAAGCTATTCATGTCATGGAAGATTCTCCTTTGTTCAATGCAGGAAAGGGAGCTGTATTTACAAATGCAGGAAAAAATGAACTGGATGCGTCTATTATGGACGGGAAGACACTAGCCGCTGGTGCCGTTGCAGGCGTCACAACGATCAGAAATCCTATTTCCGCAGCGCGTGCAGTGATGGAAAAGTCGGAGCACGTTATGATGGTGGGCAAAGGAGCGGAGGAATTTGCGAAGGAAGTGGGATTGCAGCTCGTCGATCCATCTTATTTTTGGACTAAAATGCGTTGGGATGCGTTGCAAAAAATAAAACAAGAGGATAGTAGCAAGACACAGTTAGATCACGATCAAAAGCATAGTTTGCGTTTGGGAACCCTCAATAAGGATTATAAATTTGGAACTGTGGGGTGTGTCGCATTGGATAATCAGGGTAATTTAGCTGCTGGGACTTCAACAGGCGGGATGACGAACAAAAAATTTGGGCGTGTTGGTGATTCGCCAATTATTGGAGCTGGAACCTATGCGAATAACACAACTTGTGCGGTTTCCTGTACTGGATGGGGCGAATTTTATATTCGTAATGTCGCGGCATACGCTGTTTCGGCTTTAATGGAGTACAAAGGTGACAATGTATCGCAAGCAGGTCAAGCAGTCATTGATCGAATTGGTAAGATGGGGGGCGATGGCGGGATGATCGTTATGGATAAAGAAGGTCACGTGGCCATGCCATTTAATACGGAGGGGATGTATAGAGGCACGGTGAATAAGGATGGTAAGATAAAAATAGAAATTTATAAGTAGTCAAAAAGCTAAGATAACGGAGGATATCATGAAAAGGTTGTTGTGTATTATGTTGGTGATGGTACTGTGTTCTTTCACCAACCAGAAATCGAGAATTTTACCCAAAGGATCCCTGTTTGTTATCGGTGGGGGACATAAGGACGAACATCTGATGGAAGCTTTGGTCCAAACGGCCCAGCTCTCATCAACGGATTATATTATGATCTTGCCGATGGCTTCCACCATACCCGAGGAGTCTGTTTTGGATATGACCAAGCAGCTGCAGAAAGTGACGAAAAACAAGATCACAAGCATCAATTTCTCAAGATCAGATGCAGGAAATCGCGGGCTAGTTGATTCGGTCCGTCGCGCTAAATTGATCTATATTACGGGTGGGGATCAAAATCGGTTTATGTCGATAGTTGAGCATACCGCTTTATTTGATGCTATTCATTCAGCTTATCAGCAGGGAGCTTGTATTGCGGGAACAAGCGCCGGAGCAGCTATTATGAGCGAGACAATGATAACCGGCAATCAATTAAAAGATTCTATCTATCGGTCTACATTCGATAGGTTAGCGAACGAAAATTTAGAGACAGCTAGGGGGTTAGGACTGATAAAATCGGCTATTATTGATCAGCATTTTGTAAAACGAAGTCGATATAATAGGCTTTTTACTGCTTTAGCGGAGTTTCCTGAAAAAACTTGTATTGGCATTGATGAGGGAACAGCTATTATCGTTCGACAAAATACGGTAAAAGTGGTTGGAGAATCCCAAGTTATCGTAGCCAAAAAACCACGTGGATTAAAGAAAAAATCCAATGGCATGATCACTTGGGATAATCTGACCTTAAGTGCCTATGATGAAGGTCAAATGTTTAAGTTGAAATAACTAGAGATATTTTTCGAATGCATCAAATTGGATATCACCATGTGATGCGTCATAAACACTGTTTTTACCTTCGACAATAAGGATTTGAGGGGACTGATGCTCGATGTTCCATCGTTGTGCAATTTCATTGGAAAGAGCGCGATAGCGCAACAAGTCCAACAAATATACAGGATAATCCTGATCCGAGGTGCTAGACATACGTTCTAAGCTACGTTTTGCCATGTTGCTGATACCACAGGTCGTACTGTGCTTGAATATAGCAGCGACCTTATCCGATTGATAGATTTCCTGTAATTGCTCTTCCGTATTTAATTCTATCCAATTGATCATAATTATAATTCTTTAAATTTTTTTTGTTCTACTTGTACAAACGAAGAAATAGATGAGAATATACAAGTCTTCTTATCACTGCTCGTAGCATTAAACAAACTCGGTAAACGTATTCCGTCACCGATCTCCTTGTATTTGCTTACATCGTAGCTAATTTTTTCCGATTTATCGGTGTATTCATAACGTGTGATCTCACCTGTATTTTGATCAATATATACCAAACCGTCTAATTTTGATCCAAAGATTGGATTTGAGGAAGTAATACTCGCTACGGTCAGCTTCTGGCCTCCAATAAATCGCTCTTCCTGATTCTTAAATTGAATACTTTTTTGCTCAATCAGCGTTGGTAGCAACAATAGGTTCAGATCAGCATAAAGTTGATTTTTTATAGCCTTTTTTATGTCCTGATTATCTGTACTCACGTTACCTCCGATAAATAGTTTATCTGTGCCGTTTGTTCTGAAATTGAATAAATAGGTCACCTGATCAGATCCACTATACCCATCAAATCTACATTCCCCTGTTGTGCGGTTAAAAAGGAATTTACGGTCTTCATTGGACAGTTCTTCTGAGACGCTATTCCCTTTTGCGGAAAAAGCTAAGTACTGCAGGGAATCCCATTTATCTTGACCGCCAATACTACGCCAGATTTGTTTATTTAAGCTATCATCTTGCGCTGATACATGTCCATGACAAAGTATTGAGAGCATAAAGACCAAAAGTATGTTCGATAATGTTTTCATAATCATATCTAAAAAATAAAAATCGATTAATAAGATATTATCATACTTTATTAATCGATTTATTTAAAATAAAAGTACTTGTGCGTTTTTTTGTTTTGGCCCAAAATACTTTTTCATGATTGAATTAGACAAAATTGATACCAAACTAGAATTTTTTAGCAATGGCAGCCATTTGTATTGCTGTAATAGCAGCTTCTTCACCTTTATTGCCATGTTTGCCACCCGCGCGATCTAAAGCTTGTTGAAGGTTGTCTGTTGTCAATACACCGAAAATAACGGGTTTGTTGTATTTCAGTCCTACATTTGAAACGCCATTAGCGACCGCATGACAGATAAAATCAAAATGTCGGGTTTCTCCCTGAATAACACAACCCAAACAAATAACAGCATCAAAGCTTTGGTTTCTCAAGGCGAGATCCGCCCCTGACGTCAATTCAAAGCTTCCTGGAACTTCGATTATTTCAATGTTGCTTTCTTTTGCCCCATGTTTTTCTAAACCTGAAATTGCGCCATTCAATAATGCACCAGTAATTTCTGCATTCCACTGTGCAACCACAATTGCAAATTTGAATGAACTCGCATCCGCAACTTGGATATGCGAAAAGTCTGATAGATTTTTAATGCTACTTGCCATAATAGATCAAAGATAGTGATTTTAGATGGTCACAAAAAAAGAGGCTATCAAATAGCCTCTTTTTTTGTGTATTTACTATTTCTTATAAATGTGCTTGTACTCTACCCAATAAACCATCGATAGTAGATGCTTCTTGGCTTTCAGGAAAATCAGTTTTGATTTTTTTGTAAGCTGTTTCAGCACTTTTGTAGTCGTTTTGTGCTTCATAAACAAGACCTAATTTTTTTAAGAATAGGGGAGTTGTGTATGAATTGCTTGATTTCTCAGAAGCTTGTTTATAATAATCCGCAGCTTTCTTATAGTCTTTTAACTCCGAATATGCATCTCCAGTTAAACCAATAACTAGTGGATCTAAAATTTGACTTCCTGTTGGTGAATATTTTTCCAGTGCTTTTACTGCATCATCAAATTTACCTTGACGTAAGTAAAGACCTCCTAAATATGCATTTGCAATATTTGCAGATTTTGTGTTTGAATATTCATCGGCAATTTGCTTAAATCCAAGGAATGCTCCATCGCCTGCAATTGCTTTATTTTGTAAAGAGTCAATTGTAACAAGCTGCTCGGCTTTATACATGCGATTTGATGCTTCTTCTGCTCTTGGTTGCAAGTAAAGTTTCTCGTATCCGAAGTACAGCAAAATCAATACAATGATACCACCGAAAATAAACGCAACGCTTTTTTGGTTATCTTGAAAAAAAGATCCTTTTGAAGGTTTAAAACCTTGATTTGTATTATTTGTATTTTTAGACATTACTAATCAGTAAAATATGGATTGCAAAAATACACTTTTCGAGCAAATTTGCAAGTGTTTTCGAAATTTTAAAGTGAATTAACTTTTGTTTTCGGACTCATTTGATAATTCGATTTCTTTATCCAGTTGTTCATAAATTGAATTTTTACTTTTAAATTCGGGAACAATAATCTTCATTTGGTAGACAACTTCATTTTTATTTTGAGTAGCAAGTCTTTCTTTTAATTCCGCTAGTTTTAGACTTACAATGTTATAATTATTTTCACGGACTTTGGCGATCATGATTTTCTCATGATGCGTCGGCATGGTGTTCTCGAGGTCGTTTAGTAGTTCTTCATATAGCTTTTCTCCTGGTCTTAAGCCTGTGAACTTGATCTCTATATCTTCATTCGGTTTAAATCCAGAAAGACGGATCATCTTTTTGGCGAGTTCAACTATTTTTACGGATTTGCCCATATCAAAGACAAATATCTCTCCGCCTTGTCCCATTGCTCCGGCTTCAAGCACAAGTCGGCAAGCTTCGGGAATCGTCATAAAATAACGCGTAATTTCGGGGTGAGTTACGGTAACAGGACCACCTTTTTGAATCTGATCTCTAAATCTAGGGATAACCGAACCATTTGAGCCAAGAACATTTCCGAAGCGTGTCGTAATAAATTTTGTGCTGACTTTTCCATTTGATAAATTCTCCAAATGATTGTTTAGCGACTGCACATATATTTCGGCAATTCGCTTTGTCGCCCCCATAATATTTGTTGGATTGACGGCCTTGTCGGTTGAAACGAAAACAAATTTTTCGACTTGAAATTCGACAGCTAAATCGGCTAGATTTTTGGTTCCTAAAACATTGGTTTGTACAGCCTCCAAAGGATGATTTTCCATCATAGGGACATGTTTGTAAGCTGCCGCATGATATACATAGTGTGGCTTAAATGTTTCAAAGAGCAATTGCATTCGCTGGGTACTTCTGATAT
Organism: Sphingobacterium sp.; assembly: GCA_031277685.1. Classification (GTDB taxonomy): domain Bacteria; phylum Bacteroidota; class Bacteroidia; order Sphingobacteriales; family Sphingobacteriaceae; genus Sphingobacterium. The sequence continues at coordinate 35,613 of JAITLV010000333.1, read as the reverse complement.
CTGCTATATAGGTATGATAGACTTGATTCGGAAATTCGTCCTGTAAATCCAATTGTAAATTGTGTAGTGGTGATTCTGCCTGGTCACAAAGGATAATCATTTGAGGTTCATATTTTCCCAGTTGAGAAGCGATTTCGCTTCCTATAGATCCTGCGGCACCTGTAACAAGAATTCTTTTTCCTTTTGTTTGGTTCAGAATATGATCGTCATTGATTTTGATGGGATCTCTTTCCAATAGATCTTCAATTTTTATTTTCTGAATCTGATTGGGATTAAGATCTCCATTCATGATTTTTTTGACTGGAGGAAGCGTCAAAATACTGACATTCCGCTCTAGCGCAATATCTGTGATTTCGTTCTTGCGATCCGATGGGATATTGTGGGATGCAATAATTACTTCTTCAATATTTAGCGTGTTGATCAGATGGTTAAATTTCTTGGATGAATAGATTTTAGTCCCGTCAATAACTTTGTTAATCTTTTGATCGTTATCATCTAAAAAACCAATGATCGCATTTTTTGACCGAACATCATGATCTAATGTTCTTTTTACGGCAATACCCAGATCCCCTGCACCATAAATCAAGGTTTTTTTTCGGCTCCCATTGACCTTTTTTGTATATAGAAAGAAAATTTTGATGATAGTTCGATATACCGTCAATATTAAGAAAGAGAAAAGTGCAAAGAAAATGATTAGTGCTGTTGGAATATTCCGTTCAATTTCATTCGCTTGTATAATCAGTTTGATTACCAAAAGTATAAATACACTAAATATGATAGTAGATAATATTCTTATGGAGTCAATGGCACTTGTGTAACGAATGATCCCGGTATACATCTTGAATAAATAGAATGATAGGGAGCAAACACTTATAAATAAAATATATCGTATGCTAAAATCTATGTCAAAGAGAAAATCAAAATTAAAGTCGTAATAAATAACATTTGCAAGGAGATAGGCTATAGAAACACTGAAAATATCCAATAAAAAAATGATCCATCTGGGTACGATACTGATTTTACTTAGCATGGTATTATATCTGATTAATTTAAGACAAATGTAGATAAATTTGTTTCATTCCAATGGTCTTTAGATGATTAATCTTTTAATGCATGCTATAGCTCATGGAGACCTTTGGAAGAGATCTTTGTGTTACATTGTTGGTTAGGTAATAAGGTGGATAATAGCATTTTTATCTTCGTTTGATTAGATTGATTATTTATCGTAATTTTAGCTAAAGTCAATTTAACAAAATGAATGAGTTAGGGAAGCTTGCGAGTCAGGCTATGATTTCTCCGAAGGAGATGCTTTTTGAGAAGAAGAAAAATGCAAAAAGCCTTTTTATTGGGATTCCAAAAGAGATCTCATTTCAGGAAAAGCGCATATGTTTGACACCATTGGCTGTCGCATTATTGGTGGAAAATGGGCATGAGGTGTTGATTGAGACTGGAGCAGGGGCCGGAGCTAATTTTATGGATCATCATTATAGTGAACAAGGAGCTCGTATTGTGTCTTCAAGAGAGGAAGTGTACCAAGCCGATTTGATCATTAAAGTAGGAAGTCCCATGGTGTCGGAAGTTAAATTGATGAAGGAGAGGCAAGTACTATTATCTTCCCAACAGCCCTCGTTAATGAACGCAGAGGTATTAAAGGCACTCATGCATAAGAAGATTACGGCAATTTCTTATGAATATCTCAGGGATGAGGGTGGATGTTTAGCTGTGGTACGGGCAATGAGTGAAATTGTTGGTGCAACAGCGACCTTAATCGCTGGTGAATATTTAAGTAATGCATTTGGGGGGAAGGGACTGATGTTAGGTGGTGTCACGGGAGTGGCTTCGACGGAAGTCGTCATTATCGGGGCCGGAACTGTAGGGGAACAGGCCGCACGGACTGCACTGGCACTTGGAGCACAAGTGAAGGTGTTTGACAACTCAATCTATAAACTAAGACGTTTACAAAACAATCTTGGCAGTCGTGTGTTTACGTCAGTGATCCAACCCATTATTCTGAATAAAGCAGTTATAAGCTCTGATGTGGTTATTGGTGCTTTAAGAGCAAGAAATGGTCGTTCTGCCTGTGTGATTTCTGAAGAAACTGTGTCCAAGATGAAACCCAATTCAGTTGTTATTGATGTGAGCATTGATCAGGGAGGGAATTTTGAAACATCGGAAGTGACATCACATGATCAACCAGTTTTTCGAAAATTTGATGTAATTCATTATTGTGTCCCCAATATAGCATCACGAGTTGCCCGTACTGCGACTTATGCGATGAGTAATATTTTTACCTCTATCTTACTGGACTTTGCGGAATTAGGAGGATTGAAAAATGCGATTTGGAAAAGCCCAGGGATCAGAAGTTCAATCTACCTCTACCAAGGCAATTTAACAAATGCGGATATGGCCGCGAGGTTCAATATGACAGCAAAAGATCTGGATTTATTGGTCGTTTCCTCACTGTAATGGAAACTAAGCGTATACGCATATCCTATCTTTTAGATAAGGCAAATTGAGTTTCATTGGAACAAGATAGCTTTTGCTATTTTATGATGATTGACCGACTTGGCGAATAAGGATCTGGCGTATGTGTAGGGACGATATTATAACGATAAATACTACAGTATAGAGACTGAAACCTAATAATTATAAATACGAATGAAAAAAATTCTTATGATCTTATGTTCTTTGATTTCCCTTGTAAAGGCTCAGGAAGTTATAAATCTTTATCCCGATACTATCCCAAATGTGACTGATAAAAGTCAGGCGCTTTTGGAAAAAAACAGGCCTAAATTATTTATTTATACTTCTCCTAAAAATATAGCAAAGGATATTGCTGTTCTTGTAATTCCCGGTGGCGGATATTCTCATATCGCAATGGATCATGAAGGACATGCGGTGGCGGAGGAACTTGTGAAAAATGGCTACTCGGCTTATGTTTTACAATATAGATTGCCTTCCCCCAATATCATGCGAGATAAGAGCATCGGGCCGCTCCAAGATGCGCAGCAGGCGGTGCAATTGATTCGTGCTTCAAATCCACAGATCAAAAAAGTTGGTGTTATTGGATTTTCAGCCGGTGGACACTTGGCATCAACGCTGATGACTAAATTTAAGAAAGAATATATTGCCAATCCGTCCCATGTGTCGTTAAGGCCAGACTTTGCAGGACTGATATACCCTGTTATTTCTATGCAGAATGATATAACTCATAAAGGTTCGAAAATGAATCTCCTCGGAGAAAATCCGTCGGAAGAGCTGGTGCAATCATTTTCCTCTGATCTACAGGTCACCCCGGAGGTATGTCCCGTTTTCTTTGTACATGCTAAAGATGATACAGCAGTTCCTATCGAAAATAGTTACAGGATGATGGCTGCACTGGATAAAGTTCATGTTCCAAATACGCTTTATACCTTCGAACAGGGAGGTCATGGTTTTGGATTAATCAATAAAACATCCGAAAAGAAATGGTTTGATGCATTTCTATCTTGGGTAGCGACCTTGAATTAATCTAATTGAAAGGAATCCAACTGGAGATGGTTAAATCAACAGCTTGGCCTATTTGTGGAATTAATTGCGATGTGGTCGTGCAATGCAGGTCAACCACATTGTTTGAAACCAAAATTTCATAATAAAACCCTCTAAATTTTGTGTCTTTTACAAAGAAAGGCGATTCCTCGGCAGGTGTAATGGAAATCCATTCTTGATGGATAGCAATAGACTGCTGTCCAGCAATGCCTAAGCTTTGTGCTTGCTCTGAGCTGAGAATATTACTTTTTGCCAGTAGCTGAGCCGTATAGGGGTGAGACGGCTGGCTATACAATATATGAGGGTTATTTTGATCTAATATTCTGCCTGATTTCATGACAATCAGATTGTCTGCCAGGGCGAGTACCTCCGTCGGGTCATGCGAAACCAAAATTATGGTGAGACCAGTGTCCTTGACAATATCTTTTATGTCTTGCTGTAATGTGTCTCGAAAGGATGCGTCGACTTGGTTAAAAGGTTCATCCATCAATAATACTTCAGGTTCATTGATTAAGGCACGGCAGATGGCAACGCGCTGTTTTTCTCCGCCACTGATATCCGCGACTCTCTTTTTTGCCAGATGATCTATCCGCAAGCGTTGTAAAATTTCTGCGGTTTTATCTTGTTTACGTTGAATGTCTGTATTTGGGAGCTGTGACGCTACATTATCCCAGACATTTGCGTAGGTATTGAGGTCATCGAATCCTTGCGAAACAAGTTTCATAGCATCATGTCCCGGTATCAGCTTGTCTTTGCGCGTGGGCACTTGCCAGCCTTTATAACGTACTACACCGCTTGTCGGTTCCAACAAACCATAGATTAATCTGAGGAGCGTGCTTTTTCCGCTTCCTGATTCACCAATTATAGCCGTTATCTTTCCTCCTTCGATATCAAAAGACGCATTTTCAACAGCAAACTGTGGATTGTTTTCGTGAAATGAGAAACTTAATTGTTCAGCATGGATAGCTGCTAATCCTGGTACATGGGTATCTGAAGGAATATATTGGCAAGATGATGAATGGGCCATAGCGGACTGTGATAAATGTTGGATTAACGGATAGATATAGTACGGGTGGTGGCATCTATGATGCTGATGCGTATTTCCTTTGCTTCTTCAGGTAATAGATTAGGTATTTTTTCGGGCCACTCAATAAAGCAATATGCACCTGAATAAAAATACTCCTCATATCCAAAGTCAAAAGCCTCCTGTTCATCTTTAATACGATAAAAGTCAAAATGGTAAATTGACCCATTGTCGGAATCGTATTCATTGACGATGGAGAAGGTCGGGCTTGATGTACTGTCTTTTACTCCCAATTGTTCGCATAGGGATTTTATAAAGGTGGTTTTTCCTGCTCCCATTGGGCCATATAGCAGAAAAATCCGATCCTTTGGAAACTTATTCAAAAGAGTTTGGGCTGCAACAGAAAGATCTGCTGTTGTATTTACGATAATTTCCATGTTGCAAAATTACTATTTCGGCAAGTATGTCGCAAAGGGGATGATCATTTCTTCCAAAGATATTCCTCCATGCTGAAAAGTACCGTTAAAGTAATTGACAAATTGATTGTAATTGTTTGGGTAAACAAAGTAAGAATCTTCTTTGGCAAATACATAGGTTGAACTCACATGAAGTTTGGGCAATTGCGCATCATGCGGGCTTTTGATCGTAAATACATCTTTTTCAATGTAATTTAGATTTTTTCCCTGTTTGTACCTGAGGTTGGTATTGGTGTTCCGGTCACCGACAATTTTGCTAGGTTTTTTGACCCGGATCGTCCCATGGTCAGTGGTGATGATAACACGTGCTTTTTTCTGAGAAAGCCATTTTAGAGCTTCTAAAAGAGGTGAGTGCTCAAACCAAGATAATGTCAGCGAACGATAGGCTGCTTCATCATTTGCTAGTTCTCGGATCATCGAACTGTCTGTCCGTGCATGGGATAGCATGTCAACAAAATTATAGACGAGGACGTTGAGCTGGTTGTGCATCATGTTTCCTAGATTATCTAAAACATCCTTCCCTTGTTCGAGCGTTAAAACCTTTGTGTAGGAATGTTTTATCTGCTTACGATATAATCTTTTGATCTGATCATCTAGAAATTTGTCTTCATATAAGTTCTTACCACCCTCATCTTCGTCATTTTGCCATAATTTAGGGAAACGTTTTTCCATTTCCAATGGTGTTAATCCACTGAAAATTGCGTTTCTTGCATATTGTGTTGCTGTTGGCAGAATACTGAAATAATTTATCTCTTCCTCTAGTCTAAAATAATCCGTGATCACCTCATTGATTATTTTCCATTGATCAAAACGCAAGTTGTCTATTAAGATAAAAAAGGTTGATGTTTCATCTTCAAGTACAGGAAATACTTTCTTTTTAAACAACTGATGAGATAGGATAGGTGCATTCTCAGGACGATTGATCCAGTTGATATAGTTGTTTTCGACAAATTTTGAAAACCGCATGTTGGCTTCGGATTTCTGCATCGTCAATATTTCATGCATATTGTTGTCTTCCAGTTTCTCAAGAGATAGCTCCCAATAAACTAGTTTTTTATATACTTCCGACCATTGATTGAAATCGAGGTCATCGTTTAATATCATGCCTAAATTGCGAAAATCTTGTTGGTAAGCCATAGAAGTTTTCTCGTTGACAATACGTTTATTTTCGGTCAACTTTTTTATTGTCATTAAGATCTGTTTTGGGTTTACAGGCTTGATCAGGTAGTCATCAATTTTAGAGCCAATAGCATCTTCCATCACATGCTCTTCTTCATTCTTGGTTACGAGCACAATAGGAACTGTCGGATTAATAGATTTGATGATAGCGAGTGTTTCAAGCCCAGTTAATCCGGGCATGTTTTCATCGAGGAATATTAAATGAAAAAAACCATTTTTAAAGGCTTCAACAGCGTCATTTCCATTGTTGACTGTGTCAACTTTGTATCCTTTACTTTCTAAAAATAAAATATGAGGTTTTAGAAAGTCAATTTCATCATCAGCCCAGAGAATATGTGTTTTTTGCATCTTGTTATATATGTCTATTATAAGAGAGGTCGATACTGTTACTTAAATATGAATTGTAACAAAAGAAAATACCTCGGTCATTGAATGGATTTCAATATGATACTAACATAAGCAAATATCGTGCTTTAGATTTATTTTTAACATTTCTTAACGATGAACTAACTATCTTTGTTTTAAGTTTATATTAGTGATAACCATAAGTTTGTGTTTTTTTAAACTAGGTTTTCGATTTAATATGTTGAAAAGTAGCATTAATTTATCGCCGCATTGAACAAAAATAAAATCATCAATGATCCTGTATATGGATTTGTTGCTATTCCTACAGGATTGGTATTTGACCTTGTCCAACACCCCTATTTTCAACGGCTCCGTTACATTAAACAAGTGAGTATGACTCATTTGGTTTATCCCGGGGCTTTGCATACACGATTTCAGCATGCTATAGGGGCTATGCATCTTATGTCGATGGCATTGGAAACGCTTCGGAGTAAAGGGATTGAAATTTCAATAGGAGAAGAGGAGGCTGTTTTGGCGGCAATATTGCTGCATGATATTGGTCATGGTCCATTTTCACATTCCTTAGAGCATAGTTTGATTACGGGTGTTTCGCATGAATTACTTTCTTCCTTGCTGATGGATCGTATCAACCGGGATTTAGGCGGGAGATTAAGTTTGGCTATTGAGATCTTTAATAATCAGTATGAGCGGAAATTTCTCCATCAACTCGTATCCAGTCAATTGGATGTGGACCGGATGGACTATTTGAATAGAGACAGCTTTTTCACTGGTGTCTCTGAGGGCGTGATTTCATTTGACCGGATCATAAAGATGTTGAATGTTGTGAATGATGAGATCGTAGTTGAATACAAGGGGCTCTATTCCGTGGAGAAATTTCTTATTGCGCGACGATTGATGTATTGGCAGGTGTATTTACACAAGACAGTTATTGGGGCGGAGCAATTATTAATTAAAATCTTACAACGAGCAAAGGACTTGACGGCTTCCGGTGCAGCGCTTTTCTCTACACCAGCGTTTCATTGGTTTTTGAGTCAGCAGATTGACCGAACAAATTTTTTGGATAACCCGTTGCATTTGGACTGGTTTACTCGTTTAGATGATACGGATATTATGTCTGCAATAAAAACATGGGAACGTCATGAGGATGGGATTTTAAGTAAAATGTGCCAACGAATTATGAAAAGGGACTTATATCGTTCAATTATGAGCAATAAACCTTTTTCTACAGATTATATAGAATTGGTAAAAATTAAGGTGCAACAGGCATTGGGTGTAAGTCAGGAGGATATTCATTATTATGTGTTCAAACAGGAAATCCAGAATCGCGCATATAACCCTTCAAACGATCAAATTAAGATATTATTGAAGTCGGGCGAACTTATTGATATTACCGAAGCATCGGATCTTGGAAATTTAGAGGCATTGTCTAAAAATGTGTCCAAATATGCATTATGTTATCCAAAAGAGGTGGGATATATTGCAAATCCTTCCGTTGGATAGTTATTTTTTAATAAAAAAACATAGATTTGTACCATGCAATTTACTGCTCAACAAATAGGGACATTATTAGAAGGAAGGATTGAGGGGAATCCAGAAGTTACTGTAGGTAACCTTGCCAAAATTGAGGAGGGTAAAAAAGGCGATCTTTCTTTTTTGTCAAATCCAAAATACGAGCATTTTATTTATACGACTGATGCTTCAATAGTCATTGTAAATGAAGATTTGCAGTTGACACAAGCGACTAAAACGACATTGACAATTATTCGTGTAAAGAATGCCTATGCGGCATTTTCTACTATATTGAATATGTATAATGAATTTCGTCTTGATAAAAGCGGACGTGAGGAACCACACTTTATACATGCTGAAGCGACGATAGGTGCTGGTGGCTACATTGGAGCATTTGCTTACATCGGTAAGGGTGCTAAGATCGGAGATAATGTAAAGATTTATCCGCAGGTTTTTATAGGGGATAAAGTTACGATTGATGACAATACTACGCTTTATCCAGGGGTAAAGATCTACCATGATTGTAAAGTAGGTAAGAATGTGGTTGTTCATTCAGGTGTTGTAATTGGCTCGGATGGTTTTGGGTTTGCTCCACAGGAAGATGGTACCTATAAAAAGGTTCCACAGATAGGCTATGTTCAGATCGAAGATAATGTTGAGATAGGAGCCAATACGGTGATTGATAGGGCTACTATGGGGGCTACTATCGTTCGCGATGGTGTTAAATTGGATAATTTGATCCAGATTGCACACAATGTAGATATTGGTAAAAATACAGTTATTGCTGCGCAAACAGGTATTTCTGGAAGCTCAAAAATTGGGGAGCGTGTGGTTTTGGGTGGACAGGTTGGAGTTGTCGGACATATAGCTGTTGCAAAAGGCTCTCAGATACAAGCGCAGTCGGGTGTTAATAGATCCATTAAAGATGAGGGAAAAAAATGGGGGGGAACACCGGTGATGCCATATCAACCGCAGTTACGATCCAATGTCATATTTGCCCGTCTTCCAGAACTGGAGAAACGAATCCAGGAGCTAGAGAAATTAATAGAATCGAAGTTAAAATAATCTTTTTTCGTCAAAAGAAGTTTTGATTTAAAAATATGTTATTAGAAATGAATGTGAAACAGAGAACCATCAAAAACGAGGTTGAAATTTCGGGGGTAGGTCTTCATACGGGAAAAATCGTATCAATGAAGATTAAACCGGCTCCGGAAAATCACTGGTTTAAGTTCAGACGTGTAGATTTAGACGGTCAACCTGAGATTTTGGTTGATGCAGATAATGTCACAGACACTTCCAGAGGAACCACTATTTCTCAAAATGGAGCAAGTGTTAGTACAATTGAACACTTAATGGCATCATTAATTGGTCTTCAAATCGACAATGTACTGATTGATATAGATGGTCCTGAGATTCCAATATTGGACGGAAGTGCTGCAATTTTTGTGAAGTTGTTAGAAGAAGCGGGGTTTGAAGAACAGGATGCGGACAGAGATTATTATGAGATATCCAATAATATCCACTATGCAGAGCCAGATCGTAAAGTTGAGATCTTGGGAATGCCTATGGATGATTACCGGTTGACTTGTATGATTGATTTTAACTCGCCTGTTTTAGGTAGTCAACATGCTGCGATTACTTCAATTGAAGATTTTAAAGCAGAGATAGCTTCTTCTCGTACATTTTGTTTTCTACACGAATTGGAGATGCTGGTCGATCATGGACTCATCAAAGGTGGGGATCTAAGCAATGCGATTGTTATTGTTGATAAGGAAACTTCTCCTGAGGAATTACAGAAACTTGCGCATCTCTTTCATAAAGAGACTGTTGCTGTAGCAAAAGAGGGTATCTTAAATAATAATCAGCTACGTCATCAGAATGAGCCGGCTAGACATAAACTATTGGATATGGTTGGTGATTTAGCGCTTGTAGGGAGACCATTGAAAGGCCATATTATGGCTGCTCGTCCTGGCCATGCTGCAAATGTCGCCTTTGCAAAGAAAATCAAAGAGCAGATTAAGAAAGATAAAACACGTAAAAAAATAAAAGTTTACGATCCAAATATGCCTGCATTATATGATACTGTGGAGATCATGAAAATTCTTCCACATCGTCAACCGATGCTTATGGTCGATAAAATTTTGGAGTTAACCGAGACACATGTTGTAGGATTAAAGAATGTAACCATGAATGAAGATTTATTTATGGGACATTTTCCGGGAGCACCATTATTTCCGGGAGTATTGCAAGTAGAAGCGATGGCGCAGACTGGTGGTATCCTTGTGCTGAAGACTGTACCAGATCCTGAAAACTGGTTAACATTATTTCTCAAAATTGAGAATGCACGTTTTAAAGCGCAGGTTACACCTGGGGACTCTGTTATTTTTAGATGTGATTTAATGGAACCGATCCGGAGAGGTATAGCTAAAATGAAAGGTGTGGCCATGGTGGGAGAGAAAATTGTCTGTGAAGCCGAGCTTATGGCACAGATCGTAAGAGTAAATAACAACTAAAGAAGTATAGATGATACAGCCATTAGCTTATATTCATCCAGAAGCAAAAATTGCTAAAAATGTGGTCATTGAACCATTTGTAACCATTTACAAAGACGTTGTCATTGGAGAGGGGACTTGGATTGGCTCAAATGTGACCATTATGGATGGAGCTCGAATTGGAAAGAACTGTAAGATATATCCCGGTGCCGTAATTTCTGGAGAGCCTCAAGACCTAAAATTTGATGGCGAGATTACCACAGCAGAAATTGGTGATAACACAACGATTCGTGAATGCGTAACAATCAATAGAGGTACTAAAGATAGATTTAAGACTGTCATAGGAAAAAACTGTTTGATTCAAGCATATAGTCACGTAGCACATGATTGCGAAGTGGGTGACAATTGTGTTTTTTCGAATAATAGTACCTTAGCTGGACATATCACCGTGGGTGATTACGTGGTTTTAGCGGGAATGGTGGCCGTGCATCAATTTGTGAAAATTGGTTCGCATGCATTTATCACTGGTGGATCTTTAGTTCGTAAAGATATTCCCCCATTTGTAAAAGCCGCCCGTGAGCCAATTTCATATGCCGGAATTAATTCTGTGGGATTACGTAGAAGGGGCTTTTCGGAGGAGCAAATTGCCGAAATCCAAAATCTGTACCGCATTCTATTTGTTCAGAACCGGAATTTAGCTAAGGCAATAGAAATTATTGAAGCTGAATATCAGGCGACGGAGATTCGTGATGAAATTTTAGATTTCATTCGTAATTCTGGTAGGGGTATCATGAAGGGATTCAATAATAGAGCAATGTAATCAATCGCATTATCGAATCTTATCGCTTTGGAAATAACATTAAAGGATATTGGTCGAAGATATAACAGTGAATGGATTTTCAGGCATATTGATTATCGTTTTGAATCCGGAAAGAGTTATGCTGTTCTAGGGCAAAATGGATCTGGAAAATCTACTTTATTGAAGGTTCTGTCTGGGAGTTTATCGCCTTCGCAAGGCGAATTAATTTACAGCAATGGAGAATACAATATAGCTATCGATCAGGTCTACCAACAGCTATCTATCGCTGCCCCTTATATCGAGTTAATCGAAGAATTTACTTTGCGTGAATTGTTCGATTTTCATTTTCAATTTAAGAGTTATCTTCAAGGTTTTGATAAAACGAGCGTTTTGAATTTGTTAGGGTTGGAAAATGCCCTAGATAAACAAATAAAACACTTTTCATCCGGTATGCGCCAACGGGTCAAGTTGGTTTTAGCCTGCTGCTCCAATTCCAGTCTGGTGTTGTTGGACGAGCCAACAAGCAATCTGGATAGTGCTGGAGAGGAATGGTATTTAAATTTAATAGATCGTACCAAACTAGATTTTAGATTGTTTATTATTTGTTCAAATCAAAAGAAAGAATACGAATTCTGTGATGAAACTATTTCTATCGTTGACTTTAAAAAGTAGCGAATGAAATTTTAATAAAACAATTAGTTTTTGTATTTTTGACGACTCAATAATGAGATAACCGTTTAAAGTTCAATTCAAAGAATGGCTAAGGCATCAGAGGTAAAATCAGGAAATATTTTAAGATTTAATGGAGAGTTAGTCTCTGTAGAAGAATATATACACCGTACACCGGGTAATTTACGCGCTTTCTATCAAGCAAGAATGCGTAATGTGAAGACTGGTAAATTAGTTGAATATCGTTTTAGAGTTGATGAGAGTGTTGAGATTGCACGTGTTGAGACTAGCGATTATCAATATTTATACGAAGATGGTGACTTCTTCGTTGTAATGGACAATAATACATACGAGCAATTTAATATTCCCAAATTTTTATTTGGCGATTCAGCACGTTTCTTGAAAGAGGGAATGACTGTTATTATTGCTTTTGAAAGTGACGAACCGATTATGGCAGAAGCACCAAAGAGTGTTGAATTGGAAATTACATATACGGAGCCAGCTGTGAAGGGCGATACTTCTACAAATGCATTGAAAAAAGCAACAGTAGAAACAGGAGTAGAGATCATGGTACCGCTATTCATTAATCAAGGAGAGAAAGTTAGAGTCGATACGCAGTCAGGTAATTATATCGAACGCGTAAAGTAATATAAGAATTTAGGTTTAGGTTGATTATTCGGTCTTGATAGCGCTCGCTACAAGGCCGTTTTTTTTGTCTGATTCTGTCGATTTGGAATTTCACGTTCTATAGAGATATTATTCTTTTATGAACTTGCCATCATCTGAATGCTGAAATAAAAGAATTATATTTAAGCATGAAATCAAAAAAGGAATTAAGACAGGAATTTAAGATGAAAAGATGCCAGCTTTCCAAAGAGGAAGAGGATAGTCTTAATCATGGATTAATGTTGCAATTTCAAAAATTAGATCTGACCAAAGTTCGGTTTATGCATATTTTTCTTCCTATTGAAAAATATCATGAACCAGATACCTACGCCATTATAAGCTATGTGAAGGAAGTTTTTCCAACGATTGTCTTGGTTGTATCCCGCTCAAACTTTGTTGATTATACAATGCAACATTATATTCTTGATCAGCAAACAGTTTTTGAAACGAATGAATGGGGAATTCCAGAGCCTGTTGCAGGGGAAGAAGTATCGGCCGCAATTATTGATTTTATCCTCGTTCCTTTACTGCTCTTTGATCATGACGGGCATCGGGTTGGATATGGAAAAGGATTTTATGATCGTTTTTTTGCATGTTGTGCTAAAAATGCGCAACGTGTCGGTTTGTCTTTTTTTGATCCGATTGAGAAAATCTTTGATCGTAATGAACATGATATCGTATTGACTAAAGCGATCACACCCCACCGTATTTATTGTTTTGACCGCCATGCGTGTAATGCCTCTTTTTAGGTAAGAGTCCATTTTCTTTTTATTTGTTACGGATTTTAGTGCATGACGATTTAATTAAAATTATTTTTTATTTTTAATGTGAAATTCTACATCTATGCCGCTATGCTGAAATTTTTTCTTATACTTTTTTTTATAATAATAATTCCCTGCCGAGCTGTCTTTGGAATGGATATGATGGATGCCAATTCCTCTTCCGAAGAAAAGAATTTCTACGAAACCATTATTCAGGAATCCCAGAAGCATCGAACGTCGAGTTCTGCATTAAGCAGTTATTTAACGCTCTATTTTAACCAGGCCATTCGAAAAAATGACAATGCATTGCTTGCGATCTATTATTGTTTGCTTGCTGATCAATCTTTTGATACAGAAGGGGTGAGGAATAGCTTCAGTGACAAATACTATTTAAAGGCTCTTGATCTCGAAAAAGAATATAATTATCAAAATGTCAAGGCTTGGGTGAAGGTGATGTACGGGTTTTATCTGTATAGATGCTTAAAGGCCTCAGAAGCACTTCCTTTACTATTGGAGGGAGAGAAGGGGTTAGAGGATATACCAAAGGATCTGGTGTTGGATCTGACACAGACTTACAAAAAGCTTGGCTATTTCTTTGGAACTTTAGGTGATTACCGCTCAGGAATTAAGTATTTGGAGCTGGGGCAGCAACAGGAGGGAATTTCAGCGAGATTGAAAGCGGAGATTTTGGACAATTTAGGACTGTTGACCTTGAAAAGTGGGGGAGATACCACACAGGCAATGAAAAATTTTGAGCTTGCTCAGATGCTTGCGCTTTCAGAGAGAGATTCTCTTCGTTATGCGAAGGTGTTGGGAAATCAGGCGCGAATTTATGAGGGATTGAAAGATTATCAAAAGGCTTTATCTCTTTTAGATAGCGATCTAGCAATTTCAAGATCTTTAGGTGATGATAAAAATACGATTTTCGCTTTAATGATGCGGATTCACCTGTGTATTTCTATGGGGAAAGATCGTGAGGTTCGCCAGATGATTAACGAAACAGAACGTCTCCTGGAGATAGCTGATGATAAGAAGACAATACTTGAGTTAGAGGGGCATAAACTGAATTTGGCGCTGCGAAACCATGATGTGCAACAAGAACTAAACGCACGCCGCCGGATCGAACGTCTTCAGGATTCACTACGGTTTCTGGACGGGGATCCTGTTTTGTCACAGCTGAAATTTATGGCTGATAAACAAAAATATGCGGACAAGTTGTCTTTGGCGCAAGCGTTGATTAAGAAGAAACAGGTCGAAAAGAGGCTATGGGTCATATTAAGCTTATTTGTATTGGTATTATTCTTCTTTATTTATAACGCTTTTCGTTATCGTTCAAGAAAACGTATGCGCGAATATGAATATCAGTTGCTGAATCTAAAATATACCAAAGCAGAATTGGATAAGGAACTGGTAAGTTCCAAAAGCCAAATTGAAGAGTATATGGTCTATCTCAAGCGGAATAACGAGCAGATCAATCTACTAACTTCTATGCTTGACGAAATGGGGGAAACAAGTGCCAAAGACCGCGATGAGCTTAAAACACTTTTACAGTCTCATCTTATAACAGATGAGAAATGGCAAGAATTTAAACTTTTGCTTGGCAGGGAATTTCCCAACTTACTACAAGATATTCATTCCAAGTTTCCCGATATTACCGAGTCTAATCTGCGGGTTATTGTGCTTATGAAAATGGGGCTTAACAATAGAGAAGTTGCAAATGTCTTAGGCGTTACCCAAGACGCCGTTAAAAAATCAATGCAACGGCTGAAAAAGAAACTTGGTGGACAAGCCGGAATATTGATGGAATATATTTCGGATAAAGAGCTTGTTTAGACGAGTTATTTCTTGATCGGGTGTGGTGGATAGGATATTTGGTAATATCATCCGCAACAGATTATCATTTGTTGCGGATGATATTATTCCTTAATCCAAAGGATTTTCTTTTAGATTTTTTTCCCATGCCCAGGCTGAGGCCATCATTTCATCGATGCCTAATGCGGCTTTCCACTGTAACTGTTCTGCTGATTTGGTTACGTCACCGTACACCTTAATGATATCACCATCCCGACGTGGGCCAATTTCATAGTTTAGTTTTTGACCAGAGGCTTTTTCAAAAGCTTTGATGGCTTCAAGTACTGAATAGCCATTGCCGGTACCGACATTGAAAACATCGTATTTACCGTTAGGATTTCCTTTTTCCAATAATTTGACTGCAGCAACGTGTGCTTTGGCTAAATCCACCACATGGATATAATCACGGACACAAGAACCATCAGGGGTGTCATAATCGTCACCAAATACGGTTAGTTTCTCTCTTTTACCGATCGCAGTCTGTGTAATGAAAGGTAGTAAGTTTTGAGGTACACCGTTTGGCAATTCGCCTATCAATGCTGACTCATGGGCACCAACTGGGTTGAAGTAACGTAGCGCGATAATGTTATAATTACTGTATGCTGTCGCTGTCTCTTCGAGAATCTCCTCAGCAATTTGTTTGGTGTTGCCATAAGGAGATGTCGCTTTTTTGACAGGCGCACTTTCATTGACAGGGAGTGTGTCTGGCTCACCATATACAGTACAACTTGAAGAGAAGACAAAGTTGATTGGCTTCTCACGGTAGGACTCCAGAAGGTTAATCAAGGAGAAGAAATTATTGTGATAATATTTCAAGGGGTTTTGAACCGACTCTCCTACAGCTTTTGAGGCCGCGAAATGAATGATGCCTGAAATATCAGCGTTGTTTTTCACAAATTCATTGACTTTATCGGTATCGCAAAGATCGAATTGGTGAAATTCAGGTTTAATTCCGATGATCTTCTCGATCTGATCTAATATCTTGATATTCGAATTGGAAAGATCATCAACGATTACAGGAGTATATCCTGCCAAATGTAGTTCAACAACTGTGTGAGAACCAATATAGCCTGTTCCGCCTGTGACTAATATTTTTTTGTTCATTATTTTTGATTATAGTAAGTAAAGTCTTTATGTGATAAAGTTTCCAAAGGAACCTTTCTGTAAAAATCTATGGTTTTTTGTAGGCCTAATTTCCGTTCTATTTTAGGCTGCCAATTCAATGTTGCCTTGGCCATACTGATATCCGGTTTACGTTGTTTTGGATCGTCAATAGGTAATGGCCTGTGGCTGATTTTACTTGAACTGCCTGTTAGTTCAACAATCTCCTGTGCAAGCTGTAATAGCGATATTTCATCAGGGTTGCCGATATTTATCGGTTGTACACAAGTGGAATGCAACAGGTTGTAAATACCTTCGATTTGATCATCGATATAACAGAATGACCGAGTTTGTGAACCATCACCAAAGATGGTAATGTCTTCGCCCCGGATAGCCTGAGCGATAAAAGTAGGGATAGCCCGGCCATCATTTAAACGCATTCTGGAGCCAAAGGTGTTAAATATCCTGACAATACGTGTATCAAGACCGTGTGCATTATGGTAGGCCATTGTAATTGCTTCCTGAAACCTTTTGGCTTCATCATATACTCCTCTGGGCCCAACAGGATTAACATTCCCCCAATAATCTTCCGATTGCGGCGAGACCAAAGGGTCGCCATAGACTTCAGAGGTCGATGCAACTAAAATCCGCGCCTGTTTTGCTCTTGCTAAACCTAGTAGATTATGTGTGCCTAAAGAGCCTACTTTGAGTGTTTGAATTGGGATTTTGAGGTAGTCAATGGGACTGGCAGGTGAAGCGAAATGTAAGATATAATCCAGATCTCCGGGGATATGTACAAATTTTGAAACATCGTGATGGTAAAAATCGAAATTCTCCAGTTTGAATAAATGCGCAATATTCTGCAAGTCTCCGGTGATCAGATTATCCATCCCGATAACATCGTAGTCTTCGGCAATAAAACGATCGCAGAGATGGGATCCAAGGAAGCCAGCTGCCCCTGTGATCAAAATCCGTTTGCGATGTTTATTTTCCACTCAATGGTTCCTTATTAATGAAATGGGTTTAATATCTTTGACTAAGATAAACATTATTTTTACAACATGCGTTTGCTTTATTCAATTGGAATCTTTCTTTATGGACTCTTATTGCGTATTTTGGCCCCTTTTCATGCCAAAGCACGCCTTATGGTAATCGGGCGGAAGGATTGGTATTTACGGATGAAACAATCGGTTGATTCTACCCAAAAACATATCTGGTTTCACTTCGCTTCATTGGGTGAATTTGAGCAGGGAAGACCTGTTTTGGAAGCTGTAAAAAATAAATATGTTGACCATAAAATAATTGTAACTTTTTATTCTCCCTCAGGTTATGAGATAAGAAAGAATACGAATTTAGCAGATTATGTTTTTTATTTACCTTATGATACTGCGCGTAATGCGCAGCTATTTTTGGATCTGATCAATCCGGCATTTGCAATCTTTACAAAATATGAATATTGGTATTATTATTTTGAAGGTTTACACAGGAGGTCGATTCCATTATTTCTTGTTTCGGCAATTTTTAGACCGGAACAGATTTTCTTTCAGGCTTATGGAACCTTTTTTCTAAATATTTTGAGTTTCGTGACTTATTTCTTTGTTCAGAATGAAGAAAGTGTACGCTTGTTAAAGGAATACGGGATTCGAAACGCCGGATTGGCGGGCGATACACGTTTTGATCGTGTGATTGACCTTCCTAAGCATCGAAAAGAGATACCGACAATAACAGCGTTTGTAGATGAAAGTCTTGTCATGGTTGCGGGGAGTACTTGGCCAGAGGATGAAAAATTGTTGAAAGAGCTGCTTCAACGGTTTCAAGGATACAAACTGATCTTAGCGCCACATGAGATCAATGAAGCCCATATTGTCAGCATTCTAAATCTATGGCCTGCAGCACTTCGTTTTTCAAAAATGGCGGAATATGACTCCGTAACTTTAATGGAAGCAAAAGTATTAATCATTGACAATATTGGACTCTTGTCCTCTTTGTATGGTTATGGTCAGGTCGCCTATATTGGTGGCGGATTTGGCGTGGGGATACATAATACACTCGAAGCAGCAACATATGGTGTACCGGTTTTATTTGGCCCTAATTTTAAGAAATTTCAGGAAGCAAAGGATCTTATTGCGGAAGGGGGAGGTTTCTCCTTCGTTAATGGTAAGGGGCTGATGGACAGGTTTGAGTATTTGCAGAATCCAACCAATCGAGAAGCATCAGGCAAGGCAGCGGGTGAGTATGTGCAACAAAAAGCTGGGGCGACACCTATTATTATGAAATATTTGAAGAATGCCAATTTATAAAAATGTAAAGAAAGCTACTTTAAAGATAAAAGGAAACTAGCCGAGAATTGAATAACTGAAAAAGAGACATTAAGAGTAGACGAACGAAATTAAAGAAAAATAGGGTATCCGATCATTTTGGATACCCTATTTTATATTGAAATTGGATCTTAATAGTACGTATATCTTCTTACACCCGCAATATGCCGTGATAAGCGCATGACCTGATGGGAATATCCATATTCATTGTCATACCATACATAGAGCACAATATTTTTACCATCGGCGGAGACAATCGTCGCTGGTCCATCGATAACTGAAGCAGCTGTTGTTCCTATAATATCGGTAGATACGAGCTCATCGTTGTTGGAGAATTTAATCTGTTCGACGAGATTTCCTGCCAGTGAGCTATCCTTTAAAAGCATGTTTATCTGCTCAAGAGATTTTGCGGATGTAAGTTCTAGATTCAAGATTGCCAGCGACCCATTGGGGACAGGTACACGAATAGCGTTGGAAGTTAGTTTGTCTGTCAACGTTGGAAGAACTTTCGAAACGGCAGTCCCAGCTCCAGTCTCGGTGATGACCATATTCAACGCAGCGGCACGACCCCTTCTGGATTTTTTGTGCATATTATCAACCAAATTTTGGTCATTTGTATAGGAGTGAATAGTCTCTATATGGCCTTTCAGAATACCTATTTTATCTTCGAGAATTGCTAAAACTGGAGCAATAGCGTTTGTTGTACAAGAAGCTGCTGAGAAAATAGCGTCTTTTTGGAGATCGATAGCGGTCTCATTCACGCCATAAACAATATTGGGTACACCTTTGCCGGGAGCGGTTAGTAAAACTTGGCTGACACCTTTGGATCTCAAATGTCGTGCAAGTTCCTTTTCATCGCGGAAAGCACCGGTATTATCGATCACGAGCGCATTTTTGATGTCGTATAATGTGTAGTCAATATCTTCAGGTTGTTTTGCGGAGATAACACGAACAGTAATGCCATTAATAATTAATGCGTTATTTTCGGAATCGGTATAGACTTCACCCTCAAACTCCCCATGAATGGAGTCACTTTTTAAGAGTGCTGCTCTTTTTGCCAATGTCTTGGCATCATTGGTATCCCTTGTGACGATAGCCCGTAGGCGAAGCTGCTGGCCTGAGCCCGATTTGTTTATGAGTTCACGCGCTAATAGCCGGCCAATGCGGCCGAAACCATAAAGTACAACATCACGGGGTTTCAGTTCCTGAAATTCGTTGATTCCCTTTAATTCGTTGGCTATAAAGTTTGGTAGTTCCAGTTCATTATTGTTATTGGCTATTGATTTTGCTGAAAGTTTACCAATATCAATACGAGCGGGAGCCAGATTTGATTTGTCCAAGATGCGGGCAACGTTTAATACGTCAAATATACTAAGTGAATTATCCGTAAGAATAGCACTTTCCCGAAGCTTGTTGAGGATTGAACTCACTTTTTCATCGACGAGCTGTTCTCTAAATAAGACAAGTTCGACAGCCTGATTATACCAAAGATTGCTAATGATTTGAATAAGTTCTACGGCAGCATTTTGCTGTTCTTTGTAACTTTTGATCTGTAAATCAAAAGAGGGACTTTGTAACATAATATTTTTATAATAGATTATGTTGCAAACATAGTATAAACGGTACTAAAAAATAGTTTATATTTTCATTTTCGTAATTATTAAAATGAAAATAGGTGTGTTGTTGCTTTTTTGGTAATTTTTAATGCTTTTTTATTGTTAATTTTCAACAATAAATAGTTCGGACATAATATGGTCCGCCATTAATTTGCCCGCATCGGTTAATCTTAATTTATTATCCGCTAAGGTTATTTGTCGCTGCTCAAGAAATGGTTTAGCATCTTCTACGATTTTGTTTCTGACCGAATAGCCAAAATTCTTTTCTAATAGCTCCAGATCAAGTCCCCACATGGTGCGAAGGGAGGTCATAATACACTCGTTAATCTGATCAAGAACTGTTAGATGTTCAATCTCGAGGGGTAATTGATTCGTCAGTATATTGCCAATGTATTTTGCGTTATTGGCAATATTCCAGGATCTGGAGTTGCCGTTGAAAGAATGGGCTGAAGGACCGATCCCGAGATAGTGTTTTCCTTTCCAGTAATTGGTATTATGTCGTGCATAGAGACCGTTTTTAGCGAAATTGGAAATTTCATACTGTTCATAACCGGCTTTGTTCAACGTTTCAATGAGCAGATTCATCTGATCTGCAGCTTGATCGGAATCAATAGCCGGACTTAATCCTTTCTTGATGAAATGATCTAATGCTGTTTTTGTTTCTACCGTCATGGAATAGGAAGAAATATGCGGTATTGCAAACTCAATGAGTTGTTGCATGTTGTAACGCCATTTTTCATCGGTCAATAAGGGGTATCCATAAATGAGATCACAAGTAATATTCTCAAATCCCGCATCCTGTACCCGCATGATCGCTGCAGAGGCTTCCTGTCTAGTATGTGCCCGATTCATCCATTTGAGATCATCCTCAAAGAAAGACTGTATGCCGATACTAAATCTATTCACAGGGGTTGATCTTAATGCGTTCACTTTTGAAGCATTGAGGTCGTCTGGATTGGCTTCCAAAGTAATTTCAGCATTATTGCTTATTTCAAAACGCTGGGCAATCGCATCAATGATCCTAGCAATTTCATCGGCATCCAATAGTGAGGGTGTTCCGCCACCGAAATAGATGGATTCGACTTTTCGATCTTCTAAATAACTTGATCTCAATTCGATTTCATGTATCAGCGCATTGACCATTTCGGATTTGTATTGCAGTGAGGTACTGAAATGGAAATCACAATAATGACATGCTTGTTTACAGAATGGGATGTGGATGTAAATCATGGACACAAATATACCAACACCAGACTAAATTCAGACTTTATTCCTATTTTTTCTTCTCTGTACGGATCTGTTCCCCCATACTTTACCTACAATTGACAAGCTACAAGAACCCGTGAATTTTCGGAAAGCTAAGGATACCTGCAAGTTTGTAGGCTGCTGGTCGCTTATGAATACACAGCTCAATAGTTTCAGATAGACTTAGATCAGCCTGTTCTTACTTTTGTAGGAAGTCATTTTAGGAAATAATGTTTGGAATAATAGATAAAGCGCTTGGGAACAAGTAAGTTATTTTTTATCTTGTTATCGAGATTTAAACCTTTGTATCAATAGGCAGACAGCAATTAAAAGTATGTTATGTCATCAAAAACAAATTGTATGAAACTATCTTCCCGTCGCGGCTTCCTTAAAAATGTAATTGGTGCTTCTGGTGTTCTGCTGCTTTCACAACATGGATTTGCACTCGACAATCCCTATGAAGAAGCTTTTATAGACAGATTGCTCCCAGCACCGAAGGGAGGGGGATTCGCTATGAAGGATTACTGGATATGGGATCCTTCGGTTATTAAAGGCGATGATGGACGATACCATATGTTTGCATCACGTTGGAGCAAAAAATATGGTTTTGGTAATTGGGTAACCAATTCCGAAGTCGTGCGTGCGATTTCGGATACGCCGGAGGGACCTTATGAATTTGTCGAAGTGGTTTTACCTGCTCGAGGGAAAAAATATTTTGATGGTTGTACAACCCATAATCCACGAATTGTTAAAAATGGAGACTATTATGTGCTTTATTATTTTGGAAATAATTATGAAGAACCTAGTCCCAGCTATGCGGAAAATGTCTGGGAATCGGGGTTGGGAGAGAAAGCCTGGATGCACAAACGTGTTGGAATGGCTTATTCCAAGTCAATATCTGGTCCCTGGAAACGCGTGGACCAACCTATAATAAATCCGAGGTTAGGTGAATGGGATGCCTCTATTACCTCAAACCCTTCCCCAGTTGTTTTGCCGGATGGAAAAGTGTATCTGATTTATAAATCATCACCTTCAAATTCCCGCCCGCCGTTATTATTGGGAGCAGCACAGGCGGATTCTTTCTTAGGTCCCTATCTTCGTTTGTCCGATAAACCTATTTTTTCTTTTCATACTGATCAAAATCATGAAAATGATGTAGAAGATCCTTTTGTATGGCACAATGGTCAGCATTTTGAACTGATTATGAAAGATCGTTATGGAAAAATCTGTGGCGAGGAAGGTGGTGGGATCCATGCATATTCTAAAGATGGAATCGATTGGCATCTATCAAAAGCGGTCAAAGCCTATTCGAAAACCATTCGTTGGAATGATGGTAGTATCAGTCATCAGGCTAATTTTGAACGACCTTTCTTGTTGTTTGACAATGGGAAGCCAACCCATTTATTCGCGGCAACAGGAGATGGCTCTGAATCTTATCAGTTTGAGCGGACCTGGAATATGGTCATTCCATTAAAGATATCTTAATTTTACTATTTCTAGGCTCTTTATTCGGATTTTCTAGGGTCTTGGCTTGCTATTCCTTTGTCTATAAGAAGCGAAGCCGGTGGTAGCTTGACTTAAGCTTAATGATAGGAAGGGGGGACCAAATGACGTCAGGACGGAGAAACAGGTATTGGTAGACTGATCTTCTTAAAACGGTAGAAGAAGATCATGCTAATCCCGCAAGTGTATGCTGTACGGTATAAAGCTGAAATAGAGCGGAATAATACTGCTATTTGATAAGAAGGGCCGTATCAATTTTATGATGATACAGCCCCTATAGATTCCTTCATAGCATATCATTTTGCATTGATCTGCTATGATGTGTATTGATTTATATTTGATATTAGCGTGTAAGGATATTATCTGCCGATTCCACATCCGCAAGTCGAAGGGATGGATCTATCGTTATCGTTTTTGGGGCCTTACTGACGGAGAATTTATACTGAGGATTTGTCCAAAACCAGTCTTCCAATACCGTGCGTTTGATGCCTTTGTAGATAGCAAAATGCTCTTCAGGTTTTTCACCACGCATTTCACGCAAAGGAATGTAAAATAGTTCTTTACTTCCATCTTTATATTCAACAAGTATATCGAGCGGCATTGCAAAATTTGATTTATTGAGCAGCTGTATTTCTGAATCAGTTACATTGCCGATTGCATAGTCAATTTGGCGCGTCGTATTGATAAATAAATTGAAATACCATTTCAGGTTTATGCCGGAAACATCTTCGGCAACACGCTTGAAATCATTAGGAGTTGGGTGTTTGAATTTCCAGATGTCATAGAATTTCAAGAAGGTTGTCTCTAAATTTTCCTGTCCGATAATGTAACCTAACTGCTCAGCAAGAACAGCTCCCTTGTTATAAGCCTCATTGCTATAGCCATAATTTGTATTGTAATAATCCGCAAGTAGGCTCATTGGTTCTTCTTTGCCTGAGAGGGCTAGTTTATAATAAGCGCGATATGCACTTATAAGCGGATTCGATTCAATTGCTCCACGTTTTTCAAAGAGATGCTGCATAGCCAACTCTTCCACATAGGACGTGAATCCTTCGTCAAACCATTCGTCTACGGTTTCATTGATTCCAAATAAGTGTTGATACCAAGAGTGGGCCGATTCGTGGAATATAACACCAACAAGGCTTTTGAGATTACGGCCACCAGTAATTAGGGTTGCTGTTCCATATTCCATGCCACCATCACCACCTTGAATAATGGTGTAAGTTGGCCATGGGTAAGTACCAAACTTAGCACTGCAAAAATCAAAAAATTCGGTCGATAGGCCGAGAGCTGTTTTCCAGTTTGCAATAACTTCTTTGTCTGTTGGAAGGTAAACGGTATATACTTTTATTCCATTTTTACTGGCTGCAGAGTCTACGACAAATTTGGGATCGGCGGCCCAGACAAAATCGTGGATATTGTGGGCTTTGTAATGCCAGGTAGCTTTGTCCTTATTACTTTTTATTTTGGCTTTTGCCTGATAACCTTTTACTTCATTCGGATTTTGCAGCACACCGGAAGCGCCAACAACATAGTTCTTGTTGAGGTGTATGGTTACATCAAAGTTGCCAAAAGGTGCAATAAATTCGCGGCCTATATATTCATCGAGATGCCAGCCGAATTCATCAAATTGTGCCATTTTGGGATACCATTGTGCCATAGAAAGCGCAACACCTTCAGCCGAATTACGGCCTGATCTTCTGATCTGTTCCGGTACCTGTGCAGTCCATTCGATGTTAAAATTTGCTGTCTCTCCGTCAGGTATAGCAGCGGGTAAGGAAACTTCTAATATCGTACCATCAATCTTATAATTCGTATTGACACCATTCATGGTGAGGCTTTTGATTTTTTGATAACCAATTTGATTCGGCTGCAAGGTTTCGATGCGGCTCTGCAATATGGGTTTTTCTTTTGTGCCAATATTCGAGACCATTCGTTTATCGGGGTCACTAATATTTTTCAACCGGTAATCCATCATTGATCCAGGCTGAAATGCATTAAAATACAAATGGAAATAAACTTTTTTTAAGGATTGGCCTGAATTATTACTATACTTCAATGCCATTTTCCCATCATATTGATAAGTTTTTTCATCTACGTTGACATCCATTGTATAGTCAACTTTTTGTTGCCAGAATCCTTTTCTCTGGGCCTTTACTTCCTGTCCCCAAATATGTATTACGCATATCAATGCTAGAAGGGACACTATTTTGATTTTCATGTTTCAAACTTACAAAATTGTCTCAAGATATGCTGATTAATCACCTTAATCGAGCTAAATGTCATTAAATCTTGACGAAAAATGATTTGATTATTAATAATTGGCTTGGTTTTGGTTGGGAAATTTCACTATTGAGTTAACAAATATTTACAAATAAATTTATGGAAAATCTGTATTATAAACCTTCGGGGAAGGTGCCTGCTTTAGCCTTAATCGGTTCGCTCCTGTTGGGTATCGTAGGATCAATTGTTTTGGCCATTATCTATATTGCGTTACAGTGGTTTATTCCAATTGTCTATTTCAATGTATTTATCACACTCGGATTTGGAGCAGGCTTGTTTTATCTGCTCAATTTCTGTTTCAAGCAATGGAAGCTGAGAAATAAGGGTGTTGCGGTTATGATCACCTTAGTTGTTGCTACTGTTGGTTTTTATGCACAATGGGCTTTGTTTGTTTCTTTAATGTATAATGCTGAAGGTACGATGGGTGGAGATACTTGGGTAAAATCTTCTTTTAGTCTGGAAGGTTTTAAAGCGTTCTTTTTGCATCCATCCTTTATTTGGGAAGCACTGCAAGGTTTAAATGAGGTCGGTACATTTACCTTAAAGAAATCTCCGGTTTCTGGAGCGATGCTTTGGGCTGTATGGGGGATTGAAATGGCAATTATTCTTATTACGCCTATTATTATGGCTTTCCGGGGTATTACCATCTATCCCTTTTCGGAAAAAGATGAGCTTTGGATGAACAAAAGGATTTTGCCGGGAAGATTAAAATTTGTTGAAGATAAAGATGCAACAGTGAGCACACTGGCCAATCATGATTTTGCTTATGTCTATGACCACCTTTCCGACGAAGAAGAACATTTTTCTTTTGCTACAGCTGAAGTGTATGAATCGGATACCGATGACCATCAATATCTGACCATTTATAATCATCAATTTGTTGAAAAGAAAGGGAAGATGGAGGAGAAGAAAGATGAGGTTATTGAATTCTTGCGGATTAACAGAAATAGTCTATAAAGGTTGAAGATTGGAATTGTATAAGCATAAAAGAGCTCCAGGATTTTTTTCGGGAGCTCTTTTATGTAATAGCCTTATTTAACGAGGATACCATCTTTTGCTTTCCAGTCATTGATAGATGGACTATATATTTTGACTGATTTAATACCATTTTTAGCCAAGATCGAGGCTGCTATCGTGGCGCGGTCTCCAGATTGGCAATGTAGATATAATTCTTTTTTACGATCAATTTTGTCCAAATTGTCGGCTATCGTTCCCACAAAGAGATGTGTCGCATGAGGCATATGTCCTGCCGCGAATTCTGACGTATTTCTTACATCCAGAATCTGGATGTAAGGGTTTTCGAGCGCATTATTCATCTCTTGGAATTCAATAAGATGTTGCTGTTCCAAAGGAATTCCCAGTTCGGGAATTGCCTCTGCGGTTATATATCCGGCAACATTGTCGAGGCCAATGCGCATCAGTTTACGTGCGATATCCTCGCGTTCATCTTCATTGATAATAAGAACAAATGGTTTTGAGTAATCCAATATCCAGCCGGCCCAGGTATTGAATGTACGATTATGCTGTATATTGATACTATTGGGAAGATATCCTTTTGCAAAATCAAATTTATGACGAGTATCAATAACTGTGGTGCCCGCCTGATATAACTTGGTGAACTCTTCCTTCGAAAGGTTGGGATACTGCGGCACGCTTGTTTGCAACGGCCGCATTATTTTGTTGAGTTTCTTCATCATTGCAAAATAACGTGGTGGCTCAGGCTGTCCATCTAAAAGTTCGGTTACGAAATCACTTTCATTATCTTGATATTGAAGAGCCCAGTTACGTATGCGTTCGTAGCCAATAGTTGAGCTAGGAACTGCACCCAATGCTTTTCCGCATGCTGAACCGGCACCGTGTGCTGGCCAAACCTGAACGTAATCCGGTAAGGTCAAAAAATGCTGTAAAGACTTAAACATCTGTTGTGCACCAATTTCTTTGGTTCCTATTAGTCCTGCCGCATTCTCCAAAAGATCAGGGCGGCCAATATCTCCAACAAAGACAAAATCACCGGTAAATATCATCACCGGATCCAATGTAGCTGGTGTATCAATTAAGATAAAACTAAGACTCTCCGGTGTATGCCCAGGTGTATGGAGTACCTTGAGAATCAAGTTGCCAACTTGGATCTGATCACCATCTTTTAACCCAATATGCGGAAACTCATATTGCCAGTCTTTGCCGCCTTCATCAGAAAGATAGCATTGCGCACCTGTTAGCTCCGCCAGTTCCAATGTTCCGGAAAGATAATCCGCATGGATATGGGTTTCGGCAATATGTGTGATTTTTAAATTGTTTTTTGCTGCAATCGCTAGGTAAGTGTCGACATCTCTTTTTGGGTCAATTACCATGGCAACACCCTTGGCCTGACAGCCAATCAAATAACTTGAATGCGCTAAAGATGACTCGAAAATGTGTTGAAAAAACATAATATATGATTTTTAGTGATTTACGAATTGAATGATCTCGAAAGTAAAAATTAGGATGCCGATACTGATCAGAAAATAGCCAAAGATTCCGTGTAGCCGCACGACCTCCAATTTGTTTTTCCATTTGGTTCCAATCTGAAGGCCTACTAAAGTGATTAACGTAAAGGTAAGCAATATGGACCAATTCATGTGGTTCAATAGTTGATAATTTGCGATCAAGCCAAAGGAGGCATTTAATCCAATAATGAACAATGATGTTGCAATAGCTTGTTTTAAAGGGATTCCCAAGAGTAGCACCAAAGACGGCACAATAATAAAGCCCCCACCAGCGCCGACAAGCCCGGTCATGATACCAACGAGTAAACCAGCTGTAATTATTTTGATAACTTGACTAAGATGTACTTTGATCGCTGGTATTTCCTCCTGTTTCCTTCTACGGATCATTGCTAAAGCAGATGTTAGGATAACCATGGAAAACAGTAACATAATAACGTGATTCCTAGATACTGCTATTTCAGCAATATTGAATTGAGCTGGTATAGCGATTAAAAGGTAACGCTTGGTTAAATAGACCGAGAATAATGACGGGATCAAGAAGATCGCTGTGGTTTTTAGATCTATTTCACCCTTGACCACTGGTCTAATCGAACCAATAATGGCGAGTATTCCAATGGAAAATAGGGAATAGTCAAGCGCATATTGTGGCTCAATATGAAATAGATAGACAAAGATCGGTAGTGTTAAAATACTGCCGCCGCTGCCCATCAAGCCCATAGATACGCCAACCAGAATGGCCAATAAAAAGCCTGCTATAAATAGTAGTTCCATTATTTTTTAATCAAATGCTATCTAAAAACGATGTCCTTATAGTAGATTGCCAACTTAATGGGGCAACTTGTCTCGAAGTAAACCATAGATCCATGTCCCAATGATGGCAAAGAGCAGTACAATTCCCAATGTCCAATAACCTGAGCCGATCAAAGCAAACATTGGTCCCGGGCATGCCCCAGTCAACGCCCAGCCCAGCCCGAAGATGGTTCCACCGACCAGATAGCGCGTGATGCTTTTGTCTTTTTCTTGAAATGCAATCTGTAATCCATTACTATCTTTGATCTTTTTCCGCTTGATAATTTGTACAATGATAATAGCCGTTGCGAGTGCTGTACCGATCATACCATACATATGGAAGGACCGAAACTGAAACATCTCATAGATGCGATACCACGAAGCGGCTTCTGATTTGTATAAAATGATCCCAAATAGGATCCCGATTAATATAAATTTTACTGCTTTCATTTTTTACGCGAAGATTAAGGGAAATAAGAAATGAACCATTATAATGCCGCCTATGAAAAAGCCAATGACAGCGATTAAGGAGGGAAGTTGGAAATTGCTCAGTCCGGAAATGGCATGTCCAGACGAGCAACCGCCGGCATATCTTGTCCCGAAGCCAATCAATAGTCCACCAATGCTTAGTATGGAGAACTGAAACAAGGAACCATTAAAGATGAAAAGAGATTCTGGAAGATAACCTTGGAGTTGATCAATTATTCCTAATTCTTTTAGATCAGCGATACTTTCCGCATTAATTTTTGCCGCCGAGCCATCACTTAGAAAATAATGGGCTATAAATCCTCCAATGGCAGTCCCAAGAACGACAAGAAGATTCCAAGATTGTGTCTTCCAGTCGAATCGGAAAAAAGATGATGATTTGCCTGCACCTAGTATTGTACACATTGTCCGGAGATTACTGGACATGCCAAAATCTTTTCCTTGTTTCAGTAGGAGGTACATAACCACTGCAATTAAAGGCCCCGAAATATACCAAGGCCAAGGTTGTTTGATGTAATCCAATAGCATAGCTTGTTCTTAAGTTATATGACAAAGGTACATACTGCTATTGCAAAAGCCTGTAACAAATGTTACCGTGAATGATTACATATCGTAGTACTCAATATTCGCTTCCTTGATTGCTTCGACCAGCAAAGGAAGATCATCCTCTTTCTGAAATAACTTATTGCGCCAAGTGCGGAACGCGGCACCTTTATTTTGGTTTATAATAATCAGGTTTCCTCCGGAGCGCCTAAGATTTCGAATATGTGAAATGTTGCTCAATGCGAACTCGATCGTTCTTTTTTTGTTACTGATGTTAAGTTTATCTGCATCCAGTCGCCATGTTGATTCAAGGGTCGAGCATTTTATCGCTAGATATAAGGCCAAGGGAACCATCAATAGGGCGATGATGATTTTATATATTTCTTGGATTGGAACTTTCGACATTCCTACCCCAATCAATAATATCGAGGTCAATAGAATAAACATGTATTTACCACGATGCAATGTTGAAAGATAAAATGTTTTTGGATTACTCTGCATACTTTTTTATAAACTTTCCTTTTGCATTAATATAGTAAAAATTCTCGAGGTCTTCGCTGACCAGGGCTAAGCCATTTTCAAAGGCCTGTGCATTCTGGAATTTGAATGGAATAATAACCTTTCCACTGTAGTCGATATATCCGTATTTGTCGTCTTTGAAGACTAATAGTAATTTTTCACCAGCAAACGATAGGAATTCCTGACTTGTGGGGAGTAGAGACTTGCCTGATTTGTCAACCAGCTGGTACGCCTGGCTTTCGATAATCAATGCTAGATTGTCACGGTACTCCGCGATTGTCTCATATTTAGCGGGGATCAATATATTTCCTTTTAGATCCAGGACACCCGTGTAATCCCCCTCGTTGTACAGGGCATGATCGAGACTAGGTACAGAGATGAAATCGTATTTTGCCGGGAGTAGTATTTTTCCGTTGATATCCAGAAGGCCATATTTTAGGTCTTTCATAAAGACCAATGGTGCCCCTTCGGTATCTAGACTTAATGATTCATATTGACATGGGATAACCTCTTTTCCTTGCAAATCAATCAGACCAAACATCTGGGCTGCATCAGTAACGATTGCATAATCTCCCACATACGCATAAATCGAGGCGTATTTTGCTGGGCTGAGTTTATTGCCTAAGCTATCCTGTACGCCGAAGTATTCTGTATTGGGATCTTGATACCAGGATAAATGATCATTCAATGCAGAGTCAGCAGCGGTTTCTTCAGCTTCTCCTTCCTCATATCCTTCGGGAATTTCGAATAATGCTGGGTCATAAGATACTTCTTCCACTGCAGTTGCCTGAATTCCTAAACCTTCAGAGCCAATGTAAAGCGCTGCCCCGGGAAGCTTCTCTAGGTAATCATAAGTTCCCCAGTATAATTTTGGTAAATTTTCAGCATACCAGACAGTGATCTCTGTTTGTTTGTCTTTACTACCGGCTAGATTAAATGTCGCCTTTTTGCAGGACAAACCAGCGATAACTTTCTTTTCATTCGGAATTAAGCTAATTTCAAAATCACTGGAGTAAGCGTAATCGCCTCCTTCCGATGTTTCAATGAGTTTGCCAGAGGCGAGGTCTGTCGAGGTATACGTTTTGCTGTTTTCATCGATCAGATAAGAGGTTTCTTCTTTGATGTTACTGATCTGTATTGATTTTCCAAAAAGCAAACTTTCTATACGCATCTGATCCTTTGAGATATAGGCATGCATCAATGCTTCACCGTTTCCAGCCAATGCTTTAATGAATTCCGAAGCAGCGGTATCGGTGCCAGTTTCGGGATCTGCAAACTGATAGGTTATTTTGAAAAGTTTTTGCTGGGCAGATGTGGTTTTAACAAAAACCAATGTAAGGAAGACTATGCAAAGGAAAAAATGTTTCATTTATAATACGAGTTAAAATGCGAAAGTATTGAAATTTGCTTGGTTTGTGAAATAATCTTTTGTCGTTTGAGAAAAATCATGCAAAAATTTTGATATTATTGTACTCAAATGCCATTTTGTAAAATAGGTGTTGGTTATCAGATAACGATATAGCTGTAGGTTCTTTCAACGTAGAAAATATCATGTAAAAGTCAAGAAGTTTGTGAATTTTGTGATATACAATGAATTATGTAAGGGCTGCGGCGATATTTTAGTATTTTACAAACCTTATTTACTTATTTAAAAACAATATCTGTGGAACTATTGCTTATAGAAGACGAACCGTCGGTCATATCATTGATAGAAAGAGGGCTAAAGGAAGAGGGCTATAACATTAGCATTGCTATGGATGGCTATACGGGGCTTAAGATGGCCGGATTAAATCATTATGATCTCATTTTGCTGGATGTTATGTTACCTGGCATGAATGGTCTCGATGTCTGTAAAAACATCCGGATGTCCAATAATGAAGTTCCGATTATTATCCTAACAGCTTTGAACCAAACAGAAGATATTGTAGAGGCTTTTGAACGTGATGCAGATGATTATCTGACCAAACCATTTCGTTTGGAAGAGCTAAAAGCGCGCATCAATCGCTATAGTCGCAAATCAAAGACAGTCACAGAGCACAAAAATGTCCTGACGTTTGATGATCTGCAATTGGATCGGGACAGCAAATCTGTCCAACGTGCCGGATCTTCAATTATACTTACAGCTACGGAATTTCGATTATTGGAGTTTTTGATGCTCAATCGCAATAAAGTATTGACGAGGATAGACATCTTAGAGGAAGTTTGGGGTATGGATGTCGATCTGAGTACAAATGTCGTGGACGTCTATGTCAATTATTTGCGAAAAAAAATTGATAAACAATTTGCTCGTAAATTGATTCATACAGTGATTGGTATGGGCTATGTCATCCGTCATGAAAATTAGAACCAAAATTGTACTCTTATTTTCTATTATCAGCACGCTTTTGCTTGTTGTCTTTGCCTTATATGTTTCTTATTTTACCTACGACAGTTTACAGACTAAGTTCTTTCACCGACTGGAGGAAAATGCGGTTATCGTGGGTGATCACATTGTGAATCAAAAGGAAGAAAACAGGGAATTATATATTCAGGTAAAGCGCAAATACCTCAAACAGCTATCAGAAGGAACAGATCACCTACTCCGCGTGGTGAAGGGAAGTGACAGCATTCGGTTCAAACCTAATTTGCCCATGCCTATGAGCTTCTATAAAGGTGTTATATTAAATGGCAAGGGGCGATATATGCACAACGAAACTGCCTTTGTTGCGGTATTTTTTAAAGACGATCTTCATCACGAGAATCTGATCGTGGTGTCAGAAGGTATTGATGATTACGGGCATGACGAACAGCGGCAATTAGATCGCACCCTGATTACAGGTGGATTTTTGGCAATTTTATTGATTATCCTTATGTCATTTTATTTTGCCGATCGATTGCTCAAACCGATAAAGGATATTAATAGAGACCTGGGGAAAGTGGATATCGCAAATCTTGACTATAGGCTATTCAGTAAATTCAGCAATGCCAAAGATGAGTTGGGGGTATTGATTGCTAACCTGAACTCTATGCTCAATCGTTTAGATATTTCAGTGCAATCCCAACAGAGTTTTATCGGTAATGCATCCCATTCGTTAAAAACACCTTTGACAATTATCGGCGGTGAAGCAGAACTGGCGCAAAACTTAATTCCCAAGGAACATGAAGCCTATTATTCATTGGAGACTATTGCAAAATATGCCGATAAGATGGAACTTATTATTAATAACCTGCTCCAATTGTCCCGAATGGGCTTCAAGGGGGAGGTCGATAATAAAGTTGTTATCCGTATAGATGAATTGCTTTATGAAATTTATAAAGCGGAACGAAGTATCCATAAGGATTTTCGTTTATCTTTTGATCTCACCCAAATCCCTGAGGATAGTGATGAGCTGACCGTTTTTGCCAATCCCGACCTATTCTATATTGCCTTTAGCAATATTATTTCCAATGCTTATAAATATGGTAATGGAGAGCAGGTACAGGTTGCCATTAGTTCTAATGACCGAAATATTACAATTCAAATATTTGATAAAGGGATCGGTATCCCACAGAAAGATCAGCCGCATATTTTTACTTCTTTTTATCGTGCATCCAATGTTGGAGATATCTATGGAAATGGCCTAGGGCTTGTTTTGGCCAAGAATATCTTCGATCTGCATGGTGCCGAACTCACACTTTATTCTGCTGAAGGACAAGGTACCCAGGTGCTTGTCACACTACCTAAAATGGCTTTCTAATCTCATTTTAATCTCATCCTTATTTCATTTTTAAACTGCCGTGATATACTTGTACCAGAGATAGGTATATCATATGAAACCATCATGATTTATTCAAGTCCTCGCGAATGAATAAATCTGATCGCTTCATCACCAATAAAAAGCAAGTTATACGGATGAAAAAAACACTTTCACTTATTACAACCTTGGGTTTGGGCGTTGCGTCATTACAGGCGCAAGAGCAGACTCAGGTAGATTCCATTCCAGCAGAAAGAAATAGCTTATTATCCAAAAGTAGTTTATTGTCGAAAGAGCCTGCAAGAGCAAAATCATTTCAAATGGATGTTTTGTTGCGTGCGGGTTTACAAGCTGACAATAGCGATGGCTCGGGCCAGGCAAAAGCAAATTTGGACGAAGCACGTATCTTAATGAGTGGCGATTACAATGAGCAACTCTCTTATAAAGTACGTTTTCGTCTAAATAGATCATTTGCTCCGACCAGTCAGGACAATGGATCAAAGGCTTTGGATATGGCCTATATCAAATACAAGTTTGGTAAAGGCCTAAAATGGTCGGTCACGGCAGGTAAACAGAGTGCTATTGTGGGAAGTTACGAGTTTGAAAACAATCCAATTTATGAGTATAAATTCACCGATTATGTTGACCGTATCCTGAATTTATTTGTGGTTGGGGCAACATTGTCTTACGAGGTGAATTCCAATCACTCCTTACATGCTCAGGTTTATAATACCACAAACGACAGCTTTATGGACGTGCATACCAAAAATGGCTTTGCCGTGGGTGATCTGGAGCGTTCTGATGTGCCTATGGGTGCTTACTTTACTTGGGTCGGCGCTTTTTTGGATAAAAAAATAAATACAAAGTGGTCTTATAATATCTCCCAGTTTGCAAAGGGACATACCAATCACTCCATTTCATTAGCAAATAAATTAAAAACGACAAAGCAAATGGTCTATTTAGACCTGCAATACTCTTATCTAGGGGTCGACCATGCTTTGATCGCATCATCGGCAATCAATGACTTTTACGGAAGTACAGGGGCGGGACGCATTTTGGCAAAGGATGTCAATTACGCCTCAGCAATTGTACGGTATGATCAGTTTTTAAGTGAAAAATGGGAAGTAGCACTGAAAGGAGGCTATGAAACAGCCGGAGCAAGGGATGATAATGAAGTGGGCAAGAATTTCCGTCAAAACTGGACGTACTTTGCTGCGTTGCAACATAAGCCTTTTCACAATCAGGATTTACGATTTTACCTTGGTTATGTAGGTAATACAGTGAACTACAAAGGGCATATGGATATGGCCAAAAGCCAATACAATCGTGTGGCCTTTGGAGCATATTTTACGATTCCAGTTTTATAATAATTCCTTTAACAAAATAACAAATAATTATTTTTTATGCGTTTAACACCAAGAGAAACAGAAAAACTGCTATTGCATTTGGCAGGAGAACTGGCAGCAAAGCGACTAAAGCGTGGGGTGAAGCTAAATTACCCTGAATGTATTGCCTATATCAGTGCGCAGATTATGGAGGAAGCAAGAGACGGACGCTCTGTTGCTGACTTAATGTCTTATGGTACGACCTTATTGAAAAGAAGCCAAGTCATGGAAGGCGTGCCTGAAATGATCCATGATGTGCAGATTGAGGTTACTTTTCCAGACGGTACCAAGTTGGTAACAGTTCAT
>JAITLV010000188.1 GCA_031277685.1 Sphingobacterium sp. | reverse complement strand
TGAAGAAAACAATTTCTGCTCCACGTGAAGACTACAAACCACATGCACCTCGTATCGTTCAATTGTTGATCGATAAAGAATTTATTGGCGCTGTAATCGGACCAGGTGGTAAAATTATCCAAGAGATGCAACGCGAGACCGGTGCTACAATTTCGATCGAAGAAGTTGATAACAAAGGTGTTGTTCAAGTATTCGCAGATAATAAAGCGGCTATCGATGATGCCGTAGGTCGTATTAAAGCAATCGCTTCTAAACCAGAGATTGGTGAAACTTACGAAGGTAAAGTGAAATCAATTATGCCATTCGGTGCTTTCGTTGAAATCATGCCTGGTAAAGATGGTTTATTGCACATCTCTGAAATCGACTGGAAACGCCTTGAAACAATGGACGGTATCTTCAAAGAAGGTGATAAAGTAACGGTTAAATTGTTGGATATCGACAAACAAGGTAAAATGAAGCTTTCGCGTAAAGCGTTATTGCCTCGTCCTCCGAAAGAAGACAAACCAAAGCAGGATAAACCTGCCGGTGAAGCTCCTGTAGCTGGTGCTGGCCAAGAATAAGGTTATCTTTTCAAATGATACGAAAAAGCCCGCGTAAAGCGGGCTTTTTTTGTAACCTAAATTAAATTTGATGTTTTTAGAATGCTCCGATTTAATAGGAAGGAATTCCTAAATCGAATGCTATTTGTCCAATAGCGTAAAATTATCTTTATGTGCAACAGATTGCCCTGCTGTCACTACCGTTAGCTTCATTGCACCTGGAGATACATTTGAAGGTACGGTAACTAAGATTGTATTCGACGTTACGCTATTAGGAGCTACGGCAATTGAACCGAATTTCACGATGGTGTCGTAACCTTGAACAAAGCCCGAACCTTTGATCGTTAACACTGTTCCCGGTACCGCAGATGTCGGACTAAAGGAAGTAAACGAAGGACCAACGACCTCAAAGTCGCCGGGAATGGTTACTTTTTTATTTGGGAATTCAACGCTAATCTTAACATTACCTTCGCTCATTCCATAAGGAACAGTTACCTGTAAATTCGTCGGCGAAGTTGCAGTTCCACCGCCTTGTACGGAACCAAAATACACCGTATACCAATTTCCGGCAATAAAATTTCCGGAGATATTGATCAGCTGAAGCGAACTTCCAGACTTAGGAGAAAAATTCGTGGCTGAATAACCCAAAATTTTCAACTTTTTAGGGGCTTGTACTTCATGCGGTCCAACCTTTAGGTAAAGGGAATAATCTCCTTCTGCTATATTATCCGGGACATTGTACGTGTATATTCCTTTATCATAGAAATATACATCACCGTAGCTTCCTGCACCTAATTTCACTAAAGGGCGGCCCTCACCGCCATCATTAATGGGCGGGAAGTTCGTCCCACGAAGCATGATAGATTGTCCTGGATAAACGGATTCGGGTGATATTTCGCTGATTACCGGCGGAGTTACTTTAAACGTTCCCAGCACTTTTTTCTTTCCATTAATGGTTATCGCAAGATCTGAACTTTCCTTGGCTGTGAAGGGGACATTTATGGTTCCGTAATAGTACGAAGGATTAATGAGTTGATTTCCCATTTCAACCTGGATATTTGAACTGCCAAAATAATCAGGTAAATTATCGCCAGTGAATTTTAATTCTGAGCCCACAGTCCCAGATTTAGGAGAAAAATCCTTAAGATTCGCGAGTATCTGGAAAGAACTATTGCCGGCTGGAGTAGATCCGATCTGAATAGAAACATTGACAGAATTTCCATGGCTGGCTTGTATACCACTTGGTACCTCTGCACTTATTTCAGTTGGACTTACTGAAACAGTCTTTGCTTTGATATTACCAATTGTAACAACGGTATTGTTTGCTGTCGCATCGAAAAAAGTACCTGTGATTTTTACGACTTCGCCCGACATGGCCATTTTTGGTGTAATGTCTCCCATAGAAGGACTAGGAAGGTTGACACTAAGCATTGTGCCAAAAACAGTGCCCCTGGAGTCCCGTAAGTAGGAGCGTACCCAAACCGTATTGTTGTAGGAGTACGGTAATGTCCCGTCAACCCTAATCTGTTTACGAAACTCTCCTTCCTTAGCATCTTTTCCCAAGGAAACTTTTATGCCCTTGTTTTCTCCTATTTCCTGGCTAGTATTATAAATAAATCCATAATCCTCTATCCCTTCACTCCCCCTTTTAGCGATATTACCAACAACTTCAAATGAAGTCGACGATTGAGCTTTAACTGACAGTGTCTGAATTGCTGGTGGCGTAAAGTCATCCTTCTTACACGATGAAAATAGTCCAAATAATGAAATAAAAACAATACACAGTATTTTAATCCCTTTCATAATGATCAATAAGTTTATTGTTTTTAAAATGCGTATCCTACTCTCAGGCCATTCACCAATGAGCTCTTAAACGTCTTGGTTTTGTTTTCCGAGATATAAGAGCCATAACCAGGGTCAGTTCCCGTTACTGTGATATCAGGTTTTTTATACTTTGTCTGTAAATAACCTAAATTAAACTCATAGCCAACAAACAGGCCTTTGGAAACATAAAAGTCAAATCCGGCAACGGCATAGGCACCAAATCTTGTATATGCATTTGGGACTAATTGCATAGAAGAATAATAGCCATTGTTGGTCTGCTGATAGATAACTTCCATCCAGGCATTCTTTAGGTTCATCGTATATGCGCTGGTAGATAGTTCCTGTTTACTACTTTTAGAGCCGATGGAGAGGTCAAATCCAATGTAAGGAGACAGTCTGGAGCTTCCTTTAAAATGTTTTTCAATACCAATATTGAGATCAAATCCTGTACTCTTTTTGGTATTGGAGTTAAAATAACCATTTGTGCCGTAGGGATTTCCATAATTTGCTGCAGAATCGAGCACATTGATTCCTATTCCCAAACGTAAAGCAAGGTCATCCTGAACAAAATACCGCCCTTTGATCTGATTTAGAGCATTGTTTAAGCTCAGATTTCCTTTAAATGGATTGAAGTTCAATTCAGTAACAAAACTACCTTTTCTAGATTTAACGCCTTCGATGTCTTTGTCAAGTGAGGTCTGCGCATAGGCAATTCGAGCTGCTCCCAATAATAGGATAGCCGATAAAATTCTTTTCATAAAATATAATAAACTAAGAGGATAAATATACTGCTTTGTGGGCGTTTCACAAATTTTTTATTAAAGTTAATTGAATAAGATAAAGAGAATCGGTCATATACAGTTTATTAGGGGGCCAAGTATATAATACTTCTAGGTTGATCTTTTACAAGAAGCCGATGATTTATATCATAGTGTCTGGGACAATCGGCGTGATTTTTTGAAGATAAAGATCTGTATTGAGGGTGGACTGTAGAAATAATTCTTAGAGAGTCTCTCTATTCTAAAAAGTAAATATTTGTGTAATAGAGTCTGAATTAATCTTGAAAGGGGTACAAAACAAATCAGGCTGTCAATTCGACAGCCTGATTTGTTCTTTTATAACATGATAACACCTTTTATCTTCGCTACTTCTTTGTAGTAGTAGATGACCTGATCGGCATCTTTTACGTTCAAGTTTACCGTAATTGAAGTATACTTACCTGTTTTGGAGTCCTTGAAGTCAAATTGAGCACCTGTGTCATCAAATACGCTCTGGATCTGATTGAAGTGGTCCTGATCTTTTGGTAA
>JAITLV010000061.1 GCA_031277685.1 Sphingobacterium sp. | reverse complement strand
TCTTCCGCACTTGATGTCCTCCCGAACTTAAAACCTCGGGAGGATTTTTTTATGAATGCGATATAGCTAAAAAGAGTATGAATATTTCACACGAGAATGTAGATGCAATCAATGCGGTAATCAACGTCGCATTAGCACCTGAAGATTATAATCCTCAAGTCGACAAAGAGATTAAAGCGCAAGCTAAAAAGGCAAAATTACCAGGTTTCCGTCCAGGTCAAGTTCCTGTAGGACATATCAGACGTACCTATGGTAAGACTATTTTATTTGATGAGATCAATAAATTGGTGAATGATAAAATCACAAATTATATTTCAGAGAATAAATTAGAAGTTTTAGGTCAGCCACTTCCTTTGGAAGATGATGCACAATATAGCTGGGATTATAAAGATAATTTCAATTTTAAATATGAAATTGGTCTAGCTCCTGCTTTTGAATTGCCTTTCACTGCTGAGACAGAGTTTGCGGCATACGATATCAAAGCGGATGAAGAAACTTTGGCTGATCGTATCAAAAACTTACGTCGTAGTTATGGAAAGATGACTAATCCTGAAGTTTCAGAAGAAGGCGATGTATTGTACGCAACTTTGAAACAAGATAAAGAAGAAGGTCTTGAAAAAACGACTTCAATCCGTACGGATATCGTTGAAGATGCAAAAATCAAGAAATCTTTGGTAGGCCTTAAAAAAGACGATACTGTTAAAATAGATGTTAAGAAAGCTTTCAAAACTGAAGATTTAGCACGTATTTTAGGTGTTACTGAAGAAGAAGCAACGGCTTTGGATGTCACTAAATTTGAATTGACTGTCAAAAACATCAATCGTCTGGAAGAAGCTGATCTTAACCAAGAGTTTTTCGATAAATTGTTTGCAGAAGGTGAAGTAACTGAAGAAGCTCAATTTACTGAAAAAGTAAAAGAAGAAGTGGAAAACTTATTTAAACAAAATTCAGATCAAAGATTACGTAATGATATGTATACTTTTGGTATGGAGAAAGTTGATGTAACGTTCCCTGAAGAGTTTTTGAAAAAATGGTTGAAAGCGACTAACCCTAGCATTTCTGAAGAAGAACTTAACGAAGGTTTTGCCGATTTCTTGAACAATTTGAAATGGACAATCATCGAGAACCGTGTTGTTACAGAAAACGGCCTTGAAGTTAAATATGATGAGGTTATCAATTTAGCAAAAGAACGTATCTACGCACAGATTAAGATGTATAACATCAACGAAGAGCCTTCTGATGAGCAATTGAACCAATTTGCAATTCAATTGTTGCAGGACAGAGAACAAGGTAACCGTTTGTTTGAAGAAGCTAAAGCTTTGAAAGTATTTGATCACTTAAAAGGTTTGGTTAAATTGAATAGCAGTGCTATTGAATTTAAAGAATTCGAAAAATTAGCGTAAGCAATTTTCATCATAAAAAAAGGCCTTCCAAGATTTCTTGGAAGGCCTTTTTTTGTGCACAGCATACCGCGTTTGGATACGATATTTGGTCGATTTATATCCGCAGGTAAATAGCGATTAATTTGTTCTGTGATTTCATATCCGGGTATCACGGATCGCGTTCTGGGTCTTTTCTTGATCGCGTCGGCATCGGACGCCTGTGGTACTTTTTCGCCTTTTGGTTATTTTGTCTGGCTTTTCTTTGGATCTGTTTGGGTCGGGGGA
This sequence comes from Sphingobacterium sp., assembly GCA_031277685.1. Lineage (GTDB taxonomy): Bacteria > Bacteroidota > Bacteroidia > Sphingobacteriales > Sphingobacteriaceae > Sphingobacterium. The sequence goes on along the minus strand of JAITLV010000061.1, from coordinate 25,541 downwards.
ATGCTGTTCTTTTTCCCAAATGGAAATAATCGTTTCAAAAATTCAGAGAATGTATTGAATTCTTGTCTATATAATAGACCAAATGCACTAATGTATTCCCCATCATTTGGACTAAGTAGGAAATTTCTCGTGTTTAAACGGTTAGAGGCTCTAAGTACAAGGCGACCATCTTTGCGCAAATAGAACATGGCTTCCGCGTCAGTTGAAACACGATCTGAGAACACATTCAAATCGGTTAGAGCCTGACTACGGCGATCCGAAATTCCGCCAGTAAGGACCAGTCTATCGTTAAATAGGCGAAGTGATGCTGAAGCATCATTAAGTGACTTGATATTGATATCAAAGAAATTGATATTGAGTGATTGCGCGATGATATTATTGATTTGATTAAATGCAATTTCGGTGCCTGCAGAGAGTAATGTATTATTTACCTCTTTCCCAAAATCACTTTGTGTACCTGGCGTAAAGCTACGTCTGACAATTAAACTAAGGGCTTGTTGATTGACATTGTTGGCATCAGAAAAATAACCCTGTAGTTCATCTTTAACACCAGGGTTCTGTGGGAAATTGATGTCAAATGTAATGTCAGGCTGACCCAATTGTCCTTTTAGAATCATATCAGCTTGTGCTAGTACCCGCTCGGGATTTTCTTCCCGTCCAGCTGCATTGTATAGGGGAGCTAAGCTCGTCCTTTGCTGGTAGATCGCATTGATATTGATATTCGCTTCAGCTGGGTTTCCGGCCCATCGTACTGTACCACCCTCCTTTAAATCGAAAATTTTGTTGATGTAATCTTGGGCTGTGAAATTGAACTTCCCGCTGTTAATAATGAAGTCACCGAACATCTCAAAGTCTCCAAGTGAAGATATCCGCATATTCAGGTTACTATTTCCCTTTCCGGACAATTCACCCATACTAGAAAAAAGATTGATCTCAGCATTTGGTGTGATCAATAGATCCATATTCATGGTTAGACCATTAAAATTCCGATTCTTTTGATTTTTCTTGATTTTGGTAGAATCTTTTTCAATGAAGTAGATAAAATCGCTATCCGAGATTGTACTTGCGCTATTAAAGGGGATATTGACAACTGTGTTTTCCTCCGATTTAGCACGTATATTAATGTTCATTGCGGATGTTAGGCCCTTGAACTGGAACGTACCAGAAGCATAGGCTGTACCATAATAGATGTTGTTATCTTTTATGGATGTATTCAATACCATGAAATTTTTAGCTTCAGCCGTCACATCTATATCGGGATCACTTAGCTTATTGAGGTCAACAACACCATCTATTGTGGCTACATTGTTTTTCTGATCGTATATTTTGAGACCTGTCAGGAATATCCTATTGTTAGTTACATTGATTTCGTCAGAAAGGCGATAGGGGGTTTTTAGATAATTGATAACCATTGATGCATTGTCGAGGTTTCCGGATCCGCTAATTTTGGGATTTAGGATGTCACCCTCAATGTCTAGATTTGCATTTACTTTGCCTTTGATATTCGAAACCAGGGTTCGTAGAAAAGGTTGGAAAACAAATACATCTGTATTTGCCAAAATGGCCTTAAGATTGAGTTTGTTGCTTTCACTTAGATGATTGTAAGAGCCCGTTAACTGAATTAGTTTATCGCCTTCTTCTATTTTACTGTCAAGTTTTACCAACTGGTTTTCAGGGTCATAATTGGCACTAAGGAGCAATGCTCCAATTGGGATATTGTTATATAATATTGGAGATGTCTTGATATTGGCAACAACAAATGGCGATTTGAATACTGAATTGACTTCGATATTTCCATTTAGGTTTCCTGACAGGTTAATGCCATACGGTTTGGTGATACCATTTAATGAGGTGAGATTAAAGTCCTGGAATCTGAGATTGATTTGATCTGAGATATCATTTGACAATATACCATCGATATGTACTTTTTGTTCAGCATGGCTCAACGTAAGTTTTTCAAAATACCATTTGCCCTTTGAAATTTTTAGCTGTGCATCATTATTGACTAGCCATTGTTCTTTGTTTATCAGAATATTGGATGGATAAAAGTTTATGAAAGCAGGCTTTGCATGAGCAAATCGAATAACACCATTGAGATCTAAGCTGTTGCTTGCTTCCAATTCTGACATCTTAATGTTGAATTGTAAACTGTCGTTGACGAGGGTGTTTGAAATATTGACATTCTTAATGTATGTGCTATCGGTAAAATTGATCTGATCTATGGACGTTTGTAATTCCATATTGTTCAGATTCGCATTTTGGTCGATAATCAAATGGGTTAGACGGATGCCATTGTATTTAAATTCAGGAGCGTAGAAATTAAAATTTGCAGTTTGCTTTTCACTGGTAAATTTTGCGTTTAATGTTGCGCCACTATCTAAGGCGATATCTTTTCTAAAGAATGTTGCAATAGGCTCGAATGATTTTATATTCACATTGAGATCAAAATCCTGGCGGTTGAATTCACTTTTTTCGAAACCTATTGCAGGGGCATAGCGCATAGCAAGGGCTTTGAAATAGGGCACTATAGTGTTTAGATCTATTCTTCCTTTGAGATCTATGTGTCCTATGGCAGACTGTAAGGTCAGGGATCGTGCCTCCTGATCACCTTCTGCAAGAAAATTGATATTTTTGATCGCAAATTTTCCCTTGGAGGAGGTGAAACTTACACTGTCAGATTTAAATTCCCCTGTAATGTTATTAATATTATCCCCAATTAAGCTCGTATGGAATTTTGTGTTGATCAGGTTGATCGAATCACCCTGAAAGAAATTGAGCTTTTTTAAATTAGCCTGTTGTATATCAGCATCGAGATGATAATTAGGTTGGTTGGACCAATCTATGTCTGTTGTAAATTGTAAGCTAAGATTTGGATCTTGTATTGCTCCTGAACCCAAAAACAATTGTTTGTCTATATTTCCATTAACCTGAATCTGCTGGTATGTATATTGTTTAAAATTGAAATGAGTTAGGTTGCCAGCTATATTCAGCTTTAAAAACTTGGGATTGGTGCCTGTTCCATCCAGTTGTAGATCGAAACCTGAACTGCCAAGATCTTTTAATTTGGTTATGGCGCCGAGATCAAATTTTTTTGATTGAAACTTACCGGCATATTTCATTTCTTTTCGTAGATCTAGTGTTCCATTAGCATCTAAATTGCCGATGTCCGTAGTGAAACTGCCTATAGTTTTAAAGTTATTGTACTGTCCATGTAGACTACCCTTGAATGTGAATTTATTGAATAATGTGACAACCTCGGGAAGTTTGAAGTTCTTTAAACTACCGAGTTCGCCAATCACATTTTGGAGATCGCTATATTCGGAGGAAATAAAAGCATGGGGGATAATAAAGTTTGTTTTGTCTATATCGGGTAGACCAACGATTTTTAAATCGCCCGATAATTTCGTGTTTTTTCCTATGGTCAAATCTACTTTTGATGCATTGATCGCTGCTACGGTACCCTCTAGATTTGAGTTCTTGATCTTTACATCAAACTTGACCCGATGCATTGGGGAAGAGAAAAATGCGATATCTTCGGAGTGTATGCGCGAGTCACGCGCCTGTATTTTTACATGTACTTTATGTATAAAATCCGTAAAATCCGCGAAATTGGTATAACTTAATTTAATGTAATTCTTGACTGTTGAGCGATTGGTTGTCAGCATTAAATCGGAGAGTTCAATACTATTGTTGCTTACCGAAGCATGTGCAAGAAGCCCCTTTATAACCAATCCTTTTTTCTCATGAAGGTTGAATGTTTTGATATCTGCTGATATCCGATTCGAATCAATTTTTATATTCTTGAAGTGTGCATTCAGTCTTGATATGCCGAGGTCACCAAAATCAACAACTTTAGCGTAGTGTTTTTGCCTGTGGTTAACGTAGTTAAATGAATTGTTGTCAATGATTAGCTCATGAATATCAAAAATTATCTTTTTTGAACTTTTCTTCTGTTCTTTCTTTGGAGGGTTGAAATAACGGATTAGAAAGGAGATATTACTACTGTCTTTAAATTGTTCGAAATTACTTGCTGTATTTTCAATTTTCAGACTGTTGATGACAATTTTGTTTAGTTCTATCAATTGGGATAGATTGACACTTGCCTCTATTTTTCCGGATTTTATTATTTTCTTGCCTTCTGGTGTATAGATTTCGAAATCTTCTATAACAATGGATTTAAAAGGCTTAAAATAGATGCTTTTTAAACTGATTTTGGTGTCCAGTTCTTTGGATAAATAGTTGATCGCTTTCTGGGCAACAAAGTTTTGCACAGGTTTTAGCTGTAACGATAATGCCAGTACAAGCAGTATAACGAATATACTACCTAGGACTATTGACATTATTTTAATTATTTTTTTGATACTTTTGTATTCTAATTTATTACCTCTAGCTATGGCTATTATTTTAGGGATTGAATCCTCTTGCGATGAAACCTCCGCTTCTATTTGTATTAACGGTGAAATTCATTCAAATGTTATTGCTACTCAGGCTATCCATGCAAAATATGGTGGAGTTGTTCCGGAGTTAGCTTCACGTGCTCATCAGCAAAATATTATTCCTACGGTGGATGAAGCCATTCGTCAAGCAAAAATAAGCAAAAATCAAATAGATGCAGTGAGTTTTACACGAGGACCTGGATTATTAGGTGCTCTTTTGGTCGGAACTTCTTTTGCGAAATCATTTGCTCTCGCGCAGAATATTCCGTTAATCGATGTAAATCACATGCAGGCGCATATTCTGGCCCATTTTATTGAAGATCCAAAGCCAAACTTTCCTTTTTTATGTCTGACTGTTTCTGGTGGTCATACACAAATTGTTCTCGTAAAAGATTATTTCGAGATGGAGTTATTGGGCGAAACCTTGGACGATGCAGCTGGTGAAGCTTTTGATAAGACAGCTAAGATTTTAAACCTTCCTTATCCAGGCGGCCCGCTTATCGATAAATTCGCAGCTGAGGGTAATGCCAATAGATACAAATTGCCCGAACCCCAGATTCCGGGGCTTAATTTTAGTTTTTCGGGATTAAAAACGGCAATACTCTACCTTGTTCAAGACCAGTTAAGAATGGATCCTAATTTTTTGACAGAAAATATGGCGGATTTATGTGCGAGTGTGCAATCCCGTATTGTTTCCATTCTATTGAACAAATTAAAGAAAGCGGCAAAACAAACTGGAGTAAAAGATATTGCGATCGCGGGCGGTGTTTCAGCGAATTCGGGCTTACGACAGGGGCTGATCGAAATGGGAGTGCAATATGATTGGAATGTGTTTATTCCGAAATTCGAATATTGTACCGATAATGCAGCGATGATCGCCATTGCTGGATATCATAAATATTTAAAAGGGGAATTCGTTGGTCAGGATGTTGCTCCGATGGCAAGAATGCATCTGTAAAAATCTATCGATTTCCTAGTCAATACACTAGGAAATCGATCGGAAAGCTACAGTGGCGAACTGTAACCATAGGCCTGTGCCGAAGAACTAAATTTGTCTTTTTTCGGCTGATAGAGATTCAATTCATAACCTTCCGCTCCCCAAAAGATACTAACAAAACTAATTCCAGCTTCTGAACGGAGTACAGTAAGAATCTCAAAGGCCTCATTATCAAATTGACCGCCATCATCAACACGCCAGGTGCTAATATCATCATACGTGGCAGGGAAATCTAGATTAATGAGTTGATCCTCTTTTATATAGGAAAATACGGCTAGTGCCGAATCTTGCTGGTTTTCAAAAACTGTCAGATTGAATTCAGCTTTATCATTCAGCACTGCAACTGTAGTACTTTTGTTTATTTTCCTTTTATATTTTTCCTCAAGTTTTTCTTTTATCTCTGGGCTTGTCTCGCGCTGAACTTTTGTAAAAGTTTCAATTTTATACTGATCTATGAAAGCTTGATTGACGAGTATTCCAAAATCACCCGATTTAATTTTATTTTTTATCGTAAACAATGAGCCTTCGCTATTTGCAAAGTTTTGTGCCGTCTGTCTCCCATTACTTTCCTTATTGTCCGTTTTATTCTGTATAAATTCCAGTGGGCTAACTTGGTTTTCTATAATAACATAGTTGTATTTTTCTGGACTTTCCATTGCTTGATCCATTGGAAGCGCTATTAATGAATCTTTTTGCTGATTCAGAAAACCAAAATAAGGTGAAATTAGTTGTTCTTTATTTTCATTTTTAACTGTTGGTTTGGATTGATTTTGACTGTTATCGCAGCCATATAATGTGAGTAGAAGAATAGCTAAAAAAAGTGATTTCATAAGCGTGTGCAAAATTTTTATGAAATATAAGGGTTTCGCGCATCATAATGAAAAGATTTAAACTTTAATGTTATGATGAACTCAAAATTGAATATCTATCGCAAGGAATGGCTGGATGTTATCTTTGCAGGGCGCAACAAGATGTATGGCGCATATGAATTGCGGAATCTATCAACTAAAGCGACGAATATCGGATTGATGATTGTTGTCTCCTTTGCTTTTCTTTTGATTGTGGGTTCTTATAGTTATAACAAATATTTTAGAAAGGCTATGCCTGTAACAACCACTACGATTGTTGATATGTTGCCTGAGGATCTAGACGCGATTCAGAAAGAAGCCGATAAAAAAGAAGAGGTAAAAGAGGAACCTATTTTAATGCAGGAGAAAGCACCGCAGCAGATTGCGCAGGATCTTTCGAAGTTTGATTTGGTGCGTCTGCCGGAACCTAAGATTACGAAAGCAAAAGATGTCACCGAGGATGTTGCTACACAGGATGAGCTGAATAAACCCAATACAATGACCGCACGTATCACATTGAAAGCAAATGCTGCGGGAACCCATATTGCGCGGGGTGAATTTGGTTCGTCTAAGAAGGATGGCGGAATTACTGGACATAAAATAGGATCAGTGTCAGCTGGGGGAACAGATGGAAATGCTGACCAACCTTTTATTACAGTGGAAATCATGCCTACTCCGGTAGGTGGAATGCCAGCTTTTATGAAATGGGTATCCGAAAACTATAGTTTTCCGCAATCGGCTTTGGAACAAGGCGTGTCGGGTGTAATCGAAGTTTCTTTTGTTGTGGAACGAGACGGATCATTGACTGATATCGCTGTAAAACGGGATATGAAGTTCGACACAGGAGAGGCTGCAATTAATCTGTTGAAAAAAGCAAAAAAATGGAAACCTGGTGTCCAGAATGGACGTGCTGTACGTGTTGCCTATACATTGCCTATCCGTTTAAGTGCAGTATCCCAATAAATCCGTTCTTAACTTTATTTAACAGATGGCATTTTAAACTTTTGGTGGTCAACACTACTCTTATAGATAAATAGGTTGGAAGGACAGCTTATTAAAATTGAAAGATTGTTGATTTATAAAAATAAAGAGATGAAAAAATTGATGTTAAGTTTGGCGTTATCCGGATTAATGTTAACAGGTTTCGCACAGGAGAAAAAGGATCTTAAATCTGATACCAAAGAAATGAATGCTCCAATGCACAAGCATTCAAAGGATAGAAAGCATGATGGTCTAAAAAATAAAAACCCTGAAGAGCTGGCTAAGATCAAAACAGATCGTATGGATCAAAAGCTGAAGTTTACGGATCAACAGCGTAAAGACGTTTATGCATTCCATTTGAAGCAAGCACAAGACCATAAAAAAATAGCGTCTGAGCGTAAAGTGTACCGCGAAAAAATGAGAAAGCAACGCGTTGCTGATCATGAAAAAATGATGGGCTTATTGACGCCGGAACAACAAAAGACGTTGAAAGATTCGTACGCTGAGAACCACAAAATGCATAAGGAAAATTGGAAAAAGCATCGACAAATGCGAAAAGGTGATTTTAAGAGAAGCGAGAGTGAAAAAGCAGTTGATGTTGAAGCAAAAACAACATAAGTTTTAGATTAGGATAGTTTTCATATTAATAATTGGTGAGTGTTAGTAGAAAGGGGGATCATAGATCCCCTTTTTTTATGCTGTTGTTTAGCGGATAGAGATCCGCTGCATGTTGTTGCCTAACGAATAAATCTCCGTGTGATGGGGTTTGTGTCAAAAAGTTTTGTAATAAAATAGCTTATCCCAAAACTTAATAATGCGATCGAAAGAATTTTTACAGAAGCCGGGAGATAGCTGACCGTTAGCAATGTGTCTGTTATAGCTTGTACGATAATAAAATGACATAAATAGATGCCAAATGTTGCTCCTGATATATTTTTCAACCACTTAGATTCACGAATGTTTAATTTTTGTACGATAAGAAATACCGCGATAGTCATCAGCGCGACATTAATATTGCAGAAATACCAGACAATCTCCAGATTAGCGTAATTTCCCGGATAATATTTTTGGGTCAACAGAAAGCCCGAAAATGTAATCATAAAACCTACGACAAACAATGGAACTGCAATTGATACTGTTTTTGCCAGTGACCATTGAAAAGGATATTTTACAAGGTAATAAGCCAGGATGATATACCCCAAGAAGCCCGAGAAATAATAGAATGTGCCAAATTCGTTCCAATTACAAACGCCCCATAGTCCCATCTGACCATAGTTGCCTGTATAACCCAAAGTTGGAGCGACCATTTTAATATAAGGCGCAATAAGCGTAATCGCCCAAAAACCGAGGAAATATTGAATATCTTTTTTACTTGCCTGATTCAACCAGCTTCCGATAATTGGTATGATCAGGTATAAACCAATCAACATATACATGTACCATAAAGGGGTTGTGTCATAATTAAAATTGAAGATGGCGGTATATATTTTTATCGATGTTGCTTGGATTGTGAAATTATTCATATCTATTAAAGCGCTGTTGCTACTTTTAATAAAGTTCAGGTAGATGAAAAATGTAATAGGCAACACGATGGACCAAAAAATTAATGGAATAATTATTCGGCCTATTCTTTTTTTATAAAAAGTGGCAACATCGGTTTGTACTGGGAACAGTAGTATGCCAGACATCATGGCAAATAATGGTACACAGGCACGAACGATACTGCCCCAAAACACACCCTGATGAAATGTGCTGCTATTATCAAATGTTCCGACAAATGCATCACAGCTGTGGGATATCAGAACCATAAAGCAAGCCAAAATGCGTAGAAGATCAATCCAAGGAAGGTATGTTTTTATATTTTTAGAAGTCATTAACTGTAGGTTTGCAGCGAAGCTAATAAAAAAAGTGGCATTAGCCTGATAAGCTTATGCCACTTTTTTGTTATTCTTTGTTTTTTTGCTGCTCTTTCCATTGTTTGGAAAAGGATTTCTCGGCTAGCTTCGGTAACTCCCGTTGATCCCCCCAGGTTTTCTTAAAAAACTTCCGGAGAAAGAAGTTCTTAAATTTTCCTCCGAAAAAATCAATCAATTTTCGACGTTGGATACCGTAGGTAAACCAACTCCAGGCTTTCTGTTCTGCTTTAGTCGACAGGCCTTGTTCCACGGAATCTTTTCTGTTGACTAGAAGCATCCGTTGTATATCGATTCCCACGGGGCAAACCTCCGTACATTTACCACAGAGGGTAGAAGCATAGCTCAGATGTTTAAATTCCTTCATTCCATTTAAATGTGGCGAAATTAAGGAGCCGATAGGGCCTTGATATGTCGTTTCATAGGTATGGCCACCTATATTCTGATAGATAGGACATACATTTAAACAGGCACCACAGCGGATACAATAGAGACCCTGACGCTGTTCTTTCTGAGCGAGTAAATTGCTACGGCCATTGTCGAGCAGGATAACATACATTTCTTCAGGACCATCGGACTCATAAGATTGTTTTGGGCCCGTAAGTAACGTATTATACACAGTTAAGTTTTGACCTGTGCCATGAGTGGATAGAAGCGGCCAAAATATTTCCAAATCTTGTAGTGTGGGAATGATTTTCTCAATGCCAACAACCGCGATATGAGTTTTTGGAAAAGTAGAGGTCAGACGCGCATTTCCTTCGTTTTCTGTAATGGCAATGCTCCCGGTTTCGGCAATTAGAAAGTTGGCTCCTGTTATTCCAACTTCAGCTGCCAGGTATTTATCCCTTAATAATTCACGGGCTTTCAGTGTTAGCTGTTCTGCTGATGCATCCAGAGGGGTGTCAAATTTTTCGTGAAAAAGTGTGGCGATATCCTCCAGACTCAAATGCATCGCGGGGGTAACAAAATGATACGGCTTTTGGTCTAATAATTGAATAATATATTCTCCAAGATCGGTCTCAATAGCCGCTATGTTTTTGGATTCAAGGAAATGATTTAATTCAATTTCCTCCGTAGCCATAGATTTAGATTTTACGATCGATCGTGTTTTTTTTCGCTCGATGATTTTATAAATCTCCTCTCGGGCTTCGTCCGCATCGTTGGCCCAAATTACTTTCCCACCACGTGCAGTGAAATTTGCTTCAAACTGTAATAGATATCGATCTAGATTTTCCATTACTTTCCATTTGATCAAATTTGCTTTTATTTTGGAGTTTTCGAGATCTGCAAATTTGCTTTTCCCTTTCTCGAAAGCAATACTGTATTTGTCGATATTGAAATTGATAATATCGCGATGTTTGGTGTCAAATGCTTTTTGTGCACTTTCCTTTAAAAACGTATTTGCCGTACTCTCTGACATCTAATCTGCTGATTTTTCACAAAAAAAAGTTGGTCTTTTACAACCAACTTTTAAATATAGTGTTAATAAATTGTTTCTCGAAAATCGAGCTGGAAATTTATTCTTTTATATCGATATTTAGGCTCAATTCATCCAATTGCTCTTGGTGAATAGTGGAGGGAGCATCAATCATGATATCTCTTCCCGAGTTGTTTTTCGGGAATGCAATTACATCACGAATGGTATCTAATCCTGCCAACAATGATACAAGCCTATCAAAGCCGAATGCTAACCCTCCATGCGGGGGAGCTCCATAGGTGAAAGCTTCCATCAGGAACCCAAATTGTTTTTGTGCTTCTTCGGGACTAAATCCAAGGTGTTTAAACATAAGGGATTGCAGTTCTCTATCGTGGATACGGATAGAGCCACCGCCAACCTCAACACCATTTAAAACAAAGTCATAAGCATTTGCTCGGACCTCACCGGGGTTTGTATCTAACAATGGAATATCTTCCGGTTTTGGAGAGGTAAAAGGGTGGTGCATGGCGTGGTATCTTGCGTTATCTTCATCCCATTCCAATAAAGGAAAGTCTAGAACCCATAACGGTGCAAAAGTATCTTTGTTGCGCAGGCCGAGTTGTGAGGCGACTTCCAAACGCAATTCATTCAATTGTTTGCGAACTTTATCTTTACCACCAGCCATAATCAATAGCAAATCTCCAGGTTTCGCGTGGAACTTGTCTGCAATTGCTGTTAGTTGTTCTGGGCTGAAAAATTTATCTACAGAGGATTTAACTGAGCCATCTTCATTTACTCTTGCATATACTAGGCCTGTTGCGCCGATTTGAGGACGTTTAATAAAATCTGTTAAGGCATCTAGTTGTTTTCTGGTGTAATGTGCACAGTTTTCAGCATTGATACCAACAACCAATTCAGCTGCATCAAATACGGGGAATCCTTTTTCTTTCGCCAGGTCATTTAATTCAACAAACTGCATTCCGAAACGGATATCTGGTTTGTCGGATCCATAGAGACGCATGGCATCTGCATAAGTCATGCGAGGTACAGATCCAAGATCAATGCCCTTAATCGTTTTGAAGATATGTTTCGCAAGGCCTTCAAAGATATTCAAAACATCCTCTTGTTCGACGAAAGACATCTCACAGTCGATTTGTGTGAACTCGGGTTGACGGTCAGCACGTAAATCTTCATCGCGGAAACATTTGACAATTTGAAAATAGCGATCAAAACCTGATACCATTAATAGTTGTTTGAATGTCTGCGGCGACTGCGGTAGCGCATAGAATTCACCTGGATTCATACGGGAAGGAACGACAAAGTCACGGGCTCCTTCAGGAGTTGATTTAATGAGGTATGGTGTTTCTACTTCAAGGAAATTCTGAGAATCAAGATAGCGACGTACTTCTTGTGAGGTTTTGTGTCGTAAAATCAGGTTCTCACGTACAGGATTACGACGTAGATCCAGGTATCTGAACTTCATTCGGATATCATCACCACCATCCGTTTCATCTTCTATTGTAAAAGGAGGTAGTTTTGCAGCATTTAATATTTCAAGATTTGAAACCTTGATTTCAATATCTCCAGTTGAGATTTTTGAATTCTTATTGGAACGTTCAATAACCTCTCCGGTTACCTTTATGACATATTCTCTTCCCAGTTCGCGGGCACTGGCACGTAAAGATGCATCATCATCTGCGTTGAACGTTAATTGTGTGATACCATATCGGTCTCTAACATCGATGAAAGTCATACCCCCTAAATCGCGGGATTTTTGAACCCATCCACTTAGGGTAACCGTTTTCCCTAAGTCAGCTAATGTTAATTCTCCACAAGTGTGTGTTCTGTGCATATCTTAAATAATATAAAATTTATGCAAAATTATTGGTTTTACTCGACAATAACGAATTCTACTGTTCTTATTTAAGCCTAGTTCTCCCACTTTCAGCCACTTGTTTCGTTATCTGTTTATGGTTCCTCCACTTTCCCCCATTTTCGGGGAGAAATAGCGTAAAATTAAATTTCTAAAGAGGAAATTTTTACAATTCATTTGAGGATTTTAGAAAAAAAAACAGAAAAATATGAGGCCGCATTTTGGCGATGGATTTGATTGAAATGTGTGTTTAACTGTTTGTAAATAAGGTTTTATGTGAGGGTTGGCAAATGGATGTTATTTTTTCTTGTAGCTATTTTTCGATGTGGAAAACTTTTTTATGTTGCAAAGTGGGGGAAAGTGGGAGAAAGTGTATACTTTTACATTTAAATTAGAATAGGATAATTGACGATATGACTCAGTTGATCGGAGAATTCGAATGCAAGCTAGACGCCAAAGGAAGGATGGTGTTGCCAGCTGCGCTCAAGAGGCAGATGCCTCATGTTGAGCGAGATGGGCTTGTTGTGAATCGCGGCTTTGAGAAACATCTTGTTTTTTATCCAAGAGAAGAGTGGGATTTGATGACAGCTAAATTGGCGAAATTGAATCAATTTGATCCAAAAGTAAGGGCATTTGTGCGTGCATTTACACGTGGAGCTACGGAGTTGACTTTAGATGCGGCAGGACGTGTCTTGTTGCCGAAAAGCTTGTTGGAATTTGCGGGAATAACTACAGAACTGGTTTTGGCTTGTCAATTCAATAAGATAGAGGTTTGGTCCAGAGAAGGATATGATGATCTGATGGGTGATGGTGGAGTAGAGGATATATCATCTTTGGCGGCAGAGGTAATGGGAGATATTAATTTTGGAATATAGTAATATGGAGAATGTGTATCATGTTCCGGTAATGTTGCAAGAATGCATGGATGCTTTGGCGATTAAGCCAAATGGTGTTTATGTTGATGTGACTTTTGGTGGTGGTGGTCACTCTCGTGAAATACTGAAGAGGCTGGGGCCAGAAGGGAAGCTATTTGCTTTTGATCAGGATCCAGATGCTTTGGGTAATGTAATTGATGATCCTCGTTTTACATTGATTCATCAGAATTTTAGGTTTCTAAAGAATAGTCTTCGTCTACATGGGGTACGTGCTGTGGATGGGATTTTGGCAGATCTAGGTGTTTCATCGCATCAGTTTGATGCAGCTGATCGTGGTTTTTCAATTCGATTTGATGCAGATCTGGATATGCGGATGGATCAGGTGGGGGATTTGGATGCGAAAGCTGTTTTGGCAACTTATGCAGAAGAAGATCTGCATCGGATTTTTGGTATGTATGGTGAAATTATGAATGCAAAGTCACTGGCGAAAACAATTGTTACCGCTCGTTTGACGCAGCCGATACATACCGTTGCTGAATTGAAAGATGTGATTCAACGAATGGTTCCGAAAGGAAAGGAACATAAATACCATGCGCAGGTTTTTCAGGCATTACGTATTGAGGTCAACCGTGAGCTGGAAGCATTACAGGAGTTTTTGTTACAGACTGTTGATGTGTTAAAAAATGAAGGAAGATTGGTTGTGATGTCTTATCATTCCCTGGAGGATCGTTTGGTGAAAAATTTTATGGCCAAAGGGAAGTTTAAAGGAGATGTTGAAAAAGATTTTTTTGGAAATGAAATCAAGCCATTCCATGTGTTGAGTCGTAAGGCGATTACAGCATCGCCACAGGAACTGGCTGTAAATAATAGATCGCGCAGTGCGAAACTGCGTATTGCTGAAAGGTTGGATTTGTCTTAAAAATGGAAGGAAAAGATGAGCAGGAATACAATAAGACAGAAAGAATTGAGTGAAGAAGTTCAGGAGGAACTGCAAGAAACTGTCGAGGAAAAGGCGGAAGAAACAGAAGCGTTTATTAAAACGCTTTTTACCGTTGGAGACCTTTCCTTAAACAAAATATTGGAGTATCTCCCTTTTGGGGCTTTCATCGCCTTTCTGATGTTGTTGTATATCTCTAATCGTCACTTCGCTGAGCGAACAATTCGAGGTATCGATAAGGTGAGTAAGGAAGTTAAAGAATTGGGTTGGGATCATAAGTCGCTATCCGCTGAACTTATGAAAATGTCCACACAGACAGAGATCGCAAAGCGCGTAGACTCGTTGGGTTTAAAAGAACGGGTGGAGCCGCCGATCAAGATTGAAGTTGTAGAGAAAAAAGAAGATAAATAGAGAGAGTTATGAGTATCAGAAACACGATTCTTGTTCGCGTCTATTTTGCCTTTGGACTTATTGTACTACTTGCATTTATGGTGTTTGGGAAAATGCTGAAGTTGCAATATGTGGATGGGCAACATTGGAAAGCTTTAGCGGATAGTCTTTCTATTCAAGAGCGTGAAGTTGAAGCGGCACGGGGGAATATTTATTCCAACGATGGTAGCTTGTTAGCAACTTCTGTTCCTGAGTATGAGCTTCGTTTTGATGCTATGGCTATTCCTGAGGAAGAAAATGAATATTTCAATCTCAAAGTTGATTCTCTAGCGATTAAATTGGCTGATTTTTTTAAGGATAAATCGTCACGGCAATATTTGACATTATTAAAACAAGCGCGAAATAAAAAGCAACGTTATCTGCTGATTAAGCGGAATGTATCGCATCAGGAATTAAAAAAGGTTAAGCAGTTTCCTTTATTTAAGTCCGCCCGTGTTGAGAAGGAGCGTTTTCCGAGTGGTTTGATTACCGATAGACAGAATAAACGGATTTTACCGTTTGTCAATTTGGCTGCAAGAACCATTGGTTATAAAAATGTGAAAGAAAATATCCATGTTGGATTGGAGGGGGCATACGGTGAGTACATTGACGGGAAAAGTGGAAAGAGATTGATGCAACGTATTGCTGGTGGGGTTTGGATTCCTGTCAATCGTGATATTGAAGTGGCACCAGTTGATGGTTCGGATATCATATCTACAATTGATGTAAATATGCAGGATATGGCACAGCGAGCATTGGAAAAGCAGATGATTGTGAGCAATGCAGATGAGGGATGTGTCGTGATGATGGAAGTAAAAACCGGTGAAGTCCGGGCAGTGGCCAATTTCATGCGGGATAAAGATGGTGTCTATCGGGAGAAGTTTAATCTTGCTATTGCGCAAAGTGCTGATCCAGGGTCAACATTCAAACTTGCGTCTTATCTAGCATTGATTGACGACAAGAAAATCGATTCAAGTACGACCATAAATATTGGAAATGGTAACTGGCCGATCTACAAGCATACAATTCGCGATTCGCATGCACCGAAAAAATCTGTGGTCTCTGCAAAAAGAGCTTTTGAAGAGTCTTCAAATGTTGGGGTTACAAAATTTGTTTACCAAGCGTATAAGGATAATCCGGATCAGTTCACCTCAAAATTGCATTCTTTTGGATTTGGAAAGACATTGGATTTACAGATTCCAGGCGAAGGAGTTCCATTGGTGAAAACGTCAAAAAGTAAATCTTGGAGCGGCTTGTCCTTGGTGCAGATGGCTTATGGTTATGAGATGAAGATTACGCCATTGCAGACCTTGACATTTTATAATGCTGTTGCAAATAACGGTAAATTGATTGCGCCGCTGTTTGTCAAAGAGATTAGGCATTTGGGGAATACGATCCAGAGCTTTCAGGCGAAGGTAATCAATGAAAAGATCGCTTCAGATCATGCATTGGCGGAGGTAAGGGGAATGATGGAAGGTGTAATGACTGAAGGTACGGGTAGAAGTGTAGCGAGTCCGTTGTACACATCAGGAGGTAAGACCGGTACAGCTCAGATGGCGGATGGCTCAAGAGGTTATGGTGCAAGGAGATATCAGTCATCTTTTGCAGGGTATTTCCCAGCTGAAGATCCGAAATACTCCATTATTGTGGTCATTCGGAATCCGAGAAATGGTTATTATGGTGGATCAGTAGCCGGACCTGTTTTTAAAGAGCTTGCAGATATGGTTTATGCGAATGATATGGAGATGCAGGGAAAAAAATCATTCAAGGCAGTGAATGTTGGTGGAAGAATGCCATTGACGTTGCAGGGGTCAAGAGAGGCAAGTAAGAAAGTATATGACAAATTGGGGATTAATACAGTGAATTGGGATATGGTGGCCAGGGGAGAAGTGGATACATCGAATAGAGGCGTGCCATTTGTGGATTTGAAATATAAAGAAGGAATTGTTCCGAACGTAGTGGGAATGGGATTGATGGATGCACTATATGTGATGGAAAATGCGGGATTTAAAACGCATGTATTTGGAAAGGGAAGAGTGGGAGCACAATCGTTGGCGGCAGGTCAAAAACTCCCATTCGGAACGGCGGTAAATTTAGAACTTAAGTAATGATGGATTTAAAAAAAGTATTGCATGCTATCCCTGTTCAACAGGTGGTGGGAAACCTCGAAGAGGTCGATGTGCACTCTTTGTGCTTTGATTCCAGAAAAGTGGAGTTGGGAAGTTTGTTTATCGCAGTGCGTGGTGTTCAGACGGATGGGCATTTATTTGTCGATAAAGCGATCACTTCTGGGGCTAGGGCGGTCATTGTGGAGGAACTTCCTGCTGAAACATTGGACTCTGTTGCCTACATTTTGGTTGCAGACTCGGCCTATGCTTTAGGTGTGGCTTCGGCTAATTTTTATGGTAATCCATCTGAACAGCTTAAGTTGGTCGGCGTCACTGGTACAAATGGAAAGACTACTGTGGCAACACTGTTATTCCAGTTGTTTACGGAGTTGGGCTATCATGTTGGTTTGTTGTCTACTGTACAGAATCAAATTGGTGCGAAGATAATTCCCGCAACACATACTACGCCGGATCCGATCCAGTTGAATCAGCTGTTGCGAGATATGGTGAATGATGGCTGTGATTATGCTTTTATGGAAGTCAGTTCGCATGCGGTCGTACAGGAGCGTATTGCGGGGTTGGTGTTTGCTGGTGCGATATTCACGAATATTACACATGATCACCTGGATTTTCACAAAACTTTTGATAATTATATCAAAGCGAAGAAGAAATTCTTTGATGATCTGGATGTACATGCCTTTGCTTTGACAAATGCTGACGATAGAAATGGTCAGATCATGCTTCAAAATACAGTAGCTCATAAAAAAAGTTATGGATTACGTTCTGGCGCTGATTTTAAAGCAAAAGTTATCGAAAGCCATTTTGATGGTATGTTGATGAGTATTGATGGGCAAGAAGTTTGGGTGAAATTGATCGGTGATTTCAATGCATATAATCTTTTGGCCGTATATGCTGCCGCAATCTTGCTTGAGCAGGAAACGGTGAAGGTCTTGACTGCCTTAAGTACATTAAAGGGTGCGGAAGGACGTTTTGAAACAATGAAATCCCCTTCTGGTGTTTTTGGTATTGTGGACTATGCGCATACACCTGATGCGGTAGAAAATGTTTTAAAGACAATTAGTTCCTTACGGCGCCCAGAACAAAAGATTATTACAGTATTGGGCTGTGGTGGTGATCGGGATAAAACCAAAAGGCCGGAGATGGCAGCGGCAGCATTACGTTACAGCGACCGTTTTTTGATTACATCTGACAATCCACGTACAGAGGATCCGTATCAGATTATCAAAGATATAGAAGCTGGTGTTGGTGCTGATCAAAGAGTAAAAACACTTTCAATTGCAGACCGGAAAGAAGCAATACGGACTGCATATCAATTGGCAACTCCAGGGGATATTATTCTGGTTGCTGGAAAAGGACATGAAAAATATCAAGATGTAAATGGTGTAAAACATCATTTTGATGATAAAGAAATTTTAGAGAATACATTTAACGAAAAATAGACATATGTTGTACCATCTATTTACGTGGCTTAGCGAATATATCCATATACCTGGAAGCGGGTTGTTTCAATACATCTCCTTTCGGACATCTATGGCGGTAATCGTTTCATTAATTATTACCACGGTTTTTGGGGGAAAATTGATTCAATTCTTGCAGGATAAGCAAGTGGGGGAGACAATTCGTGATTTGGGGCTTGAAGGGGAAAAAAAGAAGGCTGGTACACCAACAATGGGTGGATTAATCATCATTGCGGGTATTCTTATTCCTACATTATTATTTGCCAAATTGACAAATATATATGTGATTATCATGATTGTGACTACGCTTTGGATGGGGGCAATCGGATTTTTGGATGATTATATCAAAGTTTTCAGACATAATAAAGAGGGATTAGCAGGAAGATTTAAAGTTGTCGGTCAAGTCGGTTTAGGTGCAATTATTGCTTGCACAATGTATTTTCATCCGGATATTGTGGTGCGTAAAGGAGTAGACAAGCCAACATCTACTAAACCAGTAGAAGTGGTTATTAATGAAGGGACAGGTGAAAAAACATATGCCGAAAATGTGAAATCTTCTAAGACAAATATTCCATTTTACAAGAACAATGAATTTGACTATGCCAAGGTGTTTAAAATGTTTGGCCTGCAAAGTGACTATCTGACTTTTATCGTCTTTTTAATTGTCGTCATTTTTATTGTTACTGCAGTATCCAATGGCGCTAATATTACAGATGGAATAGACGGTTTGGCCACGAGTACCTCCGCAATAATTGGGGTTACATTGGCCGTTTTGGCCTATGTCTCTGGTAACGTAATTTTTTCTGATTATCTCAATATTATGTATATCCCCAATTCTGGCGAACTTGTGATTTTTGCAGGAGCATTTGTGGGAGCTTGCGTAGGTTTTCTATGGTATAATACCTATCCTGCTCAAGTTTTTATGGGAGATACGGGTAGTTTGGCAATTGGTGGTATCATCGCTGCGTTTGCTATTCTGATCCGTAAGGAGTTGTTGATTCCTATTTTGTGTGGTGTGTTTTTGCTAGAAAATCTTTCAGTAATCCTGCAGGTTTCTTATTTCAAATACACCAAAAAGAAATATGGTGAAGGAAGACGGATTTTCTTAATGTCGCCACTTCATCACCATTTTCAAAAGAAGGGCTATCATGAGGCGAAAATTGTAACTCGTTTTGTTATTGTGGGTATTATTCTAGCCATTCTAACAATTGTAACATTAAAAATTAGATAACGATGTCAAATATTGCAACAACATATTATCCTCAATCCGGAAGCTTGGTCATTCTAGGCGCAGGTGAAAGTGGTGTGGGTACCGCAATCCTGGGTAAGGAAAAGGGATATGATGTATTTGTGTCGGATAAAGGATTGATAGCAGATCATTATAAGGAACAGTTGAAGGCCGAAGGAATAGCTTTCGAAGAGGGCAACCATGATGAATCTCGGATATTAAATGCAGCACTAGTTGTGAAGAGTCCTGGTATTCCAGAAACAGTGCCTTTGGTTATCGCATTAAAGGAAAAAAATATTCCAGTAATTGCCGAGATCGAGTTTGCGGCTCAATTCACAGCAGCGAAATTGATTTGTATAACGGGATCTAACGGGAAATCCACGACAACAATGCTGACCTATGAGATGCTCAAGCATGGTGGTCTCCATGTTGGTTTGGCCGGTAATATCGGGAAGAGCTTTGCTCTTCAGGTGGCAAGGGAAAATTTTGATTGTTATGTACTGGAAATATCCAGCTTTATGTTGGACGATATGTATCATTTTAGAGCGGATATTGCCGTCATACTGAATATTACGCCTGATCATTTGGATCGCTATGATCATAAAATGGAGAATTATGTGGATTCAAAATTTAGAATGATTCAGAACCAGACAGAGAAGGATTATTTTATCTATTGTCTAGACGATCCAGAAACGATAAAAGGATTGGAACGACACCATAGTAAAGGGACCTATTTGCCTTTTACACAAGAACAGCTTGTTGAATTGGGAGCTTATTTAACTGCCAATAAAACAATGATTATTAATACACCAAATAACGATACATTCACTATGAGAACTGAGGAATTGTCATTGCAGGGGAAGCATAATATTTATAATAGTATGGCTTCTGGATTAATTGCAAAAGTGCAGGAATTGAGAAATCAAGCGATGAAAGAGAGTATGGGATCATATGTGAATATTCCGCATCGTCTTGAACATGTTGCTTGTATTGGGGGGGTAAACTACATCAATGACTCAAAGGCAACGAATGTTAATTCAGTATGGTATGCTTTGGAGAGTTTTTCGACCCCAATCGTATTATTATTAGGGGGTGTAGATAAAGGAAATGATTATAGTATGCTTGCTGATTTGGTGAAAGATAAAGTGCGTGCTATCGTTTGCCTTGGAAAGGATACTGCGGCAATTCATAAGGCTTTTGAACAGGATGTTGATATCATCGTCAATAGTACTTCCATGCAGGATGCTGTTGTATTGGCATCGCATTTAGCTAAGAAAGGTGATACGGTATTATTATCCCCAGCTTGTGCGAGCTTTGATTGGTTCAAAAACTATGAAGATCGCGGCGATAAATTTAAAGCGTCTGTAATGGAATTATAAATAAATGGTATAACCATAAAGAAAAAGGGATATGCTACAGAACATAATGTCTAAATTAAAAGGTGATCGCTGGATATGGATCATTGTGATTATCTTATCGGGGTGGTCACTTTTGGCCGTATACAGTTCAGTCGGAACCTTAGCTTATAAAGAGGGGAAGGGGACAGAAATGTATCTGTTGAAGCATTTTTCGATCATTGCAGTGGGATTTATCCTCATGTATCTCTCGCATAAACTGGATTATCGATATTATGCGGGTATATCCAAAATTATGATGGGAATTACCATTCCATTATTGCTGTTTACTCTTTTGTTTGGTAGTAAAGTAAATGAGGCGAGTCGTTGGTTGACAATTCCGGGTATTGGACTGACCTTTCAAACGTCAGATTTAGCGAAACTGTCGCTGATCGTTTTTCTTGCACGGATGTTATCCCGTAAACAGGAAGAGATTAAAGATGTTAAAAAGTCCTTTTTACCAATCATGGGCTCAGTATGTGGGGTATTTATACTGATTGCTTTGGCCAATTTATCTACAGCACTCATGTTATTTGGTGTTAGCGTGTTGTTGTTGTTGATTGGTCGGATCAGTGTTAAACAGATTGCGATTGTTTGTTGTGGTGGTGCTGTGCTGCTAATGATGGTTATCTTTTTTGGCCCACGTCGGGCTACCTATATCAGTCGGGTGAAATCCTTCTTTCATACTGAAAAAGTAGAGAAGACAGTTTCGTTCCAGGATGATAAGAACTATCAGGCTAATAATGCAAAGATTGCCATAGCGACGGGAGGACTCTTTGGCAAGGGGCCAGGCAATAGTGTGCAACGAAATGTATTGCCCCATCCATATTCCGATTTTATTTATGCAATTATTATTGAGGAATATGGTACGGTGGGTGGAGTGATCCTGCTATTTCTGTATTTGGCATTTATGTATCGCTGTATTCGGATCGTTACCATGAGTCCGAAAGCGTTTGGAACATTCTTAGCCGCTGGCTTAGGTTTCAGTTTGACGATACAAGCACTCGCTAATATGGCGGTAGCAGTAGGGTTGGGGCCTGTAACCGGGGTGCCATTACCTTTAGTGAGTATGGGCGGGACATCAATTTTGTTTACAAGTGTCGCCTTGGGCATTATCCTGAGTGTGAGTAGAAATATTGAAGAATTAAAAGGAAAAGAGCAGTTGGACGAGAGGCCGAAACCTAAAAAAGTGGTAATCGGTTCAATTCCGGCTTAAACAATAGATTACGCATGGCAATTCGAGTAATAATAAGTGGGGGTGGTACCGGAGGACATATTTTTCCGGCGATTTCAATTGCAAATGCATTGAAGGCAATGGATCCTGCAAATGAGATTTTATTTGTAGGGGCTAATGGTCGGATGGAAATGGATAAAGTACCGGCTGCAGGTTATACTATTGTTGGGCTTGATATTCAGGGGATTAATAGAAAGCAGCTCTGGAAAAATATCTTATTACCATTTAAATTGATGAAGAGCCTTAATAAAGCAAAGCGGGTGATCCGGGATTTCAAACCAGATGTCGCGGTAGGTGTCGGGGGATTTGCTTCTGGGCCTTTGCTGATGATGGCGAATAAATTGGGAATTCCTACAGTGGTTCAAGAACAGAATTCTTATGCAGGTGTCACAAATAAAAAAGTTGGTGCGAAAGCAGCAAAGATCTGTGTAGCTTATGAAGGAATGGAGCAATTTTTTCCAGCAGATAAAGTATTGCTGACAGGAAATCCGATACGAAGAGAATCTGTCATGATTGAAGGTAAAAAGGCGGCGGCATTAGCATTCTTTGAACTGGATCAGGACAGGAAAACAATATTAGTATTGGGCGGAAGTCTGGGCGCGAGAACATTGAACGAAAGTGTTGTTGCTTATTTGGATGCTTTGGGTAAGGAAGATGTGCAGGTGATCTGGCAATGTGGTAGCTTTTATATTGACAGGCTTCGGGGAGAACTGGAAGGAAAACTTCCAGTGAACGTAAAGATGATGGCATTTCTTCAAAAAATGGATTATGCCTATGCTGCAGCTGACCTGATTATTAGTAGGGCTGGAGCAGGTACTATTTCTGAACTGTGTGTTGTCGGGAAACCGGTTATTTTGGTTCCTTCACCCAATGTTGCAGAAGATCATCAGACCAAAAATGCGATGGCTTTGGTTAACAAACATGCTGCGCTGTTGGTGAAGGATTCGGAGGCTGTAGAGAGCTTGATGCCAACAGCTTTGGATCTGTTAAATAATTCGGGTCAAGCGATGGAGTTGAGTGAGCATATAAAAAGTCTTGGTAGACTGGACGCAGATGTTCAGATTGCGGAGCAAGTGTATAAATTGGCAAATAAGAAATAGAAGATGAGTATGAATCTAGATGCAATAAAACAAGTTTACTTGATCGGAATAGGCGGAATAGGGATGAGTGGCCTTGCACGCTATTTTAAGCATTTGGGCTGTGAGGTGAATGGATATGATCGTACGGAAACTGAATTGACCAAAACGTTGGTCAAAGAAGGGATTTCGATCACATACCAGGATGATGTGAATACTATCGATACTATTTTCCATCAGCCTACCACGACTACGTTGGTCATATTTACGCCTGCGATTCCAAAAGATTCGAAGATTAAAGCATTTTTTGAATCTCATGGTCATGTGTTGTACAAGCGATCGCAGGTACTCGGTATCATTAGTGAAAGTAGGTTTACAATTGGGGTGGCAGGTACACATGGTAAAACAACCACATCAACAATGGTGGCACATGTACTAAAAGATTCAGGTTATGATTGTTCGGCCTTTTTAGGTGGTATCAGTTCCAATTACAATACGAATGTCCTATATGGTAATAATAATACGGTTGTCGTTGAAGCAGATGAATTTGACCGTTCATTTTTAACCCTCCATCCGAATATCGCTATTGTGACTTCTTCGGATGCAGACCATTTGGATATCTATGGTGATAAAAGCCACTTGCTTGAATCATTTCAGTTGTTTTTGGACAAAGTGGTTGAGGATGGTACCCGTATTATAAAAAAAGGATTGGAATTTAAAGGTCAGATCAGTTATTCTGGCCATGAAGTGGCGGATGCCTATGCATCTAATGTGCACGTAAGGGAGGGAGAGTTCTTTTTTGATTATGAGGATGTGCATGGGAAAATTGAAGATATCCATCTGGGTATTCCGGGAATTCACAATGTTGAAAATGCGGTAGCAGCAATTACAGTTGCGCGTCTGCTCGGAATTTCTGCGGATGCAATCAAGAAAGCTTTGACAACATTTAAAGGGGTAAAAAGAAGATTTGAATATATCGTTCGTACGCCAGAAGTAGTTTACATTGATGATTATGCACATCATCCTGAGGAATTGCGTGCATTTTTGACTTCCATGCGAAAATTATATCCGACAAAGAAACTAAATGTTGTATTTCAACCGCATTTGTTTACGCGGACGAGAGACTTTGTGGATGGATTTGCCGAGGTGTTATCCATGGCTGATAACCTATTATTGATGGAAATATACCCTGCTCGGGAGCTTCCGATTGATGGGGTGAACTCAAGTTGGTTATTGAATAAAATCACAGCGCCACAGAAACAGATTGTGACACCAGAAGAAGTCTTAGACTTTGCACGGAATGAAAAGCCAGATTTGATCGTGACTGTAGGTGCGGGAGATATAGATAAATTGGTGAAACCATTACAAATGATCTTTGAGCATGTTTAGAAAATTACGTGACATACAATGGAATCGTGTACTCTACTTTACCCTTTTTTTTATTGGGGTCATTGTAGTCGTTGTAATCATGACCATTGTGGGCAAACGTGATGAACAGCAGCTTTGTAAAGAAGTGAAAATTGTCATAGAAGGTACGGAAGCTTTCATCGATCAGGCAGATATTTCAAAACTGATCGCGCAAAATTACGGGAATTTTGTGGGGAAGAAGGTCAATGGTATTCCTTTTCAACGCGTTGAAAAGACTTTGAAAAAATTGCCTTATGTATCGAATGCTAGCATTCATGCTGACATGGACGGTACTGTAAGGATTAATATAGATCAGCGCGAGGCGGTCATGCGGGTGATCAACAAAAATGGACGGGAGTTCTATGTTGACCCCAAAGGTTTAAAGATACCGACAACGTTGAAATATATTCCGCATATCATGGTGGCAACAGGTAATATCGCGGAAGGATATAACGAGGCATTGGATACGATTTCAACTCCGCTGGTGAAGGATTTGGTGAAGGTGGCGGAATTTATCGGTAAAGATGAATTGTGGAGTAATCAGGTTGTCCAGATTTACGTGAATGCAGACCATGATATTGAACTTGTTCCCCGTGTCGGAACACAGCAGCTGATTGTTGGATCTGCTGATTCGTTGGAACAGAAGTTTGAATTATTAAAAACATTTTACACGCAGATCATGCCGAAAGTAGGTATTAATGCCTATGGTGTGGTGAATGTAAAATATGGAGGACAGATCATTTGTGAAAAGCGTGGAAATTGGAGCTTTTCAGATGATCAAACAAAAAAAATAGCAAATAATACATTATAGTAATACAGCAACAATACAGGAAATTATGAACTCAAAGGCAGCAGAAATTGAAAGAGAAAACCCAATTATCGTGGGACTCGATATTGGTACTACCAAAAT
>JAITLV010000033.1 GCA_031277685.1 Sphingobacterium sp. | reverse complement strand
TGTTGCTCCTGAAGCTGGGCTCGAACCAGCGACCCTCTGATTAACAGTCAGATGCTCTAACCGGCTGAGCTATTCAGGAATGAAAAATTGAATATTTTAAAAACTCCGGTTATGTAAGTTATTAAATTGCTCCTGAAGCTGGGCTCGAACCAGCGACCCTCTGATTAACAGTCAGATGCTCTAACCTGCTGAGCTATTCAGGAATGCTTTTTTCAATTTTTCCGGAGACCCTATTGCGTTTCCGTGATGCAAGTATCGGAAGATTATTAGAATCCTACAAATTTTTTGAAAACATTTTTTACAACTTCCTAAAATACAACTAGAATAATTTATTTTTCTTTTTGCTCATCATCACTAAAAACCTCCTTTAGCCAACTCAAACAGCATAATTTCATTTTTACTTCCACACAAGCATGTAATTTTCCGCCCTATTTTCCCCAACAAACCAAATTCAATGATCTCCTAAAGCAATACCCCTTTGAGAATAAGTGTTGCTACCGTAAAGTAAATCAAAAGGCCTGTAACATCGACGAGCGTTGACACAAATGGCGCGGATGAACTCGCTGGATCGGCTCCCAACCTCTTCATCACAAAAGGAAGCATGGACCCCATAAGTGAGCCCCAAAGGACAACTCCTATCAGGGAAAGAGAAATAACCAAAGCGACCAATACCCAATATTCGCCATAGCTATGCGCAAAAGATTGCCAGGCCATGATCCGCAAAAAGCCCAAAGCACCCAGAATAAGTCCAAGCAATAGGCCGGATAAGATTTCCCTCCGCATCACCCGCCACCAATCTGAAAGCGTCACCTCCCCCAATGCCATAGCCTGTATGATTAACGTCGATGCCTGTGAGCCGCTATTACCACCACTGGAAATAATAACGGGCATCAACGCAAACAACATGATCGCGCTTGCCATCTGCTCTTCAAAATGTTCGATAACAGTCGCAGTCAATAACTGTCCTAGAAACAAAACGATCAGCCAACCGGCCCGCTTCTTGACGAGGTTTTTAATGGAAACATCCAGATAGGGTTCATCCAGTGCCTCGGTACCGCCAATACGTTGCATGTCTTCCGTATACTCTTCATTGGCTACCCATAAGATATCATCCACTGTAATAATCCCAAGCATTACTCCTTGCCCATCAACGACCGGAAGCGCAACCCTATTATTCATACGGAAGATATTAATTGCTTCCTCCTGTGGGTCATAAGCATTCAACGAAATCAAACGATAATCAATCAGGTCACCCACGATTGTTTCGGGTTCCGCCATCAATACATCTTTGATACGGATATCGTCAATTAATTTACCATTTGAATCTATTACATAAAGTACATCAATCGTTTCGGAATCCTTTCCATACCGGCGAATATGCCCCAATATTCTTTCAATACTCCAATGCGCTTTTACGGTGATATAATCTGGCGTCATCAGACGTCCTACACTATCTTCAGGATACCCCAATAAAGCCAAAGCTTCCACCCTATCCTTCGGCGGCAAGAGCAGTATTAAATGCTTTATATCATCCTTCATTTCTGAGAAAAAAGAAGTCCGATCATCTGGGGGTAATTCGTTGATTAAAGCGCTAATTTTCGCCTTCGAAAGTTTCTTAAAAATTCGATTTTGGGTAGGAAAATCTAGGATACGAAAAACGTTGACTGCTCGGTTCAAATTTAACGATTCTATAAAAAGTGGACCATGCTCAGGCAATTCATCAATGAGCTCCTCTACCTCAGAAATATTCAATTCATTTAGAAATTCCTCCAGCCCAACAAAATCACTATTCGCTATCAACTGTTCTATTTGACTTACCTGCATTTCCAGTTCTTCCATATCTTCCTTTCGATTTTAAAATCCTACATCGGTACAAATTATATCTTACAAAAATCGTCTTTTTAAAGTAAATTCTGAATAAAAAAATAAATAATAAAAAGACCAAAAAACAAGTAACCGTATTTCAGCAGCAACGGATCAGCAAAAAAAACAGCGCAGCAAAAACAAGACATTTTGACATAATTACATATCATAAAAGTCTCACTCTTCTAAAACAAAAAAAAGACGGAAGCACCTGACTAAACATCCTCCTAATGCTGACTGATCATACCAAAAAAAATCAAACCTAAAACAAGGAGACTTTCGGAATCCAACTTTCTACCCAACCAGCTTTTATATTGCGCCATCCTTAAAACCTATGCAACTAAAAAATGTCCAACTATTTTTCAGCACCCACTACCTTATAGATGAATATTTGAGTATATTCGTCACATGCTTCAAGCCATTCGAAAAGTAGTTTTTCATATCGACAGCAGCAAGTGAAATTCGATTTTAAGCAACAAATAAACAGCATAAAAAACAATAGTAATAAAAACATAACAATATATAAATCAATTACTTTTATATATTTTAAAAAAGTTTAAATTCATATAAAACAATAATATTTAGCTAAAAAAAATAGCAAATTACAAATAAGCCATATAAATGAAACATAAAAATATAATTATCAGTATTTTAATACTTTCAATATCAACCATATATTCAAAAGAAACATTCGGGCAGTTTTTTGAAGATAGCCAGGCTCCATTAAGCCAAAAATGGTTCAAGATTGAGACAGCAAATTTTAAACTCATCTTCCCTGAAGAGATGAAAGACAAAGCCCCTACCCTAGCAAATCATGTGCATAATTCCTTACGCACAACAAGCAGAAATTACAAAATAACACCAAGGCAAATTCCCTTTATTATCCACAACACGAATCTACAGACAAACGGTTTTGTACAATTATCGCCTAGAAAATCCGAGCTTTATAGCACCGCTGGAGCCGAGCCTGACAACCAAACTTGGCTACCCAATCTGATCCTCCATGAATCTAGACACGTTAGTCAATTTGACAAATTGACAGGTAAATTAGGTGCTCCTTTTTTTGAACAATTAGCGTTAGCTTATTATGGACTAACAGTTCCCTCTTGGTTTTTCGAGGGCGATGCCACCCTGACTGAGACCATTTATTCGCGTGGTGGAAGGGGACGGTTACCCTCTTTTGAAATGCCAATCAAAGCCAATTATCAATCCGGACAGTACTACAGTTTCGACAAATACCTGCTCGGATCTTTTAAAGATATTGTACCCAGCTACTATACCATAGGCTACCTCATGACAACAACACTCAAGAGTGAACTACCGGCAAATTATGAGGCCGACCTATTTTCTGACCTTAACAAACGTCCATTGTACCCCTATAATATTAACCGTGTACTGAAGAAAAAAATAGGTGGAAATAGCCATTATCTATTTGATAAAACAATAACAAAATTAGACTCTATTTGGAAAGTAAAAACGAACGCTTATTCACCCCAAATATATAATGAAATTAACAAGCAAAATAACCACTATTATAACAGCAATTTACTCCCAAAATCGAAACAGAATTTAATTTACTTTATCAAACAAAATCCAGAAAAAACAAATGCTATATATACGTATGATACTGTTAGGAAAAAGGAGATACAACTTGTCAAAACCGGCATTCAATTGACGCCACATTTTGATATCAATACAGAATATATTGTTTGGGATGAGCTACGGAAAGACCCTCGTTTCAACAAGAGAACATACAGTGTCATTAACTTAATGAACCTGAAAACAGGACGTATTCAAAATCTCACCAAGCAATCCAGATATTATTCACCTGTATTTAGCCCCACAGGCGAGTCCATTGCCTGCATCGAGGTAGATTTATCCAATACAAGTTATCTTACGCTCATAAGCCTTAAAAATGGCTCTGTAATCAAACGCATAAAAACAGAAGGCGCTGAACAGCTTCAACACCCAGCATTTAATCCGGCCGGAGACAAGATCATTGCCATCCGACTGTCCGAAATCGGAACAGCACTCTGCGAAATAGATCTCAACACGGATAAAATTTCAAACCTCACCCCTTGGGGCAGCCAACAATATGAACGGCCACAATACCTTCCAGGTATGGATATTATAGTAAAAGCAAACTTCAATGGTATTGATAACATTTACAAAATAGATCGTCGATCGGGAACAAAACAACTGCTCACAAAAGCAGCATTTGGCGCTTTTAATCCTTTTTATGATCCAGCCACAAAGCAATTGCTTTTTAACAATTACCAATACAATGGTTATAAAATCAGCCAGACAAGTATTGACAGTACCTTCGAAATAAAACCTGAAGCGGACTATTTTTCGAATTACTACAGCAATGCTATACAAAAAGACAGCATCTTCGACATTGCTTCTTCAGTACCGGATTCTAACCAGAACTACACCATTACGCCCTACAAAGGACTTGGGCGAACATTCAATTTCCATAGCCTTTCATTAAGCAGCAGCAACTTTGAAAGTTTCGACAATTTCAAGCCGGGTATTTTTTGGCTTTCAAACAACATTCTAAACACCACCCAGATCGCCCTTGGTTATGAATACGACACCGATATCAGGAAGGGTATTTATTCCGCCGAACTTACCTACAACAAGTATTTTCCAAAACTCTCACTGCGTTACGAAAATAGAGGCCAGATCGCAGCAGCAAGCATACCCAATAAACCCGACAGCAGTATTAGATTTGACTGGCGCGAACATTATATTTCATCACAAATTTCTATTCCATTATCTTTTTACAGACTTGATTACAATTATTCAACAGGCTTCAATTTTGCCACAGCCTATTTGAAACGCTACAACTTAAGTCGCAATGACCTCAAAAACTTTAATTATGAAACCGCATTCCCACTGACTTATCAACTCTATTTCAACCGCAATGCACGCATGGCAAGAATGGACCAATACCCAAGGTGGGGACAGAATTTCAGCGTAACCTATAGGCACACGCCTTTTGAAAACCAAGCCAAAGGAGAAATTCTATCCGCACGGACAGTATTCTACTTACCTGGTTTGGCCAATAACCATGGCTTTCAGATCCGGTTGAGCGCGCAGGCAGGAACGGGCATTTACGAATACATAAATGACATCCCTCTCGTCAGCGGATTTAGTTATTACAAGTATGAAAAAGTAAAAAACACCGTATTGGTCAATTATAGATTTCCAATTGCCTACCCTGATTTTGGCATTGGTTCGTTAACCTATATAAAACGCATTAAAGGTGGCCTATTTGCCGATTATCAAAATATACACAAACAGACGGACGCAGCACCAAAGAGCTTTGGAGCCTACCTATCGCTTGATTTCAACGCTTTTAGGTATCCTCTACCGGATTTTGAGTTTGTCGTTAAAGGAACGTATATTAATGATCATACAGCGACTCAACGCGTGGTGCCAACATTTAGTTTAAATTATACGTATTAAGGATGGATAGCCCAGTTAAAATTAGCAGCTAAAGCATAATGATCGGATAATGGCAAGCCCTTTAGATTCGTAAACAGATTATTTTCAATATTGTAATCACGTGCATTCAAACGCAGATGACTGTTGCTACGATAGAGAATCTTATCTATCGATTCACTCTGATTGCCAATAGACAGCATATGGGGCGGCTTAAAGGTATGATTTGCTTCAGGGACTAGTCCACCGTTCTGGAGCTCAACCCAACTGTCTACCAAAGTAGTTGACTCCATAAAGTCGTGCAGATTATCATCACCAAAACTATAATGCGCATTGAAATCTCCCATAACGATCAACGCGTTGTCACCGGAATTCTCCCCGATATAATCACGCAACTGATTAAGGTTATCTCTTCTCGCACTAGAAGCCCTTCTATTATTTTGTGCGTTTGCATGTACATTATATATATCTACCCATATATCCGGGACAATTTCCACTTTTACCAAGGTAAAACCTTTCGGTGTCAGAAAATCAGCTCCGGTACGTTTCTTCCAGGGAACACGTACCACATCAGACATCGGAAAGCGGGATAAAGTATTTAAACCATCACCAAAAGGTACACGTCCTTTTGTCTTAGTGCGATAAGGGTGTTCATTACCTCCCCAATAAAGGCTATTATTATAGTTAAAATCCTCCTGTACGTTCACAATGTCAAAAGGATTGATCTTCTTACCTATTTCAGCAATACTCCTGCTTCTACCAGTAATTGCAGAAGAAATAAATCCCGGCAATCCTGCTACATTATATGTCAACACCGAAAAAAAACCTGAACTATCTTTCTCTATTTTGTGATTAGCATCCATCAATAACTGCATAAATATCTATGTCACGATAAATTTAGCAAATACAATAAATACTCGCCAGCAAAGCAGACATATTTAACAGAGAATTGATTAAAATCTGACATTAAGGAGAAGGTACTGTATTGCTTTCAATCAACAGACTTCCATGCAGTTGCTATAGGTTTTCTACAACAAAAAAGGGATAACGTAACGCTATCCCTTTTTTATCATCTTTAAAAGATATTAGTCTTCAAGCGCTTTCACACCCGGTAATACCTTTCCTTCCATGTATTCTAAAAGTGCTCCACCACCGGTACTGACATAACTCACATCTTCAGTCATACCAAATTTACTGACTGCAGCCGCTGAATCTCCGCCTCCGATTAGAGAGAATGCACCATTTTTAGTTGCTTCCACAACAGCATCAGCCACCGCCTTAGTGCCTTTTGCAAAAGTATCAAATTCAAAAACTCCCATTGGGCCATTCCAAAGAACTGTTTTTGAATCTTTGATAATAGCCGCAAAATTCTCAGCCGAATCCTTACCAATATCTAAACCTTGGAGATCAGCAGGAATCTGATCATTTGGACCGTCATATACGTTGGCATCATTTGAAAATGCATCCGCAATTTGCGCATCCGTAGGAATCACCAGATTCACCCCTTTTTCTTTCGCCTTCTTGACCAATTCATTCGCCAGGTCAAGTTTATCCATTTCAACCAATGACTTACCAATTTCACCGCCCCTTGCTTTTATAAAAGTATAGGCCATACCACCACCGATAAGCAAATTATCCACTTTATCCAATAAAGCCTCGATTAACTGGATCTTATCAGAAACTTTCGCCCCACCCATGATCGCTGTAAATGGTCTAACTGGATTATTCAAGACTTTCTCTGCGTTACCGACTTCAGCAGCCATCAAATAACCACTGTATTTAGCTGAAGGGAAAAACTGCGCAATAATTGCTGTTGATGCATGCGCTCTATGTGCAGTACCGAAAGCATCATTAACGTAGACATCTCCCAATTTCGAAAGCTTTTCGGCAAATGCTACATCACCTTTTTCTTCTTCTTTATAAAAACGTAAGTTCTCAAGTAATAAAACTTGACCTGCTTGCAATGCCGCAGCTTTTTCTACAGCTTCATTTCCAATACAATCATTGGCAAATTGAACCTCCGTCCCTAACACCTCAGAAAGATGTGCAACAATATGTTTTAATGAATACTTATCAGTAGGACCATCTTTTGGTCTTCCTAAATGGGACATCAATATCACACTTCCGCCTTCATTCAAAATTTTCTTTATTGTCGGAGCAGCTCCCTGAATACGATTATCATCCGTAATATTGAAATTTTCATCCAAAGGAACGTTGAAATCTACGCGAACCAGGGCTTTTTTACCTGCAAAATTTAAATCATCTACTGTTTTCATTATGTAACTTTAATGTTTTAGGATCTGTCGTTTGCCAAACAAACAGCTAAATATAGAAAAAAGGCATTTATTTTCATCAAATAAATGCCTTTTTATCGGATTAAATTATCATTAATGAATTTCTACCGTATAAGGTAACCTCGCTTGTACCCCACTCTGTGCCGTTGCCTGCCTCATCACATCGAAATAACGATAGTATTCTCCCATCTGCTCTTTCGCCACCCAAACCCGAACTTTCTCCTTTGAATTATTCAGTATCGAGGTAAATGGATCTTCCTTTTCAGGATATTGCGAAACCTTATACTTACTAAGATTGGCTTTTTTTGCCGCAGCCTGAACGGCTACATCAAGATTCCCCAACCGATCGACCAATTTATTACTCAGTCCTTGTCTACCTGTCCAAACGCGACCTTGACCAATACTATCAACATTTGCCACTGATATCTTTCTACCTTCAGCGACAACTTTTGTGAAGGTTGCATATACTTTATCAACTTCCCGTTGAATAATATCTCTTTCTTCGGCCGTTAGTGGGCGATCAAACGTAGTCATCAGGTCTGCAAATTTCCCTGTTTTTACGCCATCATAGTGAACACCAATTTTATTGTTCATCAAATTCTGAAAGTTCGGAATTACACCAAAAACACCAATTGAACCGGTAATGGTTGTTGGCTCAGCAAATATAGAATCCGCCGCCGCCGAAATATAATATCCTCCTGAAGCAGCAACATCACCCATAGAGACAATGACCGGCTTAACTTTTTTAGTCAAGATGACCTCGCGCCAAATAATATCCGATGCAAGTGCTGAACCTCCTGGAGAGTTAACGCGTAACACAACAGCTTTAACAGCGTCATTCTCTCTTAACTTTCGTAGTTCTCTTGAAAATTTATCTCCGCCAATTTCTCCTGGACGACTACCCTCTCCATCTACAATTTCACCGACTGCATAGAGAACAGCTACTTCAGATCCTCCGACATCGTCCTTGATCTTCTTATTATAATCCATTAATGAAACAAAAGATACTTCATCCTTATCCCCAATCTTCAATCGCTTTCTTAAATCGGATAATAATTCGTCTTTATAGATTTTCGCATCAGCAAGCTTATACCGCACTGCATCATCCGCATCTCTAACCAAATAACCATCTGCGATACCCCGTAATGAATCTGCTGGAATTTTCCGGCTCGCTGAAATTTCATTGATAAACGTATCGTAGATACTACCCAAATAGGATGTTACCTGCAAACGGTTCGGATCACTCATTTTATTCAGAAAGTACGGTTCAACAGCACTCTTAAATGTACCCACCTTCACAATTTGCATCTCCACACCGACTTTATCCAATAGATCTTTGTAAAACATCGTGGAACTTGCTAGCCCTCTAAAATCAATTGTACCCTGCGGATTGACGTACACTTTGTCTGCTATAC
The DNA here is from genome assembly GCA_031277685.1 of Sphingobacterium sp. GTDB lineage: Bacteria > Bacteroidota > Bacteroidia > Sphingobacteriales > Sphingobacteriaceae > Sphingobacterium. Next base: position 3,897 of record JAITLV010000033.1, on the reverse strand, counting down.
TCGCCACATAATACGCTTTTTGATTATATCCTGCATTGTAAGCAACAACAAATTTTCCTGTTTTTTTAAATGCCAGCAGCTCATCCCGCACTTCTTTCAAACTTGCAAATCCCGTACCGATACTACCTGCATCAATATAAATTCCCTTAATACTCCCATCTGTTGCCGCATAGCGAATCCTACCCAAAATATCATCCAAACCGATACTTTTAGTTGAATAACCCGGAAGATTTAAACTCCCAAATGGATTATTGTCATTCCGCTCATTGATATCATAGTCAAAGGATATATACAATACCGAATTGCTTTTTACAGCAACCTCCTGTTCAGAAGAAGCCGAACTAATAATTGCTCCGATAATCCCCATGAAAACAATAAACAGAATCACAAAAGATATAACAATCCCTGTAATCGTTGCCAATACATACTTAAAAAATGATCTCATACTTTGTAGTTAATTCCGATTTATACCATCCTGTAACGGAATGATTTATTTTCCACTAAAGGTAATGCAATATTTTTTATTCCCCCAGTATTTTATTTCATAAAAACTTAATTTAGCGACATGAATAAGATTTTTATATTATTGGGCACCAATTTGGGAGATCGTTATCAGCAGCTCTCACTGGCAAAGCAATATCTTGAGAAACAAGTCGGAGCAATTCAGGAAGAATCTTCAATTTACGAAACTGCCGCTTGGGGAGTGGAAGATCAGCCTTCATTCCTCAATCAGGTCATCTTAATAAATTCGCCTTTATCGGCACTCGAGTGCCTACGTCATACCCAACAGATTGAATTGGATCTAGGAAGAATACGATTAAAAAAATGGGGAGAAAGAGCAATAGATATCGACTTACTTTATTTCAATGAAGAAATCATCAACTATCCGAACCTCGTTATACCACATCCTTTTATCTCAGAACGGCGTTTTACATTAGCGCCTTTGGCTGAAATAGCACCGACATACATACATCCTGTATACAAAATAAATAACGTATCTTTATTGCATAATTGCAAGGACGAATTACCCGTAAAAAAAATTAGCGACGATGAACCATATCGACATTGACCTGATCAACCAAAATATGTTTGACAATTCAGATTTGATCAAACAATTTGTATCAATGTATCTTATCCAGACCCCTGTAGACTTAAACAACTTAAGAAATGCGCTTGCTGAAGGTAATCATCAAAAAATTGCTGACGCAGCTCACCATATCAAACCGACAATGGATTATATCGGTGCTTTTCATTTAAAAGCTAAATTTGAAGAAATGGAAATGAGCGCCAAAAATCAAGAATCCCTGGAAGGACTCAACGCAACTTTTGACGTCCTGGATATCGAAATGAAAGAGTTACTGTTTGAACTTGAACAATACGAAAAAACGATCTAAATCAGATCGTTTTTTTATTGAAATGCAATGCCGATAGTATAAAATACAAAAGTAGAATAACGGGCAAAGCCATAAATTGTCCAACTACAAATAGAATTAAAGTCAAAAATAGAAAGATGAACCGATACTTATTCGTCTGCCAATCCATCGAACTGAATTTCATCGAAAACAGCCTGATCTCACTGATCAAAAGGTAGCTGGTTAACAGCACACTGCCAATCAGCAAGAAGGGATTTATAATAATTTCGGGGTACTTCTCAGCGATATATGGCAATGAAAGCACATAAAAGGTGTTCATTGGTGTGTTTAATCCAATAAAATCAGCAGTTTGTCGTTCATCCAAATTAAACTTCGCCAATCGTAAAGCCGAAAATACAGTGACTATAAATCCTAGGTAAGGCAATAAAGATCCATCCGGAAACACTTTTTGCAACAACGTGAACATAATTGTGCCTGGCAGAAATCCAAAACTGACCATATCCGCCAATGAATCCAGTTCTTTACCGATGGATGACTTTACATGAAGAAGCCTTGCAACCATACCATCAAAAAAATCAAATATTCCAGAAGCAAGTACGCATATAGTGACCACTTTTATGTTGCCATCTAAAGCCATTAATACGGCGATACAACCACTAAAAAGGTTTAAACAGGTCAGCAGATTTGGAATATGTTTTTTCATCTATGCGATTTATTTTTTATAAAAAAAGCCATCATTTTAATAAAATGATGGCTAAAATATTAAAATTTGATGGGATTACCCATTCATACTGATCAAAAATTCCTCATTTGATTTAGTACCACGCATTTGCCCTTGCAAGAATTCCATCGCTTCTGTAGAATTCATATCTGACAAGTGATTCCGAAGTACCCAAATACGTTGCAATGTCTCTTTGTCAGTCAACAGGTCATCACGACGTGTGCTTGACGCTGTAATGTCAATCGCAGGGAAGATACGTTTGTTCGCCAATTTGCGATCCAACTGCAATTCCATATTACCAGTTCCTTTAAATTCTTCAAAGATCACCTCATCCATTTTGGAGCCCGTATCGGTCAAAGCAGTCGCAAGAATTGTTAACGAACCACCATTTTCGATATTTCTAGCCGCACCAAAGAAACGTTTTGGCTTATGTAATGCATTTGCATCCACACCACCAGATAAGATCTTACCTGATGCAGGAGCAACGGTATTGTAAGCACGCGCAAGACGAGTGATGGAATCCAATAGGATAACCACATCATGTCCACATTCTACCATACGCTTAGCTTTTTCCAACACGATATTGGCAATCTTTACATGTCGATCAGCAGGTTCATCAAAAGTAGATGAAACAACCTCCGCACGTACGCTTCTAGCCATGTCAGTAACCTCCTCAGGACGCTCATCAATCAACAAGATGATCAGATATACCTCTGGATGATTCTTCGCAATAGCATTGGCAACTTCTTTCAATAAATTTGTTTTACCTGTTTTTGGCTGTGCAACGATTAATCCGCGTTGTCCCTTACCAATAGGCGTAAATAAGTCCATAATACGCGTAGAGTAATTACCCATACCCATATCTAGGTTCAGACGCTCATCAGGAAATAATGGTGTCAAATAATCAAAAGGCACACGGTCACGTACCTCTGCAGGATTCTGTCCGTTAATAGCTTCAACTCTAACCAATGGAAAATATTTCTCCCCTTCTTTTGGCGGACGGATACAACCACGAACGGTATCACCTGTTTTCAGGCCAAATAATTTAATCTGAGATTGTGATACATAAATATCATCTGGAGATGTGAGGTAATTGTAATCCGAAGAACGTAAAAAACCATAGCCATCTGGCATAATTTCCAATACACCCTCATTAACGATAACATTATCGAAATCTGTACTGGAAGAAGTAGTTTCAGCTTTAGGAGTTTGAAGAGTTTTCTCAGGTTGGGAACCTTTATCTGTTGACGGTGTATCCTCTACCGCAGGGCTGCTTTCTTCGCTTTCGACAGCCTCACGTTTTCTGACAGTCACAGGCTCAGCAGTCTTCACTGTCCTTACGCGTTTACGGGTACGTTCGCCTTGTTCCTGACTATCGTCCTCCACTTTAGCAACTTTTTCTGTAGAAGCTGGAGCTGCTTCCTCTTCCCCACCGGTATTGCTAATTCTTTCAATTAATTCTTGCTTACGCAATTTATCAGCATCTGCGATACCGATCAACTTAGCAATCTCGCGCAATTCTGATACGAGTTTAGCGTTTAATTCGTTAATATCCATTAATGTGTTGTGTATGATTTTTGGATTTTCTTTTGAGCTTTATTCTGATTATGCACTTAAGCTTGTTTCCTAGTTTAAGTGAATGAAGAACTTAATGATTTCTTTTAAACCCGAAGTGGATTAAATCTTGAGAACCTAGACAAAGAAAAAAACAAATTTTGTTATTTCAAAATATTTCAAAAAAAATATTTACTATTGTAGCTAGTAAAACGATTTAACAACATTTTTAGATTGAATTTTATATTT
>JAITLV010000010.1 GCA_031277685.1 Sphingobacterium sp. | reverse complement strand
TGCTGTTCTGCAAACGCTCGACAGATACAAAAAATGTATCGAGATCACAATGTACTATACTCCTCTCCATGTTTTTTCAATTGTATCAAAGGCCCTGTATTGTCGCCTTTGATTTTTGGTAGTTGCTCTATTCAAAATTACTAATATTATTAGCAAACAATCAACAGCGAGAAATGATTTAATTTTTATCACATTCATTGTCAGCGATATAATTTATAGTAAGGAATTAGCTTAAACAAGTTGATGGCTGTTCTGCTTATTACGAAACAGAACCTATGAACGAAAAGATACTCAGCTATTTGAAGGGTGAAGGATTCACTTACTTATGACGGAAATCCAGTGCGCATGCCTATAAACCCATGAAAGGAAATCTGGAGCAATTGCTCGCTCGAACCTGCACAACTCCACTTTGGGAGGACGATTTATTGTCAATAGACGATGCGCTAAGGTCTTATTTCTCCCAGTATTTCAAGATTGCTTTTTTAAGATCTAACCGCCTTAAAGATGTCTCCGTCACTGGATAGCCGGCTCCCGATTTAGGACGGACAGAATTCATCAAAGCAATGGCCGCATTTACAATGTCCAGTCATTCGCTGCGAAAAGTATAAGAGATTCTGAACATGCAAACATGAAATAATTGCAAAATTACCGAAAATCATAAAAGTTGCCATCTAAAAGCAGTGAAATAAAGTCAGTTGTTAACTTTATTTATAAAAAAAACCGATTGTTCTATTTTATTATTTAACTTTGTTTCGGGCAAGAAATAGTTCTGATGAAAACTCAAAAATCCGAAAATACCAAACAGCTAATCGTGGAGAAAACTTCGACCGTTTTTAATGTGAAAGGCTATGCAGGTACATCCATAAAAGACGTAATGACCGCCACTGGTCTTTCGAAAGGTTGCATCTATGGTAATTTCGAGAATAAGGATGAGATTGCATTAAGCGTATTTGATTACAATTTTGGTAAGGTAACGCAGCATATGAAAGAACGTATTTTGGCAAGTAAAAATTCAATTGAAAGATTGTTGGTTTATCCCCATACATACAAGAACTATTTTAGGTACCCGTATTTACAGGCAGGATGCCCTATTTTAAATACTGCCACGGAGGCTGATGATACACATCCGGCACTGCAGAAACGCGTACAAAAAGCCCTGGCCTTTTGGAAAACATCTATCGAAAATCAAATCAAACGCGGCATAGATAGAAATGAAATAAAAGCAGATACCGAACCTACCGAAATTGCTGTAGTGATGATCTCGATGATCGAAGGTGCTTTTATGCAGGCAAAGGTCAACAAGCATATGACAGAACTTAATATAGCGATGTCCTTTTTAGAGCGAATGATCAGGAATTTGAAAGCATAATTTTTTTTGCTCATGAAAAGACCGATCGGTTTATTTTAATAAATATAATACTAAAAAACGAATAGAATATCTTATGCCAACACAAATCAGGCTCGCAACCACCGGAGATTATCCAGGAATCATGGAAATCTGGGAATCCGCTGTAAGAGCAACGCACGACTTTCTTGCCGAAGAAGATTTCATTTATTTCAAAGAAATCATCCCAAAAGATTATCTGCCCCATCTCGAAGTATTTCTTCTTATTGAAAATGGGAAACCTATCGGATTTTCATCGGTATCAGAAGGAAACCTCGAAATGCTTTTTATTCACAATGACTACCGCGGCAAAGGTTATGGAAAGAGCCTATTTCAATTTATGGATGAGACAAAAGGCATTACAAAGGTTGACGTCAATGAGCAAAATTATCAGGCTATCGGATTTTATGAAAAATTAGGGTTCAGAAAATCAGGACGATCCGAAAAAGATGGATCAGGTAAAGATTATCCGATAATTCATATGCTTAGATGACAAATGACCTTAATGATCAAAATACTATAATTATTAATAATAAAATATATAAAAATGATTGAAGGATTATACGAGACACACATTCAAGTAAGCAACTTGGAAAACGCAGTTCAGTTTTATACTCAAATATTGGGACTTGAGTTTGCACACTATGATGAAACCAGACCGATTGCATTTCTTTGGATTGGAGAAAATAAAAAGGCCATGCTCGGACTTTGGGAACAACAAGGAGATCTCCATAAAAGACATTTTGCATTCAGCTGTTCCAAAGATTTTATTTTAAATAACGCAAATACTTTTTTAGATAAAAACGGATTAAAAGCCTATAATTTTCTAAAAAATGGCAGCAATGCACCAATGGTTTTTGCCTGGATGCCCGCACTTGCTCTTTATTTTGACGATCCTGACGGAAATCAGCTGGAGTTTATCCATATGCTGAACGGTAAAAGCCAGCCAGAACTTGGTGTACTCAGCTACGAGGATTGGCAAAAAATCAATTCACCGCAGTAAATAAATAATATGAATGCAGAAGACAATTATTTGAAAATAAACAGAGACTCATCTGGGAGATAAAATTCCTATGGTGTATGCATTAAGAGCCTCAAAAAGGCATTTTATGGATAAGGAACAATAAAATTTTATATTGTTCCTAACTTAAAATACGCTGGTTATTCAAATTATATGTTTCTTAGATTAATAATTCTTTATCTGTCATTTCTTCCGTTTGCTACTAATGCTCAAAATAGTACTCAAAAAAAGTATGTATTTTTTTTGCATAATAAATTTTTGGAAGGACATTCGCTAAATGAATCCCATCCTAAATACGGACCAGCGGCATATACAGCTATTTTAGAAAAACTTCAATCTAAAAATTCTGTTATACTATCTGAAAAAAGAAAGCCCGGCACTAATCCCGAGATATATGCAAAGAAAATAATTCTTAAAATTGACAGCTTACACAGCGATGGAGTTCCTTATGACCATATTTCAATTGTTGGAACGTCTCAGGGAGCTTATATCGCTCAATATATCTCCTATTATGCCAAAAATCCAGATTTGAAATTTGTTTTCATTGGTGCAAGCTTTAAAAATGATTCGATGAATAAAGATCATGAGTTCAGGCTCTACGGGAAGATTTTATCGATTAATGAAAAAACCGATGTTGACGCTGAGTTATTATCAAGGCAACTTAGGTTTAAAAATTCTGATTTAAAATCTTTTAAAGAAATTACTCTCAACACAGGTCTGGAACACGGTTTTCTATTCAGGGCATTAGACGAGTGGATAATACCTGCCAAAGAATGGATAAGCAATAATAACCTATAAATTTATAGTAATGCAAGAAGTAAAGCCACAATCATTTGTCAGATGGTTCGATCGACAATTTGACTCAAACACAGGCTCGGAATATTTCGACGAATTTCTAAAACTCCTTGAAGATTTTCCGGCCGTTTTAAATCGAGTGCTGAAACGTTGTCCTGTAGAAGTTTCAACCCGCAAAATGGGAGATAAATGGTCTGTCAATGAGAATATAGGACATTTAATCCTTTTAGAAGATCTATGGCGAATCCGTTTTAGAGATATAAAGGAAGGAAAACCGGATATGTCCACTGCCGATTTAAGCAATACAGAAACTGATCAATCTTCTTTCAACAAAATGGTGGTTGAAGAGCTTATTAACGATCTGGTCAGCGAAAGAGAAAAAACAATTGTAATGCTTCAGAAATTGAGTGAAGAAGACTTATTGAAGACAAGTATGCATCCGAGGTTACAACAACCCATGAATATCATTGACCTGATGCATTTTGTTGCAGAGCATGATTTGCACCATTTAGACACCATAAAGTCAATAATAGGAACCGTGTAAAACAATATAATTTTTTATTAAAAAAAAGACTGGCTGGTTTATTTTATATAAATACAATAATTCCGTAGATGGCAAAACTATCAATACTAGATTACCTGAATAAATTGATAAAAAGTGAAATTACCGGCGATATGCATACACACATGCATTATCCGACACCGATATCAAAAACATTGGACATAAACATTATAGAGGCTGGTTTAGGTACAGCTACTTTACAGATCAATGCTACAAAAGAAAAGCATGGTAACCAACAGGGAACTATTCACGGAGGTCTGCTTTGTGAACTGGCAGACGCAGCCATTGGAACCGCACATTCTACCGTGGTTCAGGAAGGCGAAACTTTTACATCCGTAGAATTAAAAATCAATTTTTACCGACCCGTTTTCGAGGATATACTCACTGCCAAAGCATCACCATTACATAGTGGAAAAAACTTAAGCCATTATCAATGCGATATTTTTCGGAGTGATGGCAAAAGAGCCGCTATGATAACAAGTACGGTCATGACTTTAAGAGGTGATAAAGCGAAAGGGCGGTAATGCAGTTCTTATTATACAACAACATTATATACAGAAATATTTATGAATAAAACGGTCTTTAAAAGCCCTGAAGGAAAAAACAAAATTATCCGGGCTTACGACGATGCAATAACGAACTCGTCATCGAATTTGAAAACCAATGTCTTGAAAACAACTTTTGGTGACACCCATTTTTTGGAGGCAGGAAGTCAACACCAAGAAATCGTCATCTTACTGCATGGCGCGTCTTCTAATGCAACGTCATGGTTATCCGACATAGCCGAATATTCAAAACAATATAAAGTCATAGCAATAGACATTATCGGAGAAGCAGGAAAGAGTGCAGAAACCAGACCTTCTTATGAAACAATAGATTTCGCAGAATGGCTAAAAGAGATTTTCGACATGCTCAATATCAGCAAGGCTAAAATAATCGGATTATCGCAAGGCGGCTGGTTGGCATTACGCTTTGCAATAAGCTTTCCTGAATTAGTCGACCGGCTGATTTTGCTGACACCTGCAGGAGTAGTTCCTACCAAATCAAAATTTATCATGAAAGCCCTACTCTATTCCCTTTTGGGAGCAACTGGACGTATCAAAATTAATAGATTGGTCTTGGGAAGCCAGCGTGTAGAGCAAAGAATTGTAGCATTTATGGATTTAATACAAACCAATTTTAATGCGAGGATAGAAAAAGAATATATTTTTTCAGATGATGAGCTCAGCCGTTTGACAATGCCTGTGTTATTCATCGGCGGAGAACAGGATGTAATCCGCTCTACTCAGGAAATTGCCGCTAGATTGCAAAATATTATCGAGGACTTTACCATAATAACCATTCCAGAAATGGGACATGTTTTGGCTGGATTAGCACCACGAATATTCCCTTTTTTAAACAAAACAAAACGCTAATTAATTGCATTACTCTCATGAATACACAAATTAATGCCAGTCACCTCAAGATTCCATCTGATAATCTGGAAATCTATATTCTTTCCGATGGATACTTTGATATAGGATCGTATATAACCACCAAAACTTTTGACAGAAATTTTATTTCTCCGACTTGAACAAATTAGGAAATAATTGGGCAATTTATTCAGAAAAAGGATTAAATTGGACTTTACCTTATACCATTGGAACTTCTTACCATTAAATTTATGAAATATGTTTTTTTAATCGTCTTCTCTTGTACCTCATTTCTAGGATATTCTCAGAAAAATTCCCTATCTGTAGGTGCAAATAGTGACTTGTTACTCGAATCCCCTGCTTATGATTTCTTTTATGGTTTTCAAGCTAAATATGGTCTTAAGGATAGAAATTATATTTTAGGAAATATTGGATACAGTACGGCAAACATTACATTTATTGGTGCTGATTATAGTTACGATCTGATCAATTTTAACAAGATCTTCAAAGCTTACACAAATGCAGGGGTCGGAGCAGAATTTTACAGCGAGAAATGGAAACAATCTGAAACGAGGATAAAGGAAACTTACATACCATTAAATGTACAAATTGGTATCGAACTCGCTATTGCAAAAAAACTGCAGATTTATGCTGGTTATAAAGCAAAATATTATATTGATGAAGATGTATTTGATCCCAATTATTTGAATTTTGGAGTAAGATATAAATTAAGGTAGGAGGATATAAGCTGAATACAACGTTAACTTGGGATCGAGGAGCCCCGCTAAGGCTTCGAACCGAGTTGAATTAAACTGCCTCCCTTATTAATCGTTAAGGGAGGCAGTTTGGGCTAGATGTCCGCTTGATCTAGATGCTGACCGGCTTCGGGCTTCAATCTAAATCAAAGTTCGCAAGAATAGTTGAAATAACTGTTGTTCATTTCGTTAAAAATATTGTTCAAAAGTTGACCGTTATCTGCCACCACCTGGGCCAATACTTCCGCCCAAATTACTCACCATAGCTGATAATGTAAACGATGAAGTAACCACTGGATTGCTAAATTTTCCACCCAAGTATAGTCCGTTAAACGCATTGGCATCGGCAACGGAAGATACACTTACGAGCTTGTAAGACGCTCCTACTGAAAAGCTTCCATTAGAGACCAATAATGTTGAAAAAGAAACAGGCGATTTAAATGTTAATACCTCATTATTATCCTTGTCAAGAACACTATAGATCTGGTTGGCGGTACCGCCACTCAAAATAGCCGAAGGCTGTGTAGAAACACTTGCCGTTGGAGAACTTGTGGCTCCGCCCACTCCGACCATAAGTCCCCCAGTAATCTTAAAGGTATTGTTATCGCAATCGAACCCTTCTTCTGGACTCTTTGCACCGATAGCAAATATATGTCCGCCAGTAATAGTCATCGTTCCATTAGAATCTATACCATCGTTTGTGGTACTATAGGCAACGATTGTCCCTCCATTGATATAAATTGCTTTGCCGGCGTTGATCGCATCATCAATAGCTTTGATGTAAATTTCACCATTATTGATGCTAAGGCTCGCCTTGCTCTCAATTCCCTCCCCTCCTGATCCAGTGGTTTCGATATTTATTTTTCCGCCATTTATAATTACATCGGGTATTATAGTCGTGTCTCCATCTTCGTAAGAAGCAACAATCCCATCGTCAGCAACTTTTAAGGTGATTTCTCCTCCATTGACAATAATCCTTCCTTTTTCAGCTTCAATACCATCGGAACTTGCCACGATATTTACTTTCCCGCCATCAATATAAATACCGTCGTTACTGTGTAAGCCATCCGAAATAGCATCGGAAACTTGAATAGTACCTTCCACAATCCGTATATAATCGTCGCTGGCTATTGCATGCTTAGTTTTGCCAGAAACAGTAAGTGCCCCCGTCCCAGAAAATATCAATTGACCCTCACTGAAAATTGTACCTTTTTGATCTTCGGTAGATGTGGCATACGTAGCCGCATCTGTAAGCTTGTTTTCTGTCCCATCGGCAAGTACTATAAATGCTCTTTTTCCGGACTGAATATTGATTGCAGGCCCGTCGTTATTTGTAATAGAGACCCCATTTAAGGTGACCTTGAATTTCTTATCTGAATAGATCTTGAATGACCCACTTGTTGTTGAGCCGGTAAGCTCATAGGAAATACCACTTGCTGAAGAATTTACAACAACATCAGCTCCAGATTGGGTAACAGTAACCCCTGAAACTGCATTTTCGATAGTAGCCGAATTGCCATCGAAGTTTATCTTTACGGTACTGTTGAAAGTGGAGCTTGCAACAAGATCGTCGTCGTCTGCTCCAGTCTCCTGGCTTCCTTCAACCGGACCACTTTTTGATGTCGAACTAATGTTTATCGCTGTACCGGTTTCGATAACCTCCGCTGCATCCGATTCTGTTTTTTCATCTTTTGAACATGAAGCTATGGACACTCCCACCATCAGGACCATTCCGTAAAATATTACTTTCCTTAACATAAGTTTGCTTTTTAATTGTTTCAAAGCTAACAACAACTTGTGTTAATGAATATTAAGCAGTGTAAATTAGATTAAAATTATGTTAATTCAATATTAAATTAACATATTAAAAGCACAACCGCTCTGTGAGATAGCTGCAACAAAATATTTAGAAACTTTTATAAAGGAATTTTAGTAATTTAGATAATTAACACAAACTCGAAAGTTTTTTAAGTTTTCGAGTTACCTAAATTGATTATGGTGCACAGTCTACGATGGTCTTATATTTTTAGGCACTGGATGGGTACCCTACTATTGGGTAGTATACTTGTGACTATATCTCCAGGATTTAACCCGCTAAATTCTCCTGGTATTAGTCAAACGATCCTCTTTTCGCTGCTTTTTCTTTACTATAGCGCAGTTTATTCTATTCCGACGCTGATATGTTACACATTGTCATTCAACTGGTTAAAGAGCAACACACTCAATACCAATTGGATCAAAATGACTTTAATACTGATTACATTGGCTGGAATTGCTATCACAATGGCACTAACAATCGGATCAATGGAGTGGGCGATATATTATTCGATCGCGGCAATAGTTACGGGAATATCATTTAAGATTTAGATGATACGATTATTTCTTTCATGACCGTGTCGTTTGAATAAATGAATATAAATAATCTTATTGAATTATTCCTCTGACACAGTTCATGTTACAGTCTCAGTGAGTAGTTTAAATACGCGAACAAACCTGTCATAATCATTTTGAAAACTAAATATTGAATAGTCTAAAACGGATTAAGAATTTATCTTAGTCCGTTTTAGACTATTGATAACCTGAAGAACACCTTGCTATCCTATTTCTATTTACTTTTGAAAGTACAGGCTTTTGAAGCTTTTATCTCCGTCTTCTTTATACATATTAGTA
>JAITLV010000271.1 GCA_031277685.1 Sphingobacterium sp. | reverse complement strand
TCGGCAAATTGATTGGTTGAATTGATGAAAACCTTATAATGAGGCCATCCAAACCAGTGACGAATGGTATCCAACGAACCATTGGTAAACACTTTGTTGATATTTTCTTTTGTAAACTGCTGGATCGGCTGACCATAAAGTTTACTGATTTCGGGGTCCTTTGAAGCTTTGATTGCCGGATTATTGTAAACAAGATCCGTCATATCCATCCACATTCCCTTTGCATGGCGGTAATCTGTCTGATCTGTCCATATTTCTTTGGTACTGTAATAAGTACCGCGATAACGACCAATACCACGACCATACATACGTGTCAATGGGATCTCTGCACTCACAGCATCCACAATGGCCTGCAGCCCGCCTTGTGGGATTTTTAAGTTGGCAAAATGCCAAGCCGGAACTGTATTCCGCATCAACTGAGAACCAAGATCCGTACGGCCCTGCAGCGTTTGTCGGTCAATCACCAGGAATAAAGCCTCTTTATTTGCCGGGATTGCTTTGTTGTCCATGCGGTGTAAATCCCATACGACATTTTTAGATTGGTCTGCCGCGGTGCTACCAAAACGGTTTTTCATCAGGGTGTATTTACCACCGTCAATAACTCTACTGGCAGCAGCAATAGCTCCGTCAAAGTCTCCCAATGCGAGATCTATTTTTGTCAACAGGTGATTGACGGCACCATTTGTCACTTCCCCTTTATTGACACCATCTTTAACCCAGAGCTGTGCAAACTCCAGGTCTTCTTTCATCTTTCTCAGGATAACCTCTCTTTTGGTTGAGTAAAAATCATATTTCGGAGCCGAAAGATCTTTCAACTGTAGCGGTACATCGCCAAATTCGTGCACCAATCGATAGTAAAAATAAGCGCGGTAGAAATAAGCAGCACCCAAAATTTCATTTTTCTGAGCCTCTGAACTATATGTTGGGCGATCGATATTACTTATCACCGTATTAGCAGACCGGACCGCAGCGAAAAAATTGGTCCAATACCAACCAATTTTATTGAAGTCGTCACTATTGAGGTTGGCATCTGGTGTGATCAACGAAACAAGGTTCTGCGCCGGTGTTGCTTTGTCTGTTGTTCCTTCCACAGCAACATCCGAGAAGATCGATTCGGTCAACATGGGAGCAGCATCACCAAAAAATTCGCCCCGGGCGGCTTTACCCAAAGCGTTCAACACTCCCTTAAGAGCATCGACATTGTTTAGATTATCCGGAGAGTACTGCGATAGCTGATCAGAGTCCAAAAAGCTCTTTTTGCATCCATGTACAGCCAACAAGGTGATTGACGCGAAAACGGCAGCTACTTTTATATTTATTTTCTTCATTTTCTTCGTTTTAATTAAAGAGATACATTCAAACCTAGTGTATAATATCGCGGCGTAGGACCGTCGTTCTGTGGATCCCAATAGTTCCAAACCGGTGCATATACCGCAGCATTGTTGACGTTCATATATACTTTCAGGTTTCTTACTTTAAGTCGTTCTGACACCGGTTTCGGCAGAGAGTAGGCCAGTGATATATTGTTCAGACGTATAAAGCTATTTTTCCAATAGACATTGAAACTTGTTCCGTTCGCGCCGCTTCCTAAGCGCGCATAGTCGTTGCTCGGATTTTCGGAAGTCCAATACGGTTGAACGTAGGACGTTGAACGCATAAAGCCCACACTTCCGGGATTGTTCTTCGCCTGATTAAATTGTTTTTTCTGACCCCAATTAGAAATCAACTGAAATGAAAAGTCGAAGTTCTTGAACAAGTTAAACTCATTCCTTAAGGACCAAGTAAAACGTGGGGAAGTGTAACCTATAAATTGCTTGTCTTCATCATTATAAACATAATCGCCGTTCACATCTTCCAATTTGAAATCGCCGGGACGTATACTTGCTTTTGTATACTTTTTAGCCTCCTCGACCTCATTTTCCTGCCATACGCCCAATACTTTATAATCCCATATGACATCGATATCCTGTCCTATAAACCAACCGTTGCCGGGGTCATTATTTGGTGTTGCAAGACGTGAAATCTTATTTCGGTTCAAGGAAAGGATAAAATTGGAGTTCCATTTGACATTTCCGTCGACAATATTTCGACTTGTCAAACTGACTTCGAGTCCTTTATTTTTCACCTCTGCCAAATTGGAATAAACAAATTGGTAGCCTGACACACTGGATAGCGTTTGTTTAACCAATAGATCATTTGTCCTTTTACTATACACATCTACTGAGCCGCTGATTCGATCTTTGAAAATTGAAAAATCCAATCCTGCATTGAGTGAGGTGGTTTGCTCCCATTTGAGATTTTCATTTCCCATTCGCGAACCGACCACTACTGTATTGACCTCCGCCGGAGTACCGTTGGCGTCGACGGTCTGGTATTTATTGACCGTCAGTTGCGATAAAGCGGCATAAGGATCGACTGTTCCATTATCTGGATTACGAAGATCTCTGTTACCGTTGATACCATAGGAAAGTCGAAGTTTACCGAAATTTAGCCAGGAAAGGTTTTTCATAAACGATTCTTCGGAGAAGGTCCATGCTCCAGCTACAGCCGGAAAAGTCGCTCTCTTACTATTAACGCCGAACACCGAGTAGCCGTCCCTACGCACCGATAAGGTCAAATTATAGCGATCCATAAGACTATAATTAACCCGAGCCATTAGGGCGTCCCCGGTATATACTTTATCCTCGCTGTTAACGGTAGGCAGATTACCACTGGCCAGATTATGATAGCCAAGATAGTCCCCGGGGACAAAACCTTGATTGGCTGCCTGCGTCCACCAAGTTTGATATTTTTCAGAATTTGCCAAAAGGGTTACATCCACACTGTGGATTTCAGCAAATTTCCGGTTCCATTTCAGGAGATTATCGATTTGCCAATTATAACGCGTCTCCTGATCACGACTTGCCGAGCCTCCAGCAATAGTCACATTGGGATTTGCTGAGGAGTTATGGTTGAAGGTACGATACATATCAATCCCGGGACTAAAGTTGAACTGATAAGTAATACCAAAAGGCAAGTTCACTTTTGCAAAGAGACTTGCAAAAAGGGTATTCTGCTTGTTCATCCGGTCATTGTAGGTCATATTTAGAAAAGGGTTACGGGCATTCAATCCGCTATCATCGGTCGGAATCCTTCTTAATGTACCATCCGCATTGTATTTATCACCATAAGGCGATAGATTTGTTAACTGTGCCCAGTCGGCCTCAATTGCGCCTTCGTCGCGATCAGCATATTGCACATTGGCCCCCATACGCAGAAAGTTCGTCACCTTACCTTCGAGATTCAATCGCGCCCGAAATGTACTGAATTCACCACCTTCGATCAGATTTTGATTTTTGTTATACCCAACCGACATGTAGTAATTGACATCTTCCTTTCTTCCGCTCATACTTACCGTATGATCCTGACGAATTCCTGTTCTAAAGATCTCATCGTACCAATCCATGGTCTTACCCGCCATATAATTGGCTTTTTCATTCGCCACTAGACCAAGCCTATCTAACCAAATATCTACTGGATCCAAATCTTTATTTCCCCCGGAAAGCCATTGATCAAATGTCACGTCGGAAGGGAGGTTACGCGGATCGTCATAGAAATAGGATGGCCTTGTACCACCAGCTCTTCCCACATCTGCCCGCCATTTCAGAAAACCAGGGCCATCGTAAACACGTTGATTACGTGCTAGGGTAGCTAATCCCCAGTTGGTATTCGCCGTCAACACGGGTTTATCGCTTGTTCCTTTTTTGGTGGTAATGGCAACTACCCCTGTAGCAGCTTTAGCACCATAAACAGCCAAGGAGCTCGCATCCTTCAGGACATCTATGGTCTGTATGTCATTGGGATTAATATCAGAAAGCTGCCCATTGTAGATGATCCCATCCAATACGATCAATGGTGAAGTCGAGGCACTGAGCGTGGTTTTACCACGCACCAGTAGATCTCCGCCTTCTTTCGCAGAAGTATTTTGTGAAACGCTCAGACCTGCGATGTTCCCTTTTAGCAGATCCGCAACACTCTGCGGATTCTCATTTTCAAGCTGTGCAGCTTTGACACTTGCAATGGAGCCTGTGACATCCTTTCGGGAAGCGGTTCCATAACCGATGACAACAACTTCGGTCAATTCGGTATTGCCCGAGTCCATGGTTATGTTCAACGTTGTCTGTCCATCGACGTCCTGCTCCTTATT
>JAITLV010000245.1 GCA_031277685.1 Sphingobacterium sp. | reverse complement strand
ACTAAATTTCCTCCGATAAATTTTAAAGATTCTCCACCTTTATCTATCGAAAAAAATTGTTCTTCCCATTCAGCTAATTTTTCTTTGTCAATTCCGATAACTTCTAGTGCTTCGTCAATGTTGATCTCGTTGATGTCATCGTACCCATTGAACCATTTAATATACGTATACCAAAAGAACGTATTGTCTTCTAAGTTGTTTAGAGTAATTTGTCTATTCATATTTAGCTACTGATATTTAAAATTGGTCCGACAAGCCAATTTATATACTACCTCCCCTTCAGCTAATATAGTTGAAATATCTTTTGGTTAAAACACCGTAAATTTTATTATTTTATCCATTAAACTTGAGGTACTTCCCGCAGTTGGATCCCGGGCGAAAAATACGCTTTCAAAATATCTTGTTCGAAAAATTATCCTGTCTAACAGACTATCAACGAGATGCAATGCGTTAGATATGCAACTCTATTTCTTACCCTATGCCAAGTCGACCGAAGAACAAATCCGTTAGATTTGTAAGACTGCAAATGATCAAAATCCTGATAAAATAAAATAGCGGGTTATCAAATGTAGGCTATACTGAAAAAGAAAAAAATAACTAAAAAATATAAAGCTATGCAAAAGATTATTCCAAACCTTTGGTTTGACAGCAACGCACAGGAAGCCGCGGAATACTACCTTTCGGTTTTCAAAAATGGAAAAATAATCACTATTACGTATTACCCCAATTCGGAAGCTGAAGGCCTGGCTGATTTCCAGAAAGATTTCGCTGGGAAAGTGCTTACCGTTGAGTTTGAGATTCTGGGAATGCGTTTCATCGGGATCAATGCCGGACCGATATTCAAATTTAACGAAGCTATTTCGCTGATGATCCCCTGCAAAGACCAGGCTGAAATAGACTACTATTGGGAAACACTTACATCGGATGGAGGACAGGAGAGCGTTTGTGGATGGCTGAAAGACAAATACGGATTAAGTTGGCAGGTTTGTCCTGAAAATTGGCTGGAACTAAACAAAAGGCCCGGCGCTTTCAAAAAAATGATGGGCATGAAAAAGATCGTTATTGCCGATTTCTAATTATAAATTGAATAAAGCATCCAGTTACCAAAAAAACTGGATGCTTTAATGTTTATTTACGATGCTCTTCGTCTGTTACCTCATTGAGCCAAACGGTCTCTCCTTTTTCCCGCCCAGTGATGGCCACCTGCACAAAGTGGGAGTCGACACTCGCGCCATGCAGGTGGGAACATTTTGCAAGCCGATTTCGATTTCCTTTTCAAGGCCTGCCGGCCTGTTATATTTCAATGGCATAAGTATAGTCAATGAACTCTATTGATCGTGACTATCTGGATAGTTTGAGATTATTAAGCGATTTTTTTGACTGCTATATGATAACACTATATTAACATCTAAAAAATATTTTTGTAGAAATTTCAAGAGCACTATGGTGTCAGCAAAAATTATAGATCGTCATATAACTAGGTGGCTAAATGGCGATGAAACAGCATTTAAACACATCTTTGACCATTACTATCCGCGCTTGCTATCGGCTTCATTAAAACCGATCAAAAACCATCAGGATGCCGAAGAACTTGTCATGAATACGCTGTTAAAAATATGGCAGAACAAATATCGGATCGAACAGATCAATGGGCATTTAACGGATTATCTTTTCGGCATCCTGCGACAGGAAATTGCGGGTTTAGCACGAAAAAAAGTGCTCTTAACAACCGATTATACGGACATCCCGTTGCAATTGCTAGGCTCCACTGACCATCCGCAGCTATCGATGAAGGAATTACAGGCTGCTTACCGGGCGGCATTGGACAAGTTAAGTGTCAAACAGCGGGAAATCTTCCTGATGAGCCGTAGTCAATTATTGACGCAAAAAGAAATTGCAGAGCGGACAGGTCTCTCGATCCACACGGTGAATAACCACATCAGTTCAGCCCTAAAAATTATCCGGCAGGAATTACAAGAATATCCGCATGTGATTGTGTTCGCCTTTATAACTACACAGTCAGTAACCTGCTTGTTAAATTAAAATGAATAGATTATTAAGTTTTAAAATCAACTAGTTACCCCGGCTCAGTTTTACATTCTTATATAAAGTGGCGATACTAACACCGCCGACATATATGAGAATAGAACGACCAGCGCGCAAAGCACTTATTGCATATTTTGAAGGGGCCAGTTCCCAAGAGGAGGAAAAATTGATCCTCCATTATTTATCGTTGAATATTGATGCGGATTATATAACATCCTGCATGAAGGAAGCTTGGTCCAATCTAGATGGTGAACCGACCACCCTTTCGGAGAGTCAACAAATGCAGGCATGGGATAATTTCCAGCAGCGGCAAAACAAACTGATTCAATTTCCAGCGAAAAGAAATCACAGCTGGTTTGTTTACGCTGCGTGCATTGCTTTTTTTATCTTAAGTACGATAAGCATAATCTGGTATCAACAGTTCTCAAAAAAAGAAACTTCTCCCATCGTATATCGTGCGGCCTTCGGAAAACAGCAAAAAGTACATTTAAAAGACAGCAGTACTGTAGTGCTCTTCCCAGGCTCTTCTTTAGAAGTGCCTACTGATTTCAATCAGGCGGATAGAAAAGTTTCATTATCCGGAAGGGCATATTTTAAAGTCACGCATAATAGCCAAAAACCTTTTGAAGTACAAGCAGGACGATTGACTACTAAAGTATTAGGAACAAGCTTTGAAGTAAATACAGATCGATCGGACAGTCAGCAGATAATTACACTACATACAGGTAGAATAAATGTCAGCTACAACAAGCGTACTCTCGCCAGCCTACAACCAAATCAGCAACTTATCTATAACCAAAAGAATAGTCATTTTAAAGTAGTCCAAGACAATGCGACCGAGACCATTTCGTGGATAAATGGCGAGCTGACCTATGATCTTGTTCCGCTAAAGCAGATCTGTCTGGATCTGGAAAAATGGTATGCGGTTAAAATCGAAATCCGGAATCAGCAATTGAGCGATAAAAAGATAAGTACCAGTTTCAAAGATGCTCCACTCAGTAAAGTATTGGATGTCATTTCTATCACGACGGGGATGTCCTATACGATTAAAGGAGACCATATAACAATTTATTAAAAGAAAGGAGATAACCAACAGAAACCAATGAAAAAACCGTCCTGTTGACGCAGAACGGTTAAATCTTCGACTGAGAATATACAGTCTAACTAACTTAAAATCCGGGATTAAGGCCCATCGAATTTTAGATACAAATGAAAGAAATTTTATTAATAAAAAGAAAGAAAAAACCGTGTATCTCGCTATACACTCTTGTCTTCTCAGTCTGCTTTTTATTTACACTGTCCGCCCAATCTCAGATATTGGAAAAGAAAATAAAATTGTCTACGGGAGACATTACCGGACTACAGATCATCGCGACGATAAATGAGCAGCTTCCCAACGTTCGATTTACATTTGACGAACAAATAAACTCAAAATTAGCGACCCATATCGATAACTCCACAGCTTCTTTGACATTGGAAGAGGTACTTCAGTTGATCAAAAGAAAGTTTGGTATCAATTATGAAAGCAGAGATGAGTACATTATCTTGAAATTACCTGCAACCCCGAAAGCTACGGTACAACAGAAAGGTACTGGATCGCTCAAAGGCCGTATTGTGGAATTTGAAAGCTCCCAACCTCTTTCAGGTGCAACAGTCTACATCAAAGAACTGAAAAAAACGGTTCAAAGTGATCAACATGGCTATTACCACTTCCCAGAACTTCCTGGAGGCACCTATTCATTACAGGTATCATTTATTGGATACAAATCTGAAGTCATCACAGTCAAAGCTTTTTCCTCCAGAGAAGAAATCTATGATATAAAGCTGCAGGGGGCCAATATGCTGGAAGAAGTCGTCATAAACAATTCCAGAAAGATTAGAACTCCAGTCGCCCACACCTCGGAAAGGCAATTACTATCGGAGATTAAAAATGCACAGACATTAACGAGCGGTATCTCGAGTCAGGAAATCAGTAAATCGGCAGACCGAAATGCCGCAGAAGTGGTCAAAAAGATTTCTGGGGTCTCTGTTCGAGATAACAAATTCATTATAATCAGAGGGATGAATGAACGCTACAACCTGACCTATCTGAATGGTAATATTGCCCCATCGACAGAACTCTACTCAAGGGCTTTTTCTATGGACCTTATTCCCAGCCGGATCATAGACCGAATTTTGGTCTACAAATCCGCGGCCCCAGATCTTATGGCAGATATGACCGGTGGGGCTGTAAAAATCTTTACCAAGGATGCCCGGAACATCAAACATTTTGATCTGGAACTACAACTTGGCGTTCGTCCCAATACAGCATTTTCATCAAAATTTCTCACTTATCAGGGTAGTGGAACAGATTTTCTGGGATTTGACAATGGGTTACGAAAATTGCCATCGGTAGTGCCGGGTTATGGCGATTTTACGAAAGCAACGTTGGATCAGAAGGCTTACGTCGAAAACTTCAGCCCCTATTTGCAATATGGTTATAAACTTATGCTCCCAATGATGCAATTAACTGCCAACTACTATGACTCCTTTAAGATCGGTTCGAAAAAAATAAGCATGTTGAGTTCGCTGAGCTATAAAAGTGAGGGGCAACAGTATGCCGTAGACCGAAGCAATAGCTTCTATGGCGGGAATCTTGACAGAACTCACGTGGTCACGCAGGAAAATCAAAGTACAGAAATGGCCCAGTTGAATCTATTACAAAACTTTACCTATACCATAAGAGATAGCAGCACCCTGATGTTCAAGAATTATTTTTTACAACAGGGTCAAAGTGGCACAGTGGTACGAACAGGGAAAAATGACCAGTACCTGGTACATGCACCATCAAGTAATCTTGGAGATTTAACGGGTCTAACCTGGAGGGATCGCAGCCCCGGTTTTGACCTACAGGAACGAAACATCATATTAAGCTATATGCAACGGTCGCTTTATTCGGGAAACTTTAGTGGTGATCATTTTTTTAAAAAAGGGAAACAATTACTGGCGTGGAACCTGGGATATACGTATAGTATCCAGCAAATTCCAGATCAACGGGTAATTCGTTTTCAAAGAAACCGGCAGGATGGCGCGCGGGTCATACTACCGGGCCCGGAAAATCTCAATTGGACAGCTGCATATCGTTATGTTCCCGGACCTGATGATATTGAAAACAAAGACAATAGTTTAGATAGGGGAATGTTGTCCAGATCCTGGTCCCAAAATACCGAAAACGTTTATAATGGCTCCATAGATTATACTTACAAATTGCAGCCCTGGATTACCCTTAAAGCGGGTACATATCAACAATGGAAATCCCGAAAATTATTCAGACGTGTCTACACACTCAATGAGGGTGATCTGAACAGTGCTGGTTACCCCGAAAATCCGGCTATTGGTGGCAATGGAAATTTTATGGATTTTAGTAAAGTGTTCTTTCAGGAACAAGATTTAGGCAAAGTTTGGAGTACAGACTACCTCCGGGATGATGGCAGCGCGTTGAAGATATTTGACCGTACCAGTGGCGCCGATGCCTATGTGGCAAGTGAACAATTAAACGCAGGCTATGCGGCCATCAGCCTATTGCCTTTTGATCAAAAGCTGGATATTTATGGCGGATTAAGGGTAGAATACAATAGGCAAAAAGTGGCGGGAGCCATACCTGCTGAACGTGTTGGCGATGTGAACAAACCGGTACTTGTCGACAACAAAAAGGCAAATTATCTCCCTTCAATCAATATTGGCTATCGTCCCCTGGATCAATTGGTGTTCAGATTAGCGTATGGGCAAACAGTAAATAGGCCGGAGTTTAGGGAATTATCGCCCTATAGCGAGCTTGACTACCTCAACAATCAAACGATAAGGGGTAACAATCTTTTAAAAGCCGCTGAAATAAAAAACTATGATATGCGGATTGAATGGTACCCCAAAGACAACATCAATGCGGAGATATTGAGCTTAGGAGCATTCCATAAAAAAATAAAATCACCGATTGAACGGATGATCTATAGAAGCTTGTTTTTCGGTGGACCGGCTACGGTGAGTTTTGGGAATGCAGACCAAGCTACTGTAAGCGGAATAGAACTTGAAGTACGGAAAAATCTTGGATTTATTCCAACCAATTTTTTTAGGAACCTATCGTTGTCGGCCAACTTTACCTGGATCAAAAGTGAGGTTAAGAAGAACATCGATACGACGATAAACAAAAATTTAAATCCTGGTTTAAACCCATATTATACACGCCAGCTACAGGGACAGTCACCCTATATCTTGAATGCTGGCCTCTACTATGACAATGCGGGATCAGGCACAAAAATAGCACTCAACTGGAATTTGACCGGTCCAAATATTTATGCCGCAGCCAATGGATCCGCCTTTAGCATGGATATTCAGGGTAATGTACCTATCATCAATCAGGGCGAACAGGGAAGTTTAATCGAGCTTAAAAGGGAGATGCTAGATTTTGCCCTGACCCAAAGGTTGTTAAAAAGCCTTCAGTTCAAGTTAAGTGTACAAAATATACTCAATCGGCCGATACGCATTGCAGAAGATGAAAACTTCACTTACAAATATGAGAAAGCAACCTATCAAGGAAAAGACCATATTGACATCAGCGGTGATATGATCAGCAGTCAATACAAAACTGACCGCCATATCATCTGCTCCTTTATGTATTCCTTTTAATGCCAACCCTATCATCAAGAAATATTAACAACATGAAACATAAAATATTCTTAGCGCTATTCCTGCTCTGTGCATGGTTTGGCTCCTGTAGGAAAGTGGACGATTTTAAAAATACGCTGGATGCCCTACCGCAAATCAATAATGAGGCAAAATACTCCTATAAAACCAGTTACATCGCAGGTGACACAATGACGATCATAGGGCGACTACAGCCCAATAACGGACTGAAGATAAAGATCGGTATGGCCGATGCACCAATCGTAGGATCCGACACAATACACTACCGTCCCAATCGCTCGGACTCCACACAGCGTGTGCTGGACCGCGTTAAAGTCATCATTGCCGAAGAGATGGGATCAGGAAAAAACATTCCTGTTCAGATAACATCAGGTGGGTATAGCATCAATGCGGCATCGATCAGTATTTTTTCACAATTTGGTCCTGACAGTTTCGACCAATCACTTAAAATGGTACATCATGCTAAAATAAGCGATCCCAGCAGTATATTTTTACATTGTATCAATGGCAAGGGTGACCTATATTTCTACGAGCCGACAACAGGTTCCTTAAAACGGATAAAGAAAGATGGATCAATCGAAACTCTCCTAACAAAATCCCAGCTGAATCCGACCAATGGCAATATAGATAATCTTGTCACCGGGGGTGTCAATCCACAAGGTACCAAAGCTTGGCTATCGATAAAAAACAACGGTGATTACCTTTTTATCGAAGTGGATTTTTCCCTGAAATCCGTCAGGGAACTGAATAGAAGCCACGAATACGCTGCACCCTATATCGGTGATATCGGCAAAATAAACCTACAAGTGACCATAGGTATCTATCCGGATGCCGACGGCAATATCCTATTAACTACCCCGGGTTTTCTATATGGATGGCTCTATACCCCATGTGCCTCTATAGCTAAGTACAATAGCAACAATGGAAAACTGGACTATCTATTTCGAAGCGATGCTTCACCAAAGGAAATTCCGGGTGTCAATTTTGAAGGAACTACTCCTGTTATCCTACCAAATGATAATATCATGTATGTGCCTACTTATAATGGAATCAGGCTGTACGACCTTAAAAGCAGAACCCTTTTGAAGTCAGTCAATATTCCCCAGGAAAACTATGGTACCATTCCTAAAAAATACATAGGTCCCTTCAATGGGCTTAAAGTAAATTTCGCCGCACCAATTGGCGACCGCAGCAAACCGGAAATCGCTTTTGGCTTTTTGCCCAAACCCAACCGAAAACTTGTCTTCTTATTATATCAATACCTAGATGGACAAATCATTGGAACCCCAGGGAAAAACATTTCCTCGCTGGTAGATGGTCCCAAATGGATGACACTCGATTTTATGGAAGATCGAAGTTATCAATATGCACCTGGAGTCGCCGATATAACAGGATACAGCTTTGAACCATACGCATCGCCGGGAAAACCTTCGAGTATATTTTCAGATGAAATCATCAATTATGATGAAAAAGGTCATCTATATATGACCGCAAACGGAAGAAAAAGTATTATAAAAACAGCAATACGATGATGAAAAGTAAAAAAATAGTTCGATATATAGTACTACTAGCTTGTTTCCTATTCACGATAGCCGCTTGTAAAAAGGATATCAATGCAGTGATTCCTGGCCATGGTGAAGCTATTAAGATAAACTACATAGCAAATTCGGACGTGCTAAGGCAATATAAAATCGGTGGAATAGGCGTTTTTGTGGATACGTCACTTCATAACAATACTGGAAGTTTACCTTTCTTTGATCTGGCCTCAGCCCCCAAACAACTTGAATATCCAAAATTTTTCAGCGCTGTTCCGGGCTTACTGTACGTCAATTATCCTGCTGGGAGCCATCATTTTCAATTTAATTATATGATACCCGACACGATAACTAGTACCTTCGGAATAAAACCCTACAAGACATTGGTAGATACAACACTTATGTTTGAAAAGGATTTGGGTTCGTTGGTATATCTCATTGATGGTCCTGTCAACATAGCCAACAGTGAGCCGACCTTTAAAATACTGAGCATTCCTGCCAACAGGTCGCTCAGGTTAGATAGTTCGCAGGTTGCATTAACTATTTCACATCAGAGCCCCGATACAGAGGCAATCAGATGTAGCCGAGTGACTACCGACGGTGGGCTAACTACCGAAAACCTACCTCAAAAGTTAACATATGGGCAATCCACATCCTATGTCATCTTTGACGTAAAAGATGCCTCCAATGGTATTATCGGATTTCGTATATATCGCAGCAGCAACAGCGAAGAATTAATCAATACAGGTATCCCCGCGAATGGTGGACATGCTTATGTACTCAGCATATCAGGATTTCAACATGAGCATTTAGTGAATATGCCCGAAAAACTAAACAGTGACAATACCGTCCAATACAACAGTGTGACTATTTTTCCCAATCTAAGAGCCACAACAAGGCAGATCTGGTAACAACAACTACGGATCTCAATCAATAAAATGAAAAACATGAACCGACATATCATATTAATAAGCTTAATAGCTTTAACCCTATTTGCAGCTTGTAAAAGGACGGAAGCTCCAGATTTGAGTCCTTTGTTTTTAGGAACAAAGAATATTACACTCCGAGAATTAAAAGCATTAAGTAAACAAGCCGAAATTGTGCTGCCAGACGGAGATAATGGTCTACAAATAAATGGGATTGTTATATCCGATTTTACAACAAAGAATATGGAAGCTAAAACTATTGTCCTACAAAGTGAAGAAACGAATAATAATACGGGAATTGTCATACATTTCGACAGTATTCCCAACTTTAAGCTTGGTGAAAGGTTAATAATAAATTTAAACGGACAAAAACTGGTCAACAAAAATGGTGAAGTAGCACTAATCGACATACCACTTTCAAATGTTAAAGTCAGTGGAAGCGGTTATATCAGTATAAGAACCACAAATATCGATAGCCTGATAAAAAATGTAGATTTATGGAACGGCACCCTGGTCACAGTATACGATGGAATGCTATCTGGCGGAAATGGTAAGTATTCAGGAACCTTATTATTTAAAGAAAACGGAAAAACGACTTCAATAAAGTCTCAAATCTTCAATGGTGCCCTATTTGAAGGTACAAGCTACCCACCGGGAGTAAATGCAATAACAGGTATATTACGAACCAATGGAAAAGATCATTTTATAGACATTAGAAATACGAAGGATATAGTTTCCGCAATGGTAACCAGCGTTGTCACTGATGACATGAATGTGATAGGGATAGGCAATGATCCATATAGTAAAAAATGGTCGGATCCCAATTTGTTTTCTACAGATATGGAAACTTCATTTTCAAAATATACTGTTGGATACGTAAGCGGCTATCAATACGCAAATGTGATGGATAAGGATTTCCTTCAAAAGGATCGCTCCTATTTTTATTTTTATACAATGGCAAATCCTTATGATAGTTTTATATCCAATGCCCTTACTATACCAAACCTCTATACACTCCAATCTATCAAAGAAGTTAGTATTACCTTTGCGGGAAGTCAAGCCAATGGACTTATCGCTTCTACCAAGGATGGCGACAGCCTAATCGTAAAGCCTTTTATGCAGGGGAAAGATGCTTTCAAAATTGGGCTGGAGTTTTCCGACAACGGCTACCCAATAGATAATATTCCACCTTTGGAATCGGCTTCCTTCACACAGATGGGTACCTTTTTTACGGTAACATTTGTTATCCCTACAAGGGCCGAAATTTTAAAACATGCTCCAACGGATCCTGCCTCAGCCGATTATTTTGTATCAAAAGTAGATAGTTGGCTGGCAAGCCCCGGATTCAAAATCAAGAATCTATCTACGCGTTATGCTGCCGATCCCAATTCATTTACGGAGCTCTATGCTCCTATCATAATCTCGAAAATTGAGTATGCTTTTTAACTTGAATCTGGCGCTATTCGAAGTAAAAGGAATAAAGGCTCAGCTATATTTTAAGAGCTGAGTCTTTATTCTTTATAATCTATACGGACCATCCTTTTGTTGCATCAGACGGATTTAAGCAAAGATCTTTTTCCTATTGCTCAAAAGTCTGTCTCTACTGCTATACAGCTAAGATACCAGCGGTCCTCATCTTGGATTTTAGATCACGAAGTTCCATTAAAATACTCTGTACCTCGGACTGTCGCACCTGGAGCTGTTGCCGTGTCTACAGACGAATTAGCTTTATTCATATTTACAATACCAAATGGTTTCCAAGTACCGGGCGTACCTCCAACCTGACATTGCCATCCTATTGACTGACCATCCACAACATTGAGATTGTATACAATATCTCCCTTTACCCAAGTACCATCGCTTGGAACAGCCGATAAATAGCTAATCTGCGGCGGCCTTACACTATTCGTAAAGAAATAGCGAATCGTATCGTTTGTATCGATCAAAAGCCACCCACTTTTTGACATCGAAAATGGCAAAGAAAATTCTAAAGATAATGTTAAAGATCTGCCGAGTAAGGCGATTAGAACTAATAGAATAACAAATACTGTTTAGACATCATGGGATACCAAATTATATTTGGTGCCCATCTGATAAAATTGACTTTTGATACAGCTTCGCTGATTTTTTATAAAATCTCTACTTTATAATAGTAAACATTCTTATAGTATTACTCGTGTTTACATCTCAAACGATAACATTACATGAGATGGAAAACTTCAACGCCTGTCAATATTTCATCGTTCAACAACGAGAATAACTTGGATAAGTATAGAAAGTAGAGATATAACCAAAATTTTACATTTTAAACTATAGCTTAGCGAATATTTTTTTCGTCTCTTTATATGAATTTTACAAACTACACCAGTAACATCAATAATGAGGAGAAAACTAACTATTCTACTTTTTAGCGTCTTGTTTTTAATAGTTGCATCTTGCAGCCGTAATGAACCATTTGATCCAAAACCTCAACCAGAACCGGAACCCCTTATAGAATACGCTTGTCCAAAGGCAGACGAT
>JAITLV010000149.1 GCA_031277685.1 Sphingobacterium sp. | reverse complement strand
TTTAATTACAATGTTGGCGTCAATGGTAATAGCGGTGACTTTGATATCGCTTCCAAAATTGGGAATTGGAATCTCAAACAGGATTTTTCTTTTTACCCATCCAATAGGTCCACAATCCGATTTGGCGCAAATGCGCTGAACCAAAATATTCGACCTGCAAGTTTAGCTGCTGACAAAGATGCCAATGTCAATTCGATTAGCATTGAAAAGCGTAAGGGCTGGGATGTAAGCGCTTATTTTTCTCATGAATGGAAAGCCAACGATCGCCTTTCCTTACTGTATGGTTTCCGATTGTCGGATTTTATGGTGATGGGGCCAGGTACTTTCTATCGTTTTGATGACGACAGGGATGTTATTGGCGAACAGTATTTTGAAAAGGGAGCGGTCGCGAAGCATTACATCAATCTGGAACCCAGGCTATCTGCAAGCCTACTTTTAAACTCCCTGAGCAGTATTAAACTTTCCTATAATCGGATGGCGCAGAATCTGCATCAATTAACCAATTCCACTTCGGCGCTTCCTACAGATCAGTATGTGCTGAGCAGCTTGAATATCAAACCGCAGCTCGCTGATCAGATTGCTTTCGGATATTTTCGAAATTTCAACGGTAGCGCTTATGAATTTTCAGTGGAGTCCTATTATAAGGCCATGGCCAATCAGATCGACTTTCGCACCGGCGCTGATCTCCAGGCTAACGAATTGCTTGAAGGAGAACTTCTTTTTGGTAAGGGCCGTGCATATGGTCTTGAATTATTGCTACGGAAAAATAGTGGTAAACTAAGTGGATGGATAGGTTACACTTTGTCCAAGAGTGAGCGAAAGTTTAATGGAATTAACCAGGGAGCCTGGTTTAATGCCCGGCAGGATCGTACCCATGATCTTTCCTTGGTGACCATATATAAGTTGTCGGATAAATGGTCTTTGGGGGCAAATTTTATTTTCAACAGTGGTAATGCAGTTACTTATCCAGCAGGGAAATATGACTTAAACAATACCACATTATTTTATTATACTCAGCGAAATAGCCATAGATCGCCAATTTACCATCGTTTGGATCTGTCTGCAACGTATGAACCTCAAAAATCAAACAAACGTTTTACTTCCAGCTGGACATTTGGGCTATATAATGCCTACAACCAACGCAATGCCTATATTGTGGACTTTAGGGAAAATGAAGACAATCCCAATATAACAGAAGCCTATCAGATTGCATTATTTGGTATTATACCATCAGTTACCTGGAATTTTAAGTTTTAATAATATGAAAAGAAACCTACTTACAATATTGGTGCTTCTGACTGTTTTATTTTCCGCCTGTGAAAAAGTGATCGATCTAGAGCTGGAAAATAGCGAAGCGCGCATTGTGATTGAAGCCAATTTAAATGATTTAAACGTAGATCAGCTCATTAGGGTTACTAAAACTGTCGCTTTCGGTACAGATAGAAAGAGCGATCCTATTTCCGGCGCATCGGTGGTGGTGCGGTCTTCTGCGAATGAGGAAATAACTTTTGTTTATGAGCGCGATGGTTACTATCGTGCCCAAAACTTCCGCGTCCGTCCAGGAACAAGATATAGCCTTGAAATAGAATTAGAAGGAGAATATTATCGGTCTTCGGTAACTATGCCTACCTACGTGGCCGTTGATTCCCTAGGAATCTCAAAAGAAAAAATCTTTACAGAAGAGCGTTACTATCCAACCTTTAAATTTTACGATCCGGCACAAGTAAACAATTATTATCTGTACGAAATCGCTATCAATAATTCTCCTATACGGTTTGCTTCAACATATAACGATAAGTTCAACGATGGAAAATATGTTACGCATGAAATCTCTGATCGTACAATAGATTTGGAGCTGAATGACGAAGTGAGAATAATTCGGTACTGTATTGATGCCAGTGTTTACAAATTTTGGAATGAGTTTCAATCTGCAAATCCTGGCGGGGCAGCTCCAGGAAATCCAAGCTCCAATATATCTAATGGGGCCCTAGGCTATTTTTCAGTAGCATCCGCGGTTGCATATTTTTTCAAAACCCAAGAGTATATGGACAAATTAGAACAATAAGAAAATTATAGTATGAAGATTAAAAAAAAACACTTTATTATGTTGTTTTGTGTATTCTTTGGATTGCCTGTATATAGTCAGCATGTTAAATATCAATTGTCAAGCCACATTCTGGATATTTCCAAAGGAAGCCCTGCTCCAGATGTTAAAGTTGATTTGGAGAAGTTGATGTCAAATGGACAATGGATTACTATAGCAAGTGAAAAAACGGATTTTAACGGTCGTATCAGTAATTTTTTATTAACCGGTAAGACTGATAATAAAGGTATATACAAGCTTAAATTCTATATAGAAAGTTATTTTCTCCTTCAAAAGCTCGAAACATTTTACCCTTTTATTGAAGTCATTTTTGAAATAAAAGACGACAAGCATTACCATGTTCCGATCACTATAAGTCCATTTGGATATTCAACATATAGAGGGAGCTAAGTATAATGAAAACGAGAAAAAAAGTAGCTGTCATCGGAGCAGGTTTTTCGGGCCTTTCAGCCGCGGCCTATCTTGGCGAGGCTGGGCATGATGTACATGTGTTTGAAAAACATGAAGGGCCTGGTGGCCGCGCTAGACATTTTTGTACACCTGAGGGCTTTCGTTTTGACATGGGACCTAGCTGGTATTGGATGCCCGATATTATCGAATCGTTCTTTTCAGATTTTGGATTCCATACCTCAGATTTTTTTGATCTTGTATCGCTCAATCCACAATTTGAGATGATATTTCCTGCTGGAAAGATCAGCATCCCTAAATCTTACGAAGATTTAAAGGAATTGTTCGAACAGATCGAGGCCGGGGCGGGGGCAAAACTTGATAAGTTTATGTATTCCGCAAAATTCAAATATGAGGTCGGAATGCGTGATTTTGTCAATAAGCCTTGTCATAGTTGGTTCGAGTTCATCTCACCGAAAATTGCACTTAGTGCATTCAAACTGGATTTGTTTTCTAATTTTAGGTCCTACGTGGGCAAATACTTTAACGATCAAAGACTTCGTACCTTGATGGAATTTCCAGTCATCTTTTTAGGTGCATCGCCCAAAGATATTCCGGCATTATATAGTCTGATGAACTATGGCGGTTATGCACTGGGAACACATTATCCCATGGGCGGTTTTTCTCAGCTGGTATTAGCCATGAAACAGGTTGCCGAGTCGCAAGGTGCTACTTTCCACTTCAACCACAATGTGGATGCCTTTGAAATTGAAAACCGAATGATCACTTCATTAAAGATTAATGGTCAAGATCAGAAATTTGATCTTGTGGTCGCTTCGGCAGACTATCATCATATAGAAAAGCAATTGCCGAAAGAGTTTAGAAATTATGATGAGGGGTATTGGGAGAGTCGGACATTCGCACCTTCTAGCCTTATTTATTATCTTGGTATGAAATCAGTAATACCAAATTTAACACATCATACACTTTTCTTCGAAAATAACCTGGATGAACATATTGATTCTATTTATTCAGCTAAAAAATGGCCTGAAAAACCACTTTTCTATGCCTGTTGTCCATCCAAAACAGATAAAAGTGTTGCCCCAATGGGTCAGGAGAATCTCTTTTTATTGATGCCTTTGGCGACTGGCATCTCGGATATTGAAGAGACACGGGAAGAGTATTTACGGCACATGCTTGAACGTCTCGAAAAGCAAACCGGAGTAACAAACCTCTACGAGAAGATTGCGTATAAACGGAGTTATTGTGTCAGTGATTTTCAGCTGGATTATAATGCTTATGGCGGCAATGCCTATGGGCTAGCAAATACCTTAAAGCAGACTGCTGTTTGGAAACCAAAAATAAAAAATAAAAATATTTGTAATCTTTTTTACACAGGTCAGCTTACCGTTCCGGGGCCCGGTGTACCACCATCCATCATATCGGGGAAAATTGTAGCAAAAGAAGCCATTGAATTAGATCATAAATTTTAATACCATGAAGAAACTATTTGATGAACTCGCTTATGAAGTAAGCAAAAAAACAACAGAAAAGTATAGCACAAGCTTTTCGCTTGGTATTTTAGCGCTTAAACCTTGCATTCGTAATAGTATATATGCAATCTATGGCTATGTCCGGCTTGCTGATGAAATTGTGGATAGTTTTCATGATTATGATAAGCGGCGGTTGTTAGCAAGATTATATCTGGAAACAAACTGCGCGTTAGAGGAAAGGATTTCAATAAATCCGATATTGCAATCCTTTCAGGAAACTGTTCATAAGTATAATATAGATATCGAGCTAGTCCGTCAATTTCTCCATAGCATGGAAATGGACCTAAATAAGGTATATTACAATTCCGAACGTTATAAGGAATACATTTATGGTTCGGCAGAAGTGGTGGGACTTATGTGCTTACAAGTTTTTACAGAAGGCAACAGGCAGCACTACGAGGAACTAAAGCCTTATGCGATGAAACTTGGCTCCGCATTCCAAAAAATAAACTTTTTGCGTGATCTTAAAGAAGATTATCATGTCCTTGGTCGTACGTATTTTCCGAATTTGGATATGGCTGTGTTCGATAATGCACTCAAAAGTCAGATTGAGGATGAAATCCACATTGAATTTAAAGAAGCGCTTATGGGAATAAAAAAATTGCCTACATCGGCGAAATTCGGCGTCTATCTTGCCTACAAATATTACCTTTCGCTATTTGCAAAAATCCGTAAAAAGTCTTCAAAAGAAATTTTGGAAAATAGAATCCGGATTCCAAATACAGAAAAGGCCTATGTTGCCCTGAAAAGTTATCTGCGTTACAAAGCTGCCTATTTATAATATCGATTATGGATTTTATCACTGTACTGGTCACGTTTATTGCCATGGAAGGAGCCACATGGGTTATTCACAAATATATTATGCACGGTTTTCTGTGGGTATTGCACAAAGATCATCATGACCATAGTAACAAAGGCTTTTTGGAAAAGAACGATTATTTCTTTGTGATTTTTGCACTGCCCACCATTGCCTTGATGTACTATGGATCGCTAAGGGATTATAATTACCTTTTTTATATTGGATTAGGAATTATGATCTATGGTATGGCTTATTTCTTTGTGCATGATATTTTTATCCATCAACGTTTCAAATTTCTGAACAAAACAAATAACCGTTATTTTTTAGCACTTCGTCGAGCGCACAAACAACATCACAAACATCTTGGCAAGGAACAAGGCGAGTGCTTTGGTTTTTTATATGTTCCGAAGAAATACTTTAAAATGTATAATAAAAATGAAAAAACATGATGCAATTTACCTATTTGCTTATCCTATTTTTTACGGTCGTAATATGTTTTGTCGCATCCTTCGACAGGCGGCTTCGATTTGATCGTGAATTTATTCCTTTTTTAAAAGCTTCTATTTTGGTTGCTATTTTTTTTATTGCCTGGGATATCTGGTTTACGAGTAGGGGGGTATGGTGGTTTGATACCCGATATACACTTGGTCTGCGGATCTTGGGCTTACCTTTAGAAGAATGGTTGTTTTTTATCTTTATCCCATTTTCCTGCATCTTTACCTATTTTTGCATTGATAAATTCTTCAGCTTGCAGCAGCTCAGTGCCTTTAACAATATCCTGGTTTTTGTGAGTGTTATTGTATGTACTGTCGTAGCCCTTAGTTTTGCAGATCGCATATATACTGTTGTCACTGCCGCTGTTACGATCTTGATGCTATTGATCTTTCATTTCGTGTTACGTGTACAATGGATTACACAGGCCTCTTTGGTATTTACCCTGCTCATGTTGGGATTTTTACCTGTCAATGGCATACTGACTGGAACAGGACTCGAATCCCCGATAGTTAATTATAATTCATCAGACTTTATGGGGGTTAGAATATTTACGATTCCCATTGAAGATGCAGTCTATGGTTATACCCAGTTTTTATTGGTGCTTTATTTTTTTAAAAAATTTCATTCCAATCGGTATAAACATCCTGTATCCAGTCTTTCCTCTAAAAAATAAAATTAGAAATAGAAATCTTGTTGTGCTAGTAGAGCTGTAATAATGATTAGAGAAATTGTATAATTGGATTTAAGTTGGTTTTTCATATGATTAATTTTAATCTTAGATAAGACATTTAGGGATTCATTTCCGTTTGGATCCGAAAAATCCTCCCTATGATCTCATCAATTGCCTTTATTTCTTGATTGGGACAATCGAAACAGCATAACCACCGCCTGCGGCACAATGTTGAACGATCGTATCCTTTTTCGTTACTCTTGTAGTTTTAATTGTATACGCTTGTGGTTTTGTCTTATAGTTTGCGTCTGATGCATCAGCATAAATAGTTGCCAAATAGGTCTTTCCTTCATCCAGAAAATCAAATTTTATCTTCGATGTTCTGCTGGAATTTCCATTTACACTTCCTAAAAACCATTTTTCTGTATTTTTTTCTTTACGGGCAACGGTAATATATTGACCAGGTTCAGCCTCTAAATATTTACTGTCATCCCAATCCAGCCCGACATCTTTAATAAATTGAAAAGCATCTGGAAAACGATCATAATTTTCCGGAAAATCTGCTGCCATCTGCAAAGGGCTATACATCGTTACATATAGCGCCAATTGGTTGGCCAACGTACTATTCACATGGGCACCATTGGTGAGGTTCATTTCAAAAATACCGGGGGTATAATCCATTGGACCGCCAATAAGTCTTGTGAAAGGCAAGATAGTTACATGATTAGGCTTTATGCCACCGAATGCATGGTATTCTGTACCTCTAGCAGATTCATTGCCTATCAAATTTGGCCAGGTACGTGCTACTCCAGTCGGACGTACAGCTTCGTGCTGATTAACCATAATTTGGTAGGAAGCTGCTTTTTCTACAGCATACTGAAAATGGTTATTTGTCCATTGGCTATAGTGGTGTTCACCCAATGGAAGAATATTTCCTACATACCCACTTTTTACAGCATCATAACCCAATTGGTTCATCAGCCTATAGGCTGTATCGATATGGCGCTCATAATTGCGGATAGATCCGGATGTCTCATGATGCATAATCAGTTTCACACCTTTGGCGTGTGCATAATCGTTTAATCCTTTGAGATCAAAATCAGGATAAGGCGTGACAAAATCAAAGACATAATCTTTATCATTACCAAACCAATCTTCCCATCCGATATTCCATCCTTCAACCAAAACACCCTCAAAACCATGCTTCGCAGCAAAATCTATATACTTTTTAACGTTTGCTGTTGTCGCGCCATGGGTACCATTTGGTTTTGCCTTACTGAAATCTGTTATTCCCAACTGGACAGACGGAAATTCATTTGTATAGGACCAACTACTCTTACCGGAAATCATTTCCCACCACACGCCTACATATTTTGTAGGCTTTATCCAGGAAGTATTTTGTATTTTGCTTGGCTCATTCAAATTATAGGTCATCTTAGACGCCAATATATCTCTTGCATCATCACTTACGATAATTGTTCTCCAAGGTGAGGTAGCGGGTGCTTGCATTTTACCCTTATCGCCATGTGAATCTGGCGTAAGCCAAGATTCAAAAACAAAATTTTTGTCATCCAAATTGAGGTGCATCGTCGAGTAATTCAGACAGCTTGCTTCATGTAAATTGATGTAAATACCTTCATTGGTTTTAAGCATCAACGAGGTCTGTACCCCCGTTGGCGAGAAGGAGGTTTGAGAGACGTTTCCGCCTTCGTAAGCGCTTCCCATCAAACCCCTTATTTCAGATAGTTTAGATGTGGTATAATTATATTCCTGGGTGTCATAATCGCCAGGAATCCAATAAGCGGTATGGTCACCAGTCATGGCAAACTGGCTATGTTCCTCTTTAATTGTGAAGTAATTTAGGTTTTTCTGCAGTGGAAATTCATACCGAAAACCGAGACCATCATCAAATAAGCGAAAACGGATAACAATTTGGCGCTCTGTTTGTTTTTGGTTTAATGTGACAGCGAGTTCATTATAATGGTTTCTTACATTTTTAGTTTCTCCCCATACCGGTTGCCATGTTTCATCGAAAGTGCTGGTCTTTGAATCGGAGATTTCAAAATTGCTATAAAGCGAGCTCTTCTTTTTTATCTGGATTTCACCATCCGTTTGTCCCTTTAAGTGTAATTCTTCATCCGGTTTGAGCTTGAGTTCCAATCCCAGATTGCTGGTCTTGATTACCACGTTGTTTTTAAACTTTAATTCGTAGGTTGGCGTACCTTCTTTCGTCAATCCAAAGGCCAGTTCAAATCTTCCATTGGGCGATTTTATCTGTTGCCCCCGTGCTACGATCCCGTTACAGCAAAAGACGACAAATAAAAGAAAAATTGATTTTTTCATCATTTCTATTTTAGCATATATATTAAAATTCAGTATTGTAATGAGCTTTGGATTACTTCGTCAATCGCAAAACTGTTACACCATGGGGTGGAATATTTTCAAAATAGGAACTCATTGTCCCCAGGTCTTCATGTTTCCATAAATCCCTTACCCGCCAATGGCTGCCAGATAAATCTGTAAAATTCAATCCTCTGGTTTGATAGTTACTCTCTCTATTAAAAAGGGCTATGACCCAATCACCATTGGTCAACTGACCTTTCCAGATCTGGCTTTTTGGATCTTTCGGATCGTTGGTTAAGGGTTTTCCGACAAATCCATCTTCTCTTAAAGCAAGTAGTTCCCTATTTTGGTAAAGCCAAAGATTTTTACCGATGGAATTATAACGGTCTCCAACTGTGACAGCGCCGCCAGAAATAAAGCAGGCTGAGATGACACTCTTCTTTTCATGATCATTGGAAAAAGTATTGATCCGAAGAAAATCAGCATCCAGTATCATCTTTCCTCTGCCTGAAATGTTAGACCAATAGGTCAGACCATCCATGCCATTTGCATATTGTGACCATCCAACACGTTTGATTCCACGTTCATTGTCGCTCCATCGCCACCATTTGCCATCTCCAACATCGTCGTTGACGCGGATCATGTGTCCGTATTTTTGCTCTACCTGCGCATCATTATAGAGATGTGGCATCACCAGACTTAAGAAAATTCCATTTTTATCGCAGGCTTCACGCATCCACCGAAGAGCTTTCTCGTAGTACGCCGCCGGACGTACTGGACCTACTGTCCCCATATTTCTATCTTTTCCATCTTCAAACCAGGAAAGAAAATCTACGCGTAGATAGCGCACACCCATATCCGCATAGTATTGAATATATCCTTTGACATATTCTTCGGCTCCCGGTTTGTCAACTTGTACCCACTTAAACCAGGTGGCCTGTTCATCTTCTTTCATGATGCTGGAAAGTGGAATATTCGTTCCTTTAATTTTTACACCAGCATCAGCAGCCAATTTGATTACCCATAGGGGGTTGTTGTATATTCCCAAAGTCATCCCTCTACCTTTCAGGTTATCGGACCACCAGGCGTAGTCGTGCTTCCATTTGGACGAGTGGGTTGTACGATAACCATCGGCGTTGTATTTAAAGTCGTCGCCCCAGCCGTCGATACAGACCATCTTGTAACCAAAAGATTTTAGGTTGTTGTCGATCCAGTTGATATTCTTTTCCCATTCATCTTCAGGAATATAACCATCCGTTTCGAAGTTATATTCGTAAGGGCTCCAATATAGTGGGCCGACGAACGGATTTTGCAAACTGTCTGGATGAATTATCTTTGTGGTTATATCATTTGAAGGAGTTTTTGAACATGCTGTCATAAACAGCATGTTCAAAAATACAAGTGGTGTAGCGAGTTGATGAAATCGTCTCATATGGCCTAATTTTTGACAATTGAAATTGTTTCGTAAAGCTGGTTGAAGGTAATTTTATACGTTCCAGCTTCGGTAATTTTCCATTTGTTGTCGATTTTACCCTCAGAGATAATTATTGCATCTTTTCCTGTTGTTCCTTCTCCATTGGTTGGTGGCATGAAGAAATCTCCGTCCCAGCTTCCGGTTGCGGTTGGGATCTTAAATTCGCCTACTTTTAATGAGCCTGTATAAGTAAACTCATAAGGGTTTCCTGCGGTAGGCACCATCGGTGTTGGATTATCTATTGTCCAACCAGAAGGCACGGCGTCTCCCACGAGCCATATCTGCTTGTACGGGGTAAAAGGTTTGATCGTTATAAATGGGGTTGCACTGATATTAAGCAGAATCTTGTAAGCGCCAGCAGCTGCGATGTTCCATTTATAATCAGGGTTTCCACCCGGAACCAGCTGAACACCAGTTTCGGAAAGTTTTGGATGGTTTGCTAAAGGCATAAAGAAATCTGTCCCCCAATTTCCTGTCGCTACAGGGATTTTAAAGTCACCAGCATTCAATACTTCATTAAACTTAAACTGAAAGGCGTTGGTCGGATCTTTCCTCATTGCATTTGGGTTCTCAATATTCCAGCCATTTGGCGTAGCATCGCCCACCACCCATAGGGATGCATACGCCGCACCGACCGGACCAGGAACAACCTGTATGCTGATTGTTTTCGATGTAGTGGACAGCGTTTTTGACGGAATTAGTCCGAGCACCGTAATATCCAGTTTGGACTCTACATTGACCGTCATCTTCAATTTTTCAACTAGTATAGCGTTCAATTCACCCTGGGTAAACCGTTTGCTTATCGCTCCAGAGGCGACTGCTACACTATCCCGTTGCTCACCGTTAGCCAGGATTATTTTATAAGAGATCATTGAGTTTGAAAATGCCGGCCACGAAACCGTAAGCGCATCCTCAGACGGCTTACTCGGATTAATGACCACTTTATCGGCAGATGCTGTAATATCCGTAATTTCGAATGGTAGTGGGTTAGGTGCATCCAGTTCTTTCGAACAGGACTGCACCATTATTAAACATACGCCCCATAGCAGGATATTTCCAAGTTGCTTTGAAGCCGACAATCTTATTTTCCAATTAAATTTCATAACTTTCAAAAGGTTTTATACTTACTAAAACTGATTAGTATCCGGGATTCTGTTGCAATGACGGAGTTAGTGTGAAAACACTCTGACCAATAGGATA
This sequence comes from Sphingobacterium sp., assembly GCA_031277685.1. Lineage (GTDB taxonomy): Bacteria > Bacteroidota > Bacteroidia > Sphingobacteriales > Sphingobacteriaceae > Sphingobacterium. The sequence goes on along the minus strand of JAITLV010000149.1, from coordinate 16,104 downwards.
AATTTTAGTATGATCACTATTATCAGGTTCTTTATCCCACCATTTTCCAGAATTGAATTTACCCCAACGAATTAAATCGGTTCGGCGTCTTCCTTCGACCAGGAACTCACGACCCCATTCATCGATCATTTCCTGATCGCTCAATTGCTGTCCCGACTCCAGGTACAGGCTGTTTGAGCCAGTTGGATAGTTACGCTTACGCACCGCATTCAACAATTTTGCGGCGGATCCTTTATCGCCGGTTCTATATTTACATTCAGCTAGTGAATAATAAATTTCAGCAAGTCTAATCTCTGCAAATGCCGAAGAAATGGTATTTGGATCCTTTGAAGGATATATCGGATATTTCGCAACCCATAAGCCAGAGTTGTCATCTGCATGGTTCATATTGGATTCTTTATCTGCGATCTTTGTTCCCGGAGGGGTATCTTTAAACCATCCCACCTGATCACGGGCAAAGATGGTATATCCTCGGTTGCTTTTGACCAATTTTGTCGGATCGCTATAATATGGGAGGTAACCGAACAAAAACATACCTTCTCTTTTACTATTGCCAAGATTTTTATATTTCTTTAATCGAAGATCATCTGGATAGCGCTGAAATTTGATAAAGGGCTTACCGAGGGCAAAATTATACTCGACACTGTCCACATCCCGTCCTGGCTGAAGGGCATAGCGGGTATTCATATTTCCGAAATCGGTAAAGCCGAAGAAATTTTGAGCCTGATGTGGTGCCATCCACCAATACATATCCGAACTATAATGCCAGTGTGTGCGGGCCAAAGTTGCAGGGAATCCGTAGATAACTTCACTGGAATTTGCGTTATCGTAATCAAAAGGTTTTGACCATATCGTTTCCAATTGGTAATTGCCATATTTTCCGTCTATGATATCCTGGCATACCGCAGCACATTCAGCATATTTGCTTTGACCCGTATAAACTTCAGCATTCAGATAAAGTCTGGCCAACAAGGCTGCAGCTCCGCCTTTTGTCCATCTACCAATACCCGTTGTGCCGAGATCCTGACGGAGTGGCAATCCGGGAATAGCATCTTTCAGCTCTTTTTCAATAAAGGCGAAGGTTTCAGCAGGTGTCGCTTGCGGCGGAGTTGCAGTTTCACCCTTTACTTTTGTTACCAGTGGAATATTCCGGTATAAATCAAAAGCCCGTAGGTTGAACCAGGCCCGGAGTGTCTTCAGCTCAGCCACAAAGTCGGCCTTTTCCGCTTCAGTGATCTGAACTTTTTGGATATCCACCTTTTCGATATCCTCAAGCGAGTTGGTCGCTAAACTGATACCCTGAAAAAGAGCTTTCCACATATCGCTGGTATAATCATCCTGAACTGTCCAGGTATGGTAATGAGCCCGTTGGTATTTGCCTCCATCAAACCAGTCGCCATCTCTATTTGGGGTCATCAATTGGTCGGCAGGGAGTTCCTGCGCGTAAAATAGACCACCACCCTGAATCGACCAAAAGGCATGTTCAAACGGTCTCAAAAAATCACGGATCACATCTTCTCTTTTCTGTAAGAAATTGTCAGAAGTAATTTTATCATATAAGGTTTCGTCAAGCTTGGTACAGCTTGCGCTTCCCAAAATTAGGGTGCTAATGGAAAGGGGAATTATATAACGTAATGAAAATTTCATCTCTTTGTTGTGTTTAATCGTTAGAATTTAACCTGTAAGCCTGCTAGGAATTGTGCCGTCGATGGATAGTAAGACAAGGAAGTATTTATACCGGGTGTCAGTCCATTAACGGATATTGCTTCAGGATCACCTGTTGTAAACTTGGTGAAAGTATATAGATTCCGTGCTACGGCATACACCCGGATCGAACTGATTTGCTTGACAGGAGGTTTGATATTATAACCAATCGTAATATTGTCGATTTTTACAAAATCACCTTTCTCCAAGAAGTAATCCGAAAGAGTAGAATAGGTCTCTGCATTGGTCAACGCAGCATATTTGCCATTTCCATAAGCCGATTTGAGCACATTTGCACCAGATTGCGTAACTGGGGTTCCCAGATAAAAAGCTGTAGTGTTAAAGAGGTCGTATTTAAATGAACCTCGTAAAAATACCGAAAGATCGAAGTTTTTGTAGGTAAAGTTCTGTCCCAAACTAGCGGTAAACAATGGTAATCCATTGCCTACAAAACGTTTATCTTCTTCCTTTGCTGTGTTTCCGGGTATAATATTGTTGTCCTTATCATACACCATCAAACGTCCAGTGGCGTCGATACCGGCAGATTCGTACATATAGAAACTGCCGATTCTCCGTCCTTCTTCCAAACGTTGAGCTGGTCCGGGAGACCCCGGCGAAGGCATATAGGACATGAATTGAAAGTTTTGCCCCTTATAAATGTCATTTGAAAAGGAAATGAATTTATTGCTATTTGATGCTCCAGCGAAACTTACCGAATATGAAAAATCTTTCTGGGTGAGGATTTTAGCATTTAATTGCACCTCCAGGCCCGAATTTTTCATAGTACCTACATTGGCAAAGGTTGTTGTTAACACGAATGGTGGAACCGGAACGTTATAAGAGCCGAGTAGATCTTTATTGGTACGTACATAATAATTGATACTTCCACTTATTTTTCGTTGGAAAAGATCAAAATCGACGCCGAAATTTAAGTTCTGTGCTTTTTCCCAACGAAGGTCATAGTTGGTATTCTGACTGGGACCCCAAACTTGGTATGATGCCCCGTTAAACGCAAAATAACCATAGCCTTGATAAGTATCTAACGAAAGGTAACTGCCAAAGTCCTGATTACCGGTCTCACCGTAATCTGCTCGAAGTTTCAGGTCGTTGATCCAAGAAGCTTTCGGAAAGAAATCCTCCTCCATAATTCGCCAGCCTAAGGAGAGCGCGGGGAAATAACCCCATTTGTTCAGTCTCCCAAATTTAGAAGAACCTTCATAGCGCAAACTTGCCGATGCATAATATTTATTTGCCAAATCATAATTTACTCTTCCAAAAAAAGCGATCAGTTTCGCATCATTTTTATATGAACCAACCGATCTGAATGTGTAATCACCAGGCTGTGGATTGGTCGGAATAGGGACGTCATATTGACCTGAGCCCAGATTGTTATACGTCAGTACATCGGATGGGAAATTTTGGTTACCTGCATTCATTCCTGAATACAGAAAATAATTATATGCATATCCTCCTAATACGTTAATATTATGTCTTCCGAAACTTTGTTTGTAGTTTCCTGTCCATTCAAATACATACTGGTCACTTTTTTTATAATTTCTTCCTGCTGAATTTCTACCACTATTTCCATTAATCGCGCCTGTATTGTAGGACGGTGTAAAATTGAAATCAAAAAAATCAGAAGATTGTTGTGCCAACGTTACCTGTGTAGACAAATTTTCCAAAATGTTAAGTTTAAAAGCTGCATTCCAGTCCAGATACTTGCCCTCGGTTCCATCCAATACCGTACGAAGTTCTTCAACAGGATTATAAGCACCAGAAAAACCCGTATTGATATAATTGAATAAGTTTGGATTTTTTGCATCCATCACCGGCAATGTCGGATTTAGTGTCAAACTTTGATTGAATGCATTATAACTGGCATTATTTGCTTTAAGGAATCTGGGCGCAATGGTTACAGTGGCTGTATACAGGTTATTGGCCGAGGTATGGGACAGATTCAACCGCGCCCCGTATTCTTTCTTGTCTGAACGTAAGTCCAATCCATGAGCATTGCGCAGGTCAAATGAGACGATATAATTGGTTTGTCTGTTTCCACCAGCTAACTGAAGCGTGTTTTTTTGATTAAAGGCGAATTTGCGCGATACTTCGTTAAACCAATTGGTATTTCCTCCAAAATCCGTTCCTCGGTTGTGTTTTAAAAAATCTTCGGCACTGAGAACCTGGATACGGTTATTCGGTAAGTCAAAACTCGCATATCCATCATAAAATGCGTAAGGCTCAGATGTGCCTTTTTTTGTTGTGATAATAATTACGCCATTGCTCCCACGTGTTCCATAGATAGCAGAAGCTGCACCTCCTTTGAGTATATCGATTGATTCAATATCGTTTTGATTTAAGTTGTCAACATTTCCCCCAGGAACACCATTAACCACATAAAGCGGTCCAAGTCCGGCGTTGCGCGAAGACACACCACGTAGTTGCAGACTGGGAGAGGAATTCGGATCTGATTGGCCAGTGTTTACTACACTGAGTCCCGCTACCTTGCCAGCAAGAGCATTAAGTACGCCATTTCCACCAAATACGTTGAGATCCTTACCGTTTAGATGTGTAATGGCGCTGGTTACTTCTTTTTTATCTAGGGTTCCGTAGCCAACTACTACAACGTCCGCTAATCTTTCTTCATTTGTTTCAAGCGTTAGATTATAGACAGTGGCGTTATCAATATTCTTTTCCAATTTTTTATAGCCTAGAAAACTTATCTGTAATTTATCCCCGACATTTACTGCGGATAGTGAAAATCTTCCTTCGTCATCTGTTTTAGTAGCTTTTGGTTTTCCGGATACGGTAATAGAAACACCGGCCATTGGTTTACCTGTCACATCAAAAATTTTCCCTTGAATGTTTTTTTCTTGAGCTTGTGCCCATGTCATTATCAGTATCCACATAAACACAGTTAATAGATACTTTAAAGACGAGCACTGTCTTAAATAGATTACCCTCATAAATTGGTTGTTTAAAATTTTTAAATTATCCCTTTTTTGCTGCTTAGGTATTTTCTAAAACAGCCATTGGTTACAGTTCCAAATCTAGAGAAACCAAATCCCAGGAAAAAGATCGTAAACGCAAAATATAAGTCTGGGTAATGTTTAAGTATTTGATTATTAGGTGTTATATCTATATTTTTCCAAAGAAAAATATAGATATAACGGCAGTAAATTAGGTGGGGAAATTGCATTTAGCGTACCGAATAATCTAAATTTAGCACGCAGTACGATATGTAATACAGCGAATCAAAGCTGTATAGATGGGTATTTAAAAGTATCGGGTGTCTTGTTTCTAAATACTTTTAATCGTTCCGATCTGCATGATGTTTTTATCAAATTCATCCTTATCTATGATAGCTTTGCTTTTAATTTTTGCACGATAAGTATAAATTGTGTTTAAGGAACAATGGAGAAATCCAGCAATTTTGGATGAATCATTTACACCGAGTCTGATTAGGGCGAAGATGCGCAATTCGGTATTCAAGAGCTCATTCGTTTTAAGCATTATCTTTCCATCTTCGGTAAGCAACGAGTTTAAATCGTCTACAAAACTGGGAAAGAGATGAAGAAAAATATGATCAAAGGTATTAAACAGTTCCTTTTTCTCTTTGTCTATTCTCTCGTTAGATTTGACCAGGTTAAGGAGCTCCGAAATTTTGTCTCCCATGATCATTTTCTTTATTAAGGTCTGAAATTTCTCCAATTTCGTGATGTACATTGAACAGATATCAAGAAAATGTCCGATGTATACCTCTTTGATGTGATTGGATTCATACAGCAAATTGTTCGTTTTGGACAATTTGTTGTTTACAATTTTATACTCTTCATTTTTAGTTTGTAATTCGTCATTTAGTTTATTGAGATCCTGATTTGCTTTAAATAATTCGAGCCTGAACCTACTCACTTTTCTCATCTGTTTATAAACATATATTATCGCTAGTATCAATAATATGGAAAGGACGGAAGCAACAATTAAAAATGTAAACAATTGCTCCTTTTTTTGTTTTTGATGTTCCTGATAAGAGGTATCAATAATTGGGAAAATTTGAGAAACTTCATAGGTCCTAAATTTAGCATTGCAGAAGATTGCGTCTTCAAGCGATGATTTTATACACATATAGGATTCATCGATGTAACCTTGTTGGTGCAGTAAAAATGCTAACGCTTGCATGGAAGTATTTTCTTTTATTGCATTTTTAATATCGCAAGCAGCGGATATAATCAGCAGTTCACACTGCTTGCCTACATTGCCTTCCTTTCGGTATATTTCTGAAAGTGAAAATGCAAGCATTGCTTTTTCATGGCTATCTTCCTTTATTGTCGCGAATATTGAATTCAAGATTACTTTAGCCTCTTTTATTTTGTTCAGGTCGATCAGTTTTTCTGCATATACCATTTTGTAGTGATTCGAAGATTCATCAAGCAGCGTTAATAAAGAATCACGATAATTACGGCTAATTGCTAAATAATTTTTTTGGTTATAATTATGGTATGCGTAAAACTTGAAAAAGTTCTTTTGAGCATCCAGATATTTTATTTTTAGGTGATTGTTTAATTTTTGGATGGGTATTCTATTCAAAATATCTTTAGAATCAATGTACATACCTGCGACTAGATAATGTAGAGAAAGGTCTAATTCAGTTTCTAGTATCCAATTTGGACTCTGGAGTTTATTTGCCAGTTCCAAATTTTTCTTAGCATAATAAATAGCGGAATCAGATTTATAGGATGCGTATGAGCTACTCAGCTGTTTTTGTAATTCAAATTTTAGATTCAGATTTTCGGTACTATTGTCCAGCTTTTTTTTTATTAGGGAAAGATAAAGCTCTTTTTGCTCAACAAAAGTATCTTTATTTTGAATGAGATTAGTAAGATTGAGAATTGAGGAGTCTTTTAAAGCAATCGCTTTAGTTTTCGAAATTGTGGCTATAAAAAACAAAATCAGATATAAAAATACAGGTTTTCCCATTTATATTGGTAGAATACTATGCAAATTAAAGAAATTGAGCATATCAAATATAAATAAATAACTTGAGTTTGCTCTTTATCTGGAAAAGATGAATAAAACCGTTTATATCTGCTCAGAGATAGGTGAAGTAGCGCAACTAATCACAAAAGATGTAAAAAGCCTTATTTCTTAACAAATGGTAATGGTAGCTTGATGAGATCATCCGAACTTTATAAATAAAAGAAAATGAAAAATCAGCAAGTATTATTGACCGGAGTTACCGGTTTTTTAGGTGCACATACGGCCATTCAATTGCTCAATAAAGGCTATGAGGTGATAGGTACACTACGGAACAGAGATCGCATCGCATCGATAAAAGAGGTGATTGGCCAGCATACCGATCATTTGGATAAGCTGCACTTTGCAGTCGCAGATTTAAACGATGCAAGTATCTGGAACGATCTTGCAATAGGAGTGGACTTTATCCAGCATGTTGCATCACCTTTCCCGGCAACACTGCCCAAGAATGAGGATGAATTAATCGTACCGGCAAAAAACGGTACGTTAAATATTTTGAGTGCCGCTGTAGACAACAATGTTAAGCGGGTTGTGATGACCTCTTCTTTAGCCGCTATCGCCTATGGTAGACAAAATAAAGAACCCAACAAAATTTTGACGGAAAACGATTGGACGGATATAAGCCGTAAGAGTGATCTTACGCCATATTACAAAAGTAAAACCATCGCGGAGAAGGCCGCCTGGGATTTTATCAGACAAGACGCTAGTTCGCTTGAATTGGTTACAGTATGTCCAGGAGCTATTTTGGGGCCGGTGATCGAAAGAGATTATGGCACTTCTGCAGAGATCGTTGTCGCCTTGATGAACGGGAGTTATCCCGCTTTGCCCAAGATCGGTTTCGATCTTGTCGATGTCCGTTCTGTAGCAGATCTCCTTATTTTGGCCATGGAAAGCCCGGAGGCAGCGGGCAATAGGTATATCGCTGCGACAGGTTATTTAACGCTCAAGGCTGTTGCGCTCATACTTAAAGATCATTTTCCAGGACATAAAATTCCTACAGCAGAATTTCCTAACTTTATAACAAGGATGCTGGCGCAATTTCGCCCCGAGCTCAAACCGGTTTTGTTGGAGATGGTTCGGAGGAAAACAGATATCAGTAAAGCACAGAGAGAACTGGGATGGAAGCCCATTCCTGTTAAAGAAGCTGTGATCTCCTGCGCAAACAGTCTATTGGAACTACAAATCGTAAAATAATGGAAAAACTTAAGGCTGCACTTGCTTTTGGAGGAATACTTGCGGCAAGCGATATTGATCTGCTTGCTGCGAGTTTTAAATTACGCCAGGTAAAAGCGGGTACCTATATCGAAGAACTCCATGAAGTAGCGTCTGAGATTCTCTTTGTTGAAAGCGGTATCTTACGTTTGCTGGGTGCGGATATATCAGGCAATGATGTCACGAAGCATTTTATCAAGGAGCACCAATTTTTCGCAAATCTTGAAAGTTACTATACTAGGCAGCCGGCTACAGAGGCTATTCAGGCAGTTGTTGCCAGCAAGATCTATACGATAGCTTTTTCAGCTTTTGAAGGTTATTTTCAGACCATTCCAAATCTATATGTTTATTTCAAAACACTTAGTGAGGCTTCATTGCTTCAAAAAATAAAAGATAATGATTTTCTAAATTATGGCGATGCAAAAACGAAATACCTGGAACTTTTGCGACGTTACCCAGCTATCATTCAGCAGGTTCCACAGCAATATATTGCTTCTTATCTCAAGATTACGCCGCAGTCCTTGAGCAGAATAAGGAAAGCGCTCGCTTAGATGCGAGTAAACAATTTCCTCCAAGCGATTTCTTATAATAAGCAAGTTGAAATGTCGATTGTCTGCATACCGTTTTCTTTATTACTAGTCTTCATCATTCCATATCAACAGTTCGCAGATTCTTTCAATATTTAAATTGTTGTCCCGATTTATCTTCTCTAGTCTTACTTCAAAATTTTTGAGTTCCTGTTTTACAATTTCAATTGCTGACTTTAAAGATGAGATTTCAAATGAAACTAATACATCTTTTGGTGTGGGGGCAAAGTGTTCGTCAAACTCTTCTACAGTAAAATCAAGCGTAATTATGTTCGTGTCCACTTTTACTTTTGGTTGTGGATGTCCTGCATAAAAGCCATCTTTTCCATTTGTAAGTTTTTCCCAATAATGGATATCTGAAAGATCACCACAACATTGTGGAAAATATTTGTCCTGCTGGTCGATGCGAAGGATATAACCTCCAAAAAACGCACTTGCTTGTTCTCGTTCGTATGTTCCTGCCCTCATTTCGTGTGTATGGTCAATTACAAGTTTCGTTAGATTGCTGTCTGTAATTTCAGAGAGTCTGTAAAATGATGATCCGGTTAAATATGGATTTAAATAGTCTTTAAAGCCTGCTTTTTTGTGGCTTTCAGCATTATATTTATCCCATAATATAGGGTATTCCCAATAAGGATATTTGTCTGGTGTTTGAATGCCCTGATTGTGATATCCAATTTCTATTACAGGTATTAATTCTAGTGCCATAGAGTGTCTATTGGATGTTGTACTATAAACCGACCGAAACTTAGCTAAGGTTGCGAGGCTTTTTGAGTAAATATAATAAACAGGTATATGTATCTCATTATTTATTGAAATTTAAAGAGGTGGACAAACTTATTGATTATCTGGTTGACTCAAGTTCGAATTAATTTTTTATTTTTTTTCTAAAAACCTCAATTTCCAGTTTGCTGAAATGCCTTTCTAAGCGATAGGTATCTGCGATATCCATTGTAGTTTGAAAATATTTGTAAGTCTTTTCAAATTCTCTTGCATACTTATTGAGAAATCTATCAATTCGTAAATCTATACCAGCTTTGTATTCTGAGTAGATTGCTACTAAAAATCGTTCTATGACATCCATTAATTCCCACACTTCATTATAGGTAGGAAACAGATCTTGGGTCATAATATTGATTTCGTTGTCTGTATGAGCGTAAAATTTATCACGTAGTAATTTTAACTTATTAAGTGTTGAATCTTGATTATTATCTTCGATCACCTTTAGAACTTCATTGAAGCAATCTAGCGAAATGTTTTCTTTGAATTCTTTGTTTAAAAGTTTATTGTAAAGCTTTCCAATACCAAATTTTTCACCCTTTGATCTGGATAATATTTTTGTTATTTCGAGGACAAAGAGTACCCAGCTTTTTCTTGATAGTTCTGCGTAGACTGGCGACTCACTCGTAACGAGATAATCTAGTATTTCGATATTAATTTTAGGATCATTTTGAATATTGAACTTCTCAAAATAGAGTTTCGGACTTCTTGTTATATGGGCTTGGGCTAACCCAATTTTACTTTTGATATATAACACATATATTTTTCCAATGAGTTCTTTGCATTTATTTATATCTTCCATTTTTTTGATTTAAAAATCGAAGCCCAATTCGGATAGCATCCGTTCGTGGTTATTCATAAAATACTTCATCAATTTGTATTGTTCGGTATCCTGATATGCTATCAGCTTTATTCCATTTTCAGCAACCTGATAGATGTCAGCTTCGGGATAGGCTATTAGGATGGGGGAGTGTGTTGCGATAATGAATTGGGATCTCAGTTCTACAAGCTCTCTTATTCGGCTCAGCATGTTTAACTGGCTTATTATAGACAGTGCTGATTCTGGCTCATCAAAAATATAGAGTCCGTTACCGTTGAGGCGATGATGTAATAATGAGAGAAAGCTTTCACCATGAGAACGTTCGTGGAGCGATCCACCATAGGATTTCTGAGCTTCATATTGATCTACTGCTGTGGCAACATTATAAAAACTTTCAGCCCTGAGAAAATAGCCATCTCTGTTGCGATATGCGGTTCGTATCACTTGGATATCTTCGAATAAAGCGGAATGAGAATCCATGGTACTAAAATTAAAATTACGGCTTCCACCTTCAGGATTAAAGCCTGCATTTATAGCTATAGCTTCTACGAGAGTCGATTTTCCGATACCATTTTCTCCGACGATGAAGGTCACTGGATTCCGAAACTTTAGTTCATCCAGTGCAGACAATGACGGAATATTATACGGATAATGATCGCGGTCTTCCAGCGGTTTTTTATTTCGGATTTGGCTAATATACATCATCTACTATTTATTATTAATGATTAAACGGAGATTTTCCTACGGCAGCAGTTCTGTTATAATTATTGTAAGGCTTTAGATGAAAGATAGTTATCGTCAGGCTCATCTTTTTAAACTAAGAGATTTCCAAAGGTTGAATTTAAGTTTTTTTTTAATTGTTGTTCTGGCCACAAAGTTAATTTAAAGAAAATTTTGTGCACCTAGAGGCCATACAAGGAGAATAGCCTTATTTTAAATTTGTCTGTTATTCAGTAATTGTGTTGAAAATATTGTACCCTCTATAGGAATTTAGCTGAGTTTTGCCTCTCTTGTTAGTTTACTTTTGTCTATCCCTAAATCATTACTGAATAAATCAACTAGTATTTTTTCAATTTCGCTTTTATTAAAAGTGCTCGGGTTGCGTCTTGATTTGAAATAACTTTCACGTGTCATTTTTTTTGCTAATTGCCCAACTGTTTGCACGTTAAGTATGTTGCCGAATTTTTTTGCAAACCAAAGTCCGGCATTAGAAAATGCAAGTCCTGCAAGTCCGATCTGCCAATTAAAGAATAGTGCAGCGCAAGATGTCACCAGTAAAATCGCAAGTGTAACGGATGCCCAGTAGGGCGGTCGTAGGATATGAAGTTTAAATCCCAAGTGCACTTCCAATTTTTTTACCAGAGAACGTCTGCTTTGTTTTGGCAGAAGGTCGAGGAGCGCAGAGCTGGTCGTGATTGTTTTGTAGTCTATTTGAAGTATCGATGCCATTGCATCACGCAGTTTATAAAAAGCCTGTTGGCTTGTGCAGTCGTTCGATTGTGCCAGTTGAATTTTATTGGAGATGTGATCACATAGTTCACCAAAAGTGAATATGTGCATGAGTTCGGTGCTTTCAAACTTCATGTTAAATGACTTTTCAACTTTAACGAGTAAATCGCTAATATCGTCTGGATCTACATTTTCTAGTTCGTCGTCTGCCATCATATTGCTCTTACCAATTGGCTACAAAATACAAATTTGCTGTAACAATAGCATTTAGTATTTTTTTTAATATGCAATTTTACTGTTTTCATTTAATAATCCCATAATCTATTCAAGCCGTGTTAGCAATCATTCAATGTTGCTATTGGTGTTAAGCTATCCAAGTATCCTCATATTTAACAACCTTCCATTTGCCTTTTATTTTTTCAAGAATAAAATACCAGCCCTGGCCACATAATCCACCGCAGATATGATCCAAGGATACAAAGGCTTTTTGACCATCATGTGTCAGAATAGGTAAGTGGAAGATCAACTTTGTTAAAAAACGTTCTTCCATAGTCAATCTATTGCCGTCTTTAACCATATACTTATGAACGATTGCTTGGGGAATATGAACCGTATCCCTGGCTCTTGTCTGATTGAGAAAACCGATGGAATCCTGTACGTTATAACCAAGGTGGCTAAACAATTCCCTGATTCCAATAGCATCTCCCGGAGGATAATCCCCCTTGTAAGACGTATGTATCAGATCTTTGGTAAATTTGTTTTCAATGTAAGTCTCAGGCTTTTCAGTTATGATCAATCGATTGATATAAGTGTCATGGGTGAGTATTGCTTCCAGTATTTCCGCATAGTCTTTTTCAAAAGCAGAATAATTAAAAGTTTTTTCTGGCGTTTTTGCTTTAGGTTTTTCTTTGGCAGTGTTTCGACAAGCTACTAGAAGAAATAGAAATGGAGCTAGGAAGTATACTTTCATGAAATAAAAAAACTGATTTAAAAGAAGATGTCAAAATGTTTTCTTTTCCATAATGCATTTTATTAAAACTGACCTCTTTTCTGATTGCTTTTTTTGCGATTGTTAAGGCATATTTTCAATCTGTGCTTCGGTAAACTTTGATTTTTTCATCGTTTTTCCTCCCTTTTAAAAATAGTAATTCAAGTCCGAATTCTCTACTTTTAAATGCTCCAGTTTTTTGGGGAGAGGTCAGAGGTATAAAATTGCTTTTGCAGAGATCACGCGGAGGTCGTTCTCCATTGATCAAAAATATAGAGGAAGAAATGAAATTGATCGAAAAGGAGGAGAAAGCAGACTTAGAAAATAAAGGTGGTGTTCCAATGAACTGATAAAAAAAGTATCATTCATCCTAATGAGTGATACTTTTTATTTAAAAATGATTACGGAAATGAAACTGATTTGTGGTTCTCTATTTTAGCGTCATTTCTGAGACTTAATATAATATTTTTAGATATTTTTAGATTTAAAAGATAAGCAGGCGTTAGTGTAAAACCTCTAAAAGGTATTGATTGGGGTGGTATTGACGCAAATAAATATGAAGGATTTGAAAATTTTATTATACCCTCATTGAAGTAGTATGAATGTGTATCGGTTAGTTGCTGAATAGCTTTTGATAAATTTGCTGAGTTATTTCTGATCAAAGTGCTATATTTTAGCTCAACCAAAATTACAAATGAACTCTCATCAGAAATATTAGGGATGATTGTACATTCGCATTGGCTTTTGGGTGAACCGTCAGAGTTTACAAAGCTTGAATTATCAAAATCAATGTATCCTATGGAAAGTTGATTTTCATTCTTCAAGGAAAAAAATGTAATGTCGCTTGGAGGATTAGGTGAAAAAAATTCTATTCCTTTTTTAACTGGCGCAGTTTTGGTTTGCTCAGTGTAGTCCGCTAAATGGAGATCGCTACTGCAAGTCCTGTATTTTAAAAATTGGTGGGGATAGGTTGAATTAATTTTAGACTTGATCATAAAAGGTTTCTGAATTAAAGCTTATTCAATAAAATATAAAAATCATCCATGATTTTAGTCATTTGCTCGTCGAAGTAATTAGATTCGATCATGCCCATTTCATTTTGAATGCTATTAATTTTACCATTTTCAATTTGATATATCGATATCGACTCCGCAGGTATCATAGAATTTAAACACTTTACTTTTGATCTCTCATCGTCGTTTAAGTTATTATGAACTTTGTTTGCAAGTATACAGTTGTTAATTGAATAGAGAATGTACGGACTGTGTGTTGTGAGTGTTAAACTGTGATCGTATCTTGGATTATTTATCTTTGAGAATAAGTAATATACTAGGAATCTCTGTGAATCTGGAAATAAATTTTGTTCGGCCTCTTCAAGAACAATATGAGTATTGTTAGTTTTTAATAAATTATTTCTGACAGTGTTATATTGCGTTACGAGATCATTAATATCAGGAACTTCGTCCCAAGTGTCCATCGCAAGAAATAATTCGTTTATTAATTCCACTTCAGAAAGCGATTTATCCTTCTTTTTTTTGATGATCTCTATAGCCGGATTTATAAAAATATTTCTCAATATTTTTTGGGAAGATTCTTTCTTATTCTCATCCTCTATATAAGATAAGTCTATATCTTTTTCGTATATCTTGTCAGTCAAGTAGTCAACCATTACCATAAGCGGTGTTATAGATTGAATTCCACTAGACGTATTTGTAAGAAGTAATTTATATACATCGTTATTGTCGTAATTCTTAATATAACTTTCTTGGTTGGAGGTGTAATAATACTCTAAATCAAGATTTAGGATCTTAAGCGGGGTTTCAGGCGTATACCTTTTTCGAGCATCTAGCCAGTCAAAAAGAAAGCTTCGTAAATAGTTATCAGGAAATGTTATTTTTTCAATTTCTGGTAGAACAACTAAATTTCTTTCTGAAGGAATGTATGACACTTTGTTCCTTTTATAATTGTATCGATTCACCCAATCTCCTGTGAAAATATTGTCTTTAAGTTGGAATTGAATGGCTTCGCTATAGAATGAAATTGTACTGTTATCCGTAAAATAGCCTTCAAATTTGTGAAAAGTTTGTAATCGATTTATGAAAAAATTTTTGTCAGCAGCGAAGTTACCGAATGACTGGTTTCCGACTATTGTTTTTTCTACCCACCTGCAGTAACTGATTATTTTTGCAATAACACTTTTACCACTTCCCTGTTGACCCATGAACACATTAATCTTATTAAGCTCAATCTTCACGTGTTTAATAGGGCCAATATTTGAAATTTCAAGGATACTCATAAAAAATAAAATAAAGAAAAGTTTACATAACTCAATGAATAGTAAAACCAACGATTCTAAATATTCATCATATGTATCGACCGATAATCGTTCGAGATGCAAATCTATAATAAAATAATATAGATTTCAATTTTGTTCCATAATATCTTTTAAAAACATGCAAATAGCCAGTTTGAATAATATATATAAATATATCCAAAAGGGTAAGTTCAAAGCGTTTGAATAGCGCAACAGCCTGGAGCACCAGTAAAAAGCAACTTTCTACCCGCAGTCAAACCATGACTTTCGAGAATGCCTATTTTACGTTGTTTGTCGAGTACCCGCTGGATAGAGCTACCTACATTTTTCGAAAGTATCATGTCTTTGAGTTTTACCTCAGGAAGTACTAATTCCAGTAAATCTTCTAATTCTTTTTGAGCACTATCGACAGGAAGCTTTTTGATCAGAACAGACTCTTTGCTTTTCGAGAGTTTTGCCTTGTCAATCATTTTTTTGAGCTCTTCAGTTGATTTGTATATGATAAAAAAATGCTAATTCCAAATTGGATTTAGCATTCATATTCATTTTTAGAACTGTATCTCAACTAAGAGAAGCCCTTCGGAGCAATCAGACCGATATTTCTTTCAATAATTGCTTTGGGGAGTCTGTCTAATACTTGTGGATTTTTGCTCTCAACATCCCAACTTTTCAGAATATTTCATACATAGTTCCAAAGACTTTTTATTGTTATAATAAGGTGCAGTACGGTCGTCGAAATACCAATTAATGGTTTAGAATCAATATAAGTTTCAGGTTCAATATGCCTTACTTCTCCGGTTGTCAAACGTTGCCAAATTGGAGTATAATCCCTATTTAAGAGGACTTCGGTTCCGTCATTTAACTCGAACTCGCATTTACAGTATGGGAGCCAAAGTCGCAAAGGTCTGAATTTCGAGATGCTGGGCTGTACTTTCATCACACTCACTTGCAGCTCAGTATTTATTTAACTAATATAGCGCATGAATTAGCGTCTAAAACTTTTTATCTTCTTCTGTTAGCATTAATCAATTCAATTTCTACGTGCATTTCTTTTTTAAGTTTATTATAGGACTCTTTGATTTCATCAAAATTATCCGGTATATTTATTAGATGAGATTTTATCAAATTAAAAAATGCCTCGTCGTCAATATCAATCCAAAGATCATTAGTTACTCTAATCAAAGGAGATAGAATACAACGGTAAGATTGATCTATATTC
>JAITLV010000167.1 GCA_031277685.1 Sphingobacterium sp. | reverse complement strand
TGGGCAATACATCAAATTCTACAATGGAAAAACAATTCGGTTCCGGACAATTTAATTCATATACACGGTAGTAGCGATCGTATTATCCCCATCAAAAATGTAAAGCCCAACTTTATCATTAAGAGAGCGGGACATTTTATGACGGTGACACATGCACAGGAAGTTGAAAAGCTCTTGCAAGAAATTTGTTCATAAATCAACACCTTTTAACTACCAAAGCCACACCTTACCCGTATAATCGCTCAGAAAACAAATCTAAAGGGTTCGTATTGGCGTGAAACACACGATATGCTGAATGGTGTAAAAAAAGCTTTTTTTGAAGAAAAGGACAAACATTAATTGGGAAAAGAAGGTTCTTCTATGAGAGCGCGGTCTATTTATATAGCTAAAAAAAATCGCCCTTTGTTACTTAGTGCGAACAGTCATAAGCAATATAGTTAGGTTAAATTTTAATAACAATATGCGAACAAAGCTCATATTAAGTTTTTTATTCTGTCACATCTTTTTTCTTGCTATGCAGGCACAAGTCAATAATCCTACAGCCTCAAAGTTGGAGATCGCAGTAGCCTTGGGCCCAAACCGACCTATCGGTGTGAGCGTTACCTCCAACAATCGATTATTTGTTTCCTTTCCAAAACAAACTAAAAATTATCAGTATGCACTTACTGAAATTATCAACGGCAAACCTACTCCTTATCCAAATGAAGAGTGGAATTTAAAAGGAAAAGAGAGCTTTCACTTTGTAAATGTCCAGGATATATTTGTCGATACCGAGGACAATCTCTGGGTGTTGGATTCTAAACCATCTGCTGCTGGATCAATTTTCGGCAAAGATGAAAAATCAAATCAAGGCCATTTTAAATTATTAAAAATCAATACAAATACAAATCAAATTGAACATATTTATCGTTTCGACGACCTTGATAAAACCAAATCAGGTTTAAATGATATGCGCATTGACCAGAAGCGAAATTTAGCCTATCTCTCCGATCCTGGCCAAGCAGCCATTATTATTTTAGACCTTAAAACAGGACAAAGTAGAAAGGCTTTGGCCGGAAGCCGTTTTACGCTGGCTGATCCTGAAGTAATATTAAGCTATAACGGTAATGATATGCGTAATGATAATGGAAAGCCATTTTCTTCCAACGTGAATGGCATAGCAATAAGTCACGACTTTAAATATCTATATTTCAAACCGATCAATCAAAGCCATTTGTACTGTATTGCAACAGAATTTTTAGCCGACGCAAGGCTGACGGATCAAGAATTGGAAGAAAAAGTAGAAGACAAAGGGGAAGTCGGAATTACACATGGCTTACTAGCAGATAGCGTTGGAAATATTTACCTAACATCGTCAATAGAATATAGTATTAAGTATTTAAGTCCTGATGGAAATGTGAATACTCTGATACATGACTCGCGAATACTTTGGCCCGATTCTATGGGCATCGGCGGAGACGGATACCTTTATTTCTCTTGTGCACAGCTCTTCAACGATCCACAATGGAATAAAGGAATTGACAAGGTACAATTACCATATTATGTCTTTAAGGTCAAACTACCGAAGCTTTGAAAATTAAATTTCAAAAAATGAACTTGTTAAGAATACAACTCGCATTAACACATCTACTTTTTACCTGGTATTCTTCGATGCACAATCAAATCGATCAGTGTTCGCTATTTTGCTTAGTAATAATCAATATCCTTACGAGTTCCCCTATATCAAAATCAAGAAAGAGCCAGGTATTACCTTAAAAATAGCATATTTTAATATCAAGCCTGAGCACGCAAACAGCTTTGCTTTGAAAAAATAGCTTAAAAGATCCTCAGATATCAGCAATGATGAGGCTAAATCAACAAAATCACCTCCGAATATTCCCTTTCTCGTTTGTCCATCTTCTTTGACTCAGAAGACAATCCACTGAAATCAAACGGTCTGAAAACATTAAAATAAAAGTAATTGCGCAAACCCGTGAAAAATAGCCTCTGCCCTTCAAAACAATGCTCCAAATAAAATATAAAATTTTTAGCAAAAATTTTATAATACTAATATTTTTAGTATATTTGGGTATCAGTTTTAGACAATGCTTTTATGGAACACATCACAACATATGACAATAAGGAGTTACACGTTGGTGACATCGTTCGCTTTCATACCCCTTATCCCGATGAGGATCCGAATACGATTTTCATTGTACTGTGGTCATACTATGATCCTAATGGAAAATCATCAAGAGCTGAAGTCGTAAAATTCGACCAAAGCGCTAAGCAAACACCCATCATACAGAAGTGGTTTA
Organism: Sphingobacterium sp.; assembly: GCA_031277685.1. Taxonomy (GTDB): domain Bacteria; phylum Bacteroidota; class Bacteroidia; order Sphingobacteriales; family Sphingobacteriaceae; genus Sphingobacterium. The sequence continues at coordinate 4,974 of JAITLV010000167.1, read as the reverse complement.
TACGAGATTTAGAAAGAGTTCCTGCAGTGAGTCCAGAGTTACTGAAACAAATTGAGCTATTTATGAAAAGTAAACTTGGCAATGCTATTATCAGTAAGCTAGTCATCTAACAAATGATATTTTAAGAAATATAATGGAAAATAAATTCAAAGAGAAAAGAACGACAGTATCTACTTCCATGTGGTCTGACTGGCGTGAACAACTTCGAGAAAGCGAATTAATTGGCCTAGATCAAAGGCTTGAAAAACTCGAAAGAGAAATCCTTCTTGATTGGCTACAGTGGCATAATCCAAAAGGAAACTATACAGATCGAAAATGTATCGAAAATGGTGTAAGACAGCTTTCTAAAGCAAAGGCTATCGAATATACATACAAGGAAATCCTGCGCATCCATCTGAAAAGGAAATACAATGCCTTTTCGAATACGCATGCGCAGCTTATGTTTAACAATTAAAATCTCAGATTATGGAATATCTTATTAAACAGATCATAGCGCATCAACTTCCAAAAATTCTAGCCATGAAATCGCATCGCAAGGATTGGCGTTATCAGCTCATAAACTTAAAGGATAGGACGTTATTCGATAGATTAACGCTTATGAAAAGACAGGAATTACTTGAATGGCTACAATGGTATGATAATACCGGGACTTACGCTGATCACGACTGCATCCGTAGAGGTATCCCCTTATTTACGAAGGTTCAGGCATTGACAGCAATTTATCAGCGAATTATGCGTGAACATGATGGCTGGGACGGCTACATGGGAACGGAATATATCCGCGGCAGTGCACTTTAGAAAAGCCGCTTTTTAAGCAGGAAATATTAGTTCGCTGTGATATACTTGGCTAATGTATTCAGATTGGGAAGTGCCGCTCCGATTGTATTATTAAAATAAGTATAGACTTCTTTTCCCGTTGCAATCCATTCGTTAATATAGGTACTGTATTCAAGCAATATGTTGTCCGCATAGCTTCCTTTATAATCGCCGTTTGGACCATGGAAGCGCATATAGATAATTTTTGTATCGGCATATTGAAGACGCATTCCTCGAATATCCTTATCATGAATAACCAAATGCATTCCATATGATTTTAGCAGAATAGAGGTTTCTTTCCTATACCAAGAAGAATCCCTAAATTCTACGCAGACCGGCCATCCTTCACTTCGCTTGTCCTGAGCAATACAATCCAGTAGTTCAGCAAGCAATCCAATAGAAGCAAATTTAAACGATGGGGGTAATTGTATGAGCAAGCACCCTTTCTTTTGACCGATAGCATCAATAACGGATAGAAATCTGGCGACATCCTGTGGATCAAATTTGAATTCTTTTTGATGTGTAATTCCCTTCCATAGTTTAAAAGTGAACCGAAAATCATCAGTCGTTTCTTCTGACCACCTTCTAACGGTTTCCTCTCTGGGAATTTTATAGAAAGAACTGTTTACTTCCAAAGAATTAAATAGTAAGCTATATACAGCCAACCGGCTATTATCCTGTAGCTTCTCAGGATAATAGCTTTTATTCTTGTAAGGCAAAAGTATACCGCTCGTTCCAGTAAAATATGATTTTTCCATACCTTTATAACAATCGGAAAGCATGTAATTGTTCATTTTTTTTCTTTCACAAACGAATTATTCTTTTGTATTGGTCACCAATCGAATTGCATATAAAAAACAATTTATCTAAGTTTGAGAAACGAGTAGTATCGCAACAGCTATTTTTAAACAATTCGTTTTCTAGTTTTTTTGCGGATCATTAATCTAATACTGCGTATCAATGTACAAAAAATCTTACTTCATTTGTTTCGTTATTGCTGCCATGCTAAACAGCTGCACTGGGAATAAAAGCGCCAATACGAACACGGCTTCAAGCTCCCAAGCCGAACATACCGGGGAAAATCCGACTTTCGCCTTCGACAATATCAAACAGACTTACGTGCTTGGAGAGGATCTTATCTTAAAAATGAGTAGTGAAAAAGCTTCAAAAATCGACTCTATCATTTATTACATCAACGATAAAAAACTTGGACAAGTAAACGAAAATGAACCTTTTAAATACACATTAAAACATGAAAAATTTGGTAAGCAAATTATCAAAGCAATTGTATTTAGTAATGGAAAACAAGAAGAAAATACTGTAAACATAGATTTATTTGCGTCCACTCCTCCTCTTTTGCTAAGCTATAGCATTGTGAATATTTACCCCCATGATATTAAAGCCTTTACACAAGGATTGGAGTTTTATGGTGATAACTTGATCGAAAGTACCGGAAATGGAATTGGTCCAAGTGGAACCCAGGGTAAGTCGAGTGTTCGCATAGTGAATCCTAAAACTGGTCAACCCATTAAAAAAATTGAACTGGATGATGCAATTTTTGGCGAAGGTGCCACCGTCCTAAATGGAAAATTATATCAATTGACTTATAAAAATAATCTGGCCTACTTATACGATATAAACACCCTTTCTGTTATTAAGACACTTCCTTACTTTCAGCCAATGGAAGGCTGGGGTTTAACTTCTGACGGTAAAAACTTATACATGTCCAATGGTTCTGATTATATCTATACGCTTAATCCAAATGACTTCTCAAAAATAGACTATATCCGTGCAGCAACGAACACAGCCATGGTGGATCAAATCAATGAAATGGAATGGGTAAAAGGAAAAATCTATGCAAATTTCTTTATGGAGGATGTCATTGGACGGATCGATCCTAAAACAGGAGCCGTAGAAGCATTAGTCGATTTATCTAAATTGCGCGAACATGTAACACAACATGTGGATTTAGATGTATTAAATGGTATCGCTTACAATAAAAGATCAAACACTTTCTTTGTTACCGGTAAAAACTGGGATAAAATGTTCGAGATAAAGTTAACAGAGTAGCTTTATCTCCATTTAAAAAACAGCGTATTGTTATGGAAACATCCAAATTTCGGTATCGCTAACTTTATGGTAATTCTTTCATTTTGTTAAAACCTTCGGTTACCATAGGTACAATTTGTGGTGCAAATAACTGTGGCATAAACGCCTTTGTCTCCATATCTTTATTGACAATCCATTGTGCATATTTATCTGCTAAAAATTCCAATCGCTGTGATGAAGATAATCCTGGTAAGGTATAATAAATACTTTTTTCGCCTTCTTTCCCTTCCATCTGCACATACCTCCCTTTCGTCACTTTCAGGTGACTACGCTGTTCAAACTCACGTAGAAAGAGCTCCCCCTTATCGGCATTATCCCATTTGGGGTCACGCGGACAACAAACCGATCCGTAACTTTCTCTTCGATAAACAGTAAGCATGCCTTTGGGTGAGATTGGTTTAACAAAATCGAACCTCGCGTTATCTTCACCGGAAAGCCTGATGCTGTCGACTTTAACCGCACCATCCTCTCTTTTTATGGAATAATAATAATTGGTCGTCGCAGGTTCTATACACATTCCGTTTTTTGAGGCTTCTTTGGCCACCTCATCATAATACTTCCAGTCCGGCACAATCAGTATAAAATGCTGAAGATCGGGATAGAATTCATTTGATTTTCCAAATAACTCCACGGGAATTCTAGTACTCAGAAAGAACATGTACGTGGAATCTGGAACGATCTGCAAAGGAAGATCTATTAAATAACTGCCATTTTTCTGGGTCACAAAATCATTGTCGATCATCACAACCTGACCATAGTATTCGCGATACCAATCGGGTTTCACAGTATCTGCTAATGAATACGGGGCTAATGACTGATGCGCAGCAATTTTGCTCTTACAGGACAATGCCATCATAGGTAAAATGATAAGCAAATACCAGTTATTTTTAAGTGTTAACATTTTTATAAAATTAAAATATATTTCAACTACTTTCCAATTTGACTATCCACTTTTATTCCAGCTTGATTCAAGTAAGTCATTTGATGTCCTAAACACGCCTCAGCTAAGGCCGTAATTTTCTCTTTTTCGTCAGTAATCTCCTTCAAAAGACTTTTCCGAGCTTCCTTTTTCTGTTCAACAATATATTTAATTAATAAAACACCATATCCATCAACGATCTCCTTCATATAATTAACTGTAGCGATGTGAAAGCTTTCGGCAGTTTTACTATATTTCAGTTGGGAGGCTTCACATTTTATTCCTTTTACGTAACTACTCAAAGCACGTGCCTCATTCAATTTCATATGATATAAATAGTCTGATTGATCAACATCATATTCCCCTTCGAGCAATTTTGTATAGCTCTCATCCAATTGTTCAGTACAGCGTTGGAAAAGATGCACCATTTTTTCATTGTATCTCAATTCCAGATTACCCCTACATGAACACATGCTGAATATCATAACTGCAAAAGCTAAAACTCTCATGTCTCGTTTTTCTACAAAAAAAAGGTTTTTAAAATAGTATTTTCATAGCGTTTAATATTCGTAACCTCCATTTTAAGATTCGTCGTCAATCCAACAATTTCCCCTACCTCCTCCCCTTTATCTTTATCTGGTTCAACAATTTAATTTTCATAAGAAATGTGTATATATTTTACTATTCAAAACTCCCTTCCTCGCTAGAAATCCAAAAAAGATTATGTAGAATTAAATCTTCACATGATTTTTCAAAAAAACATAAATAGAAGCCATTTTTCCTCTGGCTTCTCCATTCTTACACCTATTTCTTAATTTTCGTAAAATAAATATCATATTTAGCAAAATTCATCGATCATTTTAGGGAAAACACTTTGTTTCTTAAAAAGAATTACGGAACTTAGAGCAATAAACCACCGAAATATGAATAATAGACCTTTAAACGGAATGACCAATGAAGAGCTTCAAACCAACAAAAAAACTGCTCTGGTAATTACTTGGATGCTCACAACCATGCTCTTGATCTTATTAGGCATGGGAATCTACACCTCAATTAGCAAAGGATTCAGTGCATTAATGGCTATTCCTTTCGCCTTATCTCCCATTGTTATTCTGAATTTTAAAAGAATA
>JAITLV010000015.1 GCA_031277685.1 Sphingobacterium sp. | reverse complement strand
TTCGGATTGATTATGCGCTTAAAATTTTTATTTCCCATTCCTTGGATCGACCAGAAAAACCTCATGCATGCGCATTCGCATTTTGCTTTTTCCGCCTGGGTATCCCAAGCTCTTATGATTTTTCTCATAATGACCGTTCTGGAAATAAAAACCAATCAGATTTTGTGCAGGAAATATCAGCATATCCTATGGGCTAATTGGACGGTTTCGATAGGCATGCTTATTTCCTTTTCAGTTGCTGGCTATAGCCTATGTTCGATTATATTATCCTTTTTATCGATACTTGTCTCTTATTGGTTCTGCTTTCAATTAGTGCGGGATCTTAAATCATCAACGCTTCCTCCGGCCATTTCGATCTTAGTAAAGGCGGCACTGTTTTTCAATATATTTAGTTCACTAGGGACCTATTTTCTGGCGTATCTCAAAGCGAGCCACCAACTGGATCCATTAAAACAGCTTGCATCAGTCTATTTTTACCTTCATTTTCAGTATAATGGCTGGTTTTTCTTTGGCTGTGTTGCTCTGCTTGTCAGTTGGCTGTATCAACGTACTGGTAAAATACCAATAAGTCCGCGTTTTTCGCTCGTGTATATCATGACTGTTATACCGACCTATTTCTTATCCGTTCTATGGTGGAAGAATTTACCCCTGTGGCTATACATTGTTATAGTCATTACAGTCGGATTGCAATTTGTCCTGTGGGGAACATTAGCACAACGAGTCGTCCGACTGATCCGAAGCAATATTTCACTCCGCTTAAGCCCGGATACATCTAAAATTTGGTTATGTGTCTTGCTGGCCATTTTTCTAAAACTGATATTGCAAGGATTATCGGTTATACCTGGTCTGAGCCAACAAGCTTATGGATTTCGGCCAATTGTTATTGCTTATCTTCACCTCGTCCTTTTGGTGGTAATATCACTCTTTTTAATTGGGTATGCTTTTCAGATCTGCATGTTAAAAATCGAAAAAGGTGTTCACTATGGCGTTTATGGCTTACTTGCTGGCATCTTTTTGAATGAATTGGTGTTAATGTTGCAGGGCCTCGGTGGATTTATGCATTACTCCATCGGGGGAACACATTCTTTGCTATCGGTTGCAGCGGCCGTTATTGTAATAAGCCTTTACAAGATCACGCACACCCAATTACGCAAATGATGCGAATAGCAGAGTTCACCACCATTGCACTGATGCTTTAGCTAATTATGGTAGTGAATTATAGTGTTTATACCCTGAATACCTCTTTTGATGCTTAAAACTTTAGACTTGCATACCTTTCCTCTAATATTGCACGAAATAAAAAATAAAATCACTCATACAGCATTAAAACAAATGAAAAATTTATTTATCAAATCGGTCGCAATGATTGCCTTAGCCGCCACCTCTTGTTCTGCGCCATCTTACTTTGGAAAAAGTTATGCTCCAACCCAGCATGTGGATGTCTTTTTTGATATAAATGACATTAAAAAAGAATATGAAGTAATGGGGACAACGGATATAGGCAAAGGCTTTGGTTCCATAGAGGCCGCACAGCAAAAGGTAATAACACTCGGCCAATCCAAAGGTGCGGATGCTGTAGTCATGAAGCTCACCGAGGAAGTCACAGGATCTTCAAAATCAGACTTTGGCAATCTACAGAACGGTAAAAAGAATAATACGTATGCAGGCGGTTCAATTACAAACAATATCAAGGTTAAAAAAATTCTCGCCACATTTGTCAAATATAAATAAATCACATCCCGAGAATTTTATGTTCATCCAGCTGCTACCGTTGTCAGGTCTTCAATTAATTTTATAGTTATACCACTAATATTCGAGCTTGCAACAATTTAACAAATTCATTTCCTAATGTATCAATTTCCGGTCCCTGTAATTTGGGCCGGAAATTATACTAGTATCATCAAAGAACAATAACGAACTACTGACCTAATAACGATTCTCCATTTTGATGTAATCAATAGTACCGTTCGTACCTATAATGCTGTTGTCAAAAGATAAAACTTTCGATCATCATCCTTTTCAATTAGTTTTGTATACATATAGGAACAGCAATAAGTTATTCAAGCAAGATTTAAATGTCGCTAGCAATCAGGATAAAGTGGAAAGAGTTTTTGGTTATTTTCCTGATTTATGGAATATGGAGTATCGCTGTATTTCTTTTTCTGGTACAACTTCAGGGCTTTGATAAAACAGTTGATCAATTTGAAGGTGGAATTAATCTCTATGTAAGTCTTGCTCATACCATAATAAAAGGTACGGTAGTTTTCTACCTGCTTATATATCATTTTGCTATACCCGCAATTATGAATCGACGCTGGGGGAAAGTGTCAATCCAGGTCATTGCTTTCTTCACCTTGCTGACTATTTATGAATATTACTGGACATTTTTTGTGCACAGAACCGACCCAGAAAGTGCCGGTAACCTAACTCCGGCTTCATTTTTTATCACAACAACAATACTAAATATTGTGGCCAGCCTTATATCTTATTTTACGGCCGTAGCCATTTATTCAAACGTAATTCGCAGGAGTAAAGAACAATTGGAACACGAAAAGTTAAAAGCGGAACTGGCGGCAATAAAATACCAGATCAATCCTCACTTCCTTTTTAATTCGCTGAGCTTTATCTACACAAAAACGTATAAGAGCAATCCTGAAGCATCACAGGCCGTTCATCTGCTATCAGAAATAATGAGCTACGCATTGGAGGATTGGGGTGAACAGGGAATTGTACCGTTAGCCTTAGAAGCCGAGCAAATAAAAAAAGTTATTCAGATGAACCAAATCCGGTTCAATAACGACATAGAAATCAGATACAGCGAAGATATTCAACTTAAGGACGCCAAAATCCCAACCTTAACTTTAGTTACGCTGGTTGAAAATGCATTTAAACATGGTGAACTTCATGATGCCAAAAATCAGGTTTCAATCGAAATTCTGGCCAGGAACTCCAAAATAAACGTCTTGGTAAGCAATAAGAAAAGAAATAGCCCAAAAGAATTATCAAAAGGTATCGGCGTAAATAATGTGCAACAACGCCTGAATCTGATGTATGGCAGCAAACACAGATTTACGATCAAGGAAGATGAAAATTATTACATGACCGAAATTGTTATAAATATTTAATATATGATAAATTGTATTGTAATTGACGACGAACCCCACAATATCGAACTGCTGACACTACATATTGAGCAGATTCCCTATTTGGATTTAGTGGGTACTGCAGCCGATCCAGTAGCCGCATTACAGCTGCTAAACAACACGGAGGTCGATCTGTTGTTTTTGGATATTCAAATGCCGGGAATAACCGGACTGGAATTTTTGAAGATGCTGAATGAAAAATATAAGGTGATTCTCACAACCGCCTACAGAGAATATGCCCTTGAAGGATTTGACCTGAATGTTGTGGACTACCTCTTAAAACCCATATTTTTCCCACGTTTCCTGCTAGCCGTAGAAAGGGCACAACAACAGCTTTCGATCAGCGTCAAACAAGAGCAAGAGTTTATACTGGTTAAAACAGAGTATAAAGGGAAGCTGGTTAAAATTAAGCTGAACGAAATCGTATTCATCGAAGCAAAAGCAAAATATGTATGTTTTTACACATCAGATGCTAAAAGCATTATGGTGCAGCTCAACATAAGCGCTTTAAAAAATATATTGCAGGCTGATCGCTTTGTGCGAATCCATAAATCTTTTATCATTGCGATTCCATTTATTGTTGTGATCAATGGGAATATGGTTCAACTGGAACACTATAAAAATGCTGTCCCTATTGGACAGACCTATCGCGATTCGTTCATGAGCCGCATGACAAAGAAAGTCCTTAATAATATGGTAAAAGATCCCCCCAGTTCAGCTATTTCAAAAGGCTAGCGTGAACCTAGGATAGTCTCTACTTTAGGCCCGATTATTTTAAGCATCCTTTCAAATCCTACATCTGTAGGGTGGGTGCCATCCACTGTGCCTTCGGAATCATCGCCTATTAAATGATCCGTGGGTATATAATACAAATTTTTATAACCTGCCTGCAACAACCTTTCATACTGCAGCTTAAAATTCTTATTCTGCTCGGTCAATCGCGCGCTCCATTTTAGATTGTAATTGCCGACCTGACGTGTAATGCTCTCTATCAGCAATATGGGTAACTGGGGATGGGATCGACGAATCCGTTCCACAAAATTAAACGTCCGTTCGCGGATCTCATCAGGGCTACTATTGGGCACACAATCCATGATGAGCAGATCCATAGCATCAATATCACACAACATATCGGCCACTGCAGGTTCCATCCGTGCATTGCCACTAACGCCCATGTTGATCACATTGGCATTCAGCCGGCGCCCCAATTGCGCTGGATAAGCTAATCCCGGACGGCTTGCGGAAGCGCCGTGGACGATGCTGGAACCATAGATCACGACCTTTTTAGCAAACGACTGTTTGGTACCAACAAAGCTGGATTTGTCATCAATAATCAGGTCAAAATCCAGTAGCTCTTTATATAGCGGAAAATAAACAAGGAATTCTTTTTCTGTTTTCGCCATATCTTCGACCAGCGTAGCTTTACTTTCCGCCAGGTTAAGATCGGGACGGGCTACCCCTGCAAAGCGCCACCCACTGGCTTCTTTTACATATACATCAAAACCTCGTGACATAATCGGCGTGGAATTATTCCCTAGCGCTGCATCAACCGTCTTCCAGCGTAAAGATAATTTGCTCGTATTGCTCTTAAACGTAATAAACATTCCTGTAGCATGTGTATATAATTTCTTTACCGCAGCAGGAAGTTCGCTGTACTTAGCTGTATCTATCCGATGAAATTTTGGCGTATTTTCAAAAGCTCTTCCTTGCAGTGCAAATTTAGCAGACGGAATAACCTGTTGGGCATATGAAGATACTGAGCCGCAAACCAGGGCGAGGAAGAATAGGATACCTGTCTTTTTTTTCATGATGTTTCAATTAATAACTATAGAAATCAGTATAACTTCATAGCGGCCATCTCCTATTATCCATGAGATGGCCGTCTACCTTTAAAATTATCAAATTTTTATTTCACTGTAAATACGGTAGCCACAGCGCGTTCACCTTCATGGTCAAACTTTCCATTATCTGAAGGATAGTTGACCACACCTTCGCCCTTCACCCAGGCTGTGGAGGAACCGCCGCCATCATAGTTTAACGCGGAAGTGCAGCCCAATGCAGCCATTAACTCGCCCAGCTGGGGTATCGTCAGTCCCTGTGATTGTGATGAGCGGCCATCGATAACAGCTACGATCAGCTTATTGTCCTTGGTAAGCCCCACTGCTGTACGGGGATGTCTGCTGGTATTGAAATCTACATTCAACTGTTCCAGCACCTGACCATTCTGCATCAATAACGGGCCGCCAGCCAGTGCAGCGGTAGCGCTCAGCGTCCCCCAGCCTCCTGCGGGCTTCGGCACAATCTGATAGCTTTGCCCCGTAAAAGTAAATGCGCCATTTTCGCGGTAGCTATTAAATCCATTCACAGTCTGATTGATTACCTGGCCATCGTATTTGAAAAATACGGTTGATCCGCCTGTACTGGTATTAAAATAACTGCCGTTGAATGCAACCAGAGCACCCTTAGCCATAGCGGCAGCACTTGTTTTTAGAAATCCGGTCTTCACATATGGAATTTCCAGCTGCACGCCTTTCTTCAGATCAATCTCAAATACATTGACATATTGTTTGGAATCAAATATCCGCGGAAATTGGTAATACTTCCACAGCACACCGTCAGCAACCGTTTTTGTATTCCAAGCTGCCGTATTGATAATCTCCGCCAAGTTTTCTTCCTGAGGAATACTGTAGTCATAGGGCAGCTGCGTTCCGCCCTCATTTTTCTTGCATGAAATAACAAGAAAAAGCAGCAATAAGCTGTATATAAAATTTCTTTTCATCTGTTTTTACTTTATTTCACCGATCCACTTTAATTTTAATGGAATCGCTTTTTCAATTGTTTTCTGGTCAATAGTGCATACGGCGGATTCCATATTGCGGTAAAAGATGACCTTATTTTCCCCCGGCAGCAACCTTGCCGCACTGACATTGCCAGCACCCCAACTATAGGGCCAGTTAACAAAATAGTGTTGCGGCACAGTTTCCCGGATATACTGAAACGTCTTCCCTTTTCGCTCCGCCAATAGCACCTTGTCCTTTCCGATCAGTACCAAGGATTTTCCCTGGATATACCCTGTATTTATAAGACTCCAGTTCAATGTGTCTGGCAGTATCAGCCATTCTTGAATAGGCTGTTCGGCCAGTACCTGATAGTCTTTTTTTGAAACTTTGCGGCAATAGCCATCAAAGAGGATGTACCATGCGGCCGGCTCATCAATATATATCGGTGGATTAAACTCTGAACTGCCTTTCAGAAAAGGGAACAGCTTCTCCACTGGACTGACACTATAGCTTGTGTTAGCTGCATCCGTTGTGTAGACCATATCCTGTGTGAGATAATAGGTGCTGTCTTTTTTTGTCCAAACGGCTTCTGGTGTCAGCCAAGTGCCTTTTAACGTAAAAAGGTGATTGTCATCGTAAGCGTTAAATATTCCGCCATAATCAAGACGGTCTTCCTTTTTGGGCTGTATAGTACCTTCAATGAAAAACTTCGCTTTCACCCCATCGTATTTTTCCAGGCGGGCAGCAACAGCGACCGCATGCCAGTGGTTGGAAACAACATACACTGTATCTCCAGGCTGGATGATTCGCTCGCCAGCATTATTTTTGAGTCGCCTGCTAAAAATATAATTCTGCACCGTGGTTTTGGAGTTTTCCTCCTTGAAGATCAATGCCGCAGGCACGCCCTTGCTGACCAATTGCAGCGCCATGGACGAAGCTTCGCAGATCTTGGAACCGTGTGCACCACAGCCTCCAGACACCACAATAGCATCCATCGGCCGGATACGGTAGAGTTGAGCAGCAACATCTACCCGCTGGGCCAGTATCTCAGGATCGGCTGAACCTAATAACAGTAGGATATTCTTGTGCTCAGCAGCCCAGCTGTTGCCCAATAAAAGCATGGTAAGGATAAATAGACAGCTTAATTGTTTCATCTTATTTCACTTTTGCACCCATCCAAGTAGAGGAGCGCGGGTTATTATTGATATCTTGTTGCATGCGACTATCGTCCAATGCCGGCGTGTATTTCTTGGCAAGCTCTAGCAGTCCGGATGAGCTTAAACCATAGCTCATGGACGGATTTTCGGCACCGATGGGCAGGTAATCTGGATTCAACATGGTCGCAGGTTCAAAGCTTATCTTTGGAACAATGCTTCCATCAGCAGCATACACCGCTTTCGCAGCAACAGTATGCTGTATCAGTGGAACGACAGTAATGTTATCTGAATAGGCATCAACATCGGTTGAGCTGCCAGACTGGGTGTTGCCTGATATGATCGAATTGATTAAGGTCAGGTTATTGACATTGCTGCGGCGATAGACCCCACCGCCAGGACCAACAACAGCATTCTTGGTAATGGTTGTACTGATCACGTCTGCCTGACTGTTATCATACAGCATCAGTCCGCCGCCGCCGTTGGCTGATGTGCTCGAATTTTCAGCCAGCAGGCAATTAACAAATACCCCTTTTGATTTCTCACGCAGATAAACGCCTGCTCCATAGGATGTATTTGAATTGCCAACAACCTCACAATTATAGAGTGTGATATCCGCGTTTGGATAGGCGTGTAGGCCACCTGCGGTGCCTTTGGCGCTATTGTGATTAAACTGGCTATCGTATGCAATCAGTGAACCATCGGCGATCCATAGTCCGCCACCGTTATTTCCGCTGTTGCTATTATTGTTGATGCGACAGTTTTCCAACCTGAGCTGGGCACCTGAAAACGCGTAGATGCCGGCAGCAAAACCTGCGGTACCCTTATCTGCGGTTGCTTTATTATCCACCACATCCACATTTTTGAGCAGTACCCGAGCCATGCCAATCAACATACCGCCGCCTTGGCCACGGCTGAATTTGACGTTGTTGATCGTTGTACCCGCACTACGGTCGGTGGCATTTCCCCCTTTGATGCTGATGTTTTCCAGCCTAACCTGATTTTCAGGGTCCGGAGATGCTGTCACCGTGACCGTGTGAAACACCTGTTTTCCACTGGAAAGCTTCCCCTGAAAAATGGTTTTATACAGCGCGGGATTGGGCTGATCTCCAGGTTTGGCATTGGCCGCGTATCCACCGATCAGGCTGACATTTTTTGCGATCTCTATGGTTTTATCGGATTCCTCATTCACATCACCATTGCGAATGGTTCTAGTTGGAATATAGGTCCCCTCAGCCAGAAATAGCGTACTGCCTGTCGTTGCTTTTTCGAGTGCCTGATCGAGGTCAGTAGCACTACTCCAGGAACTGCCATCCCCTTTGCCCGTGGGAGTCACATAAAAAACGGGAACTTTTCCGGATTCCTGCAAAATCAAGATCTCCTGCGATAGATTATCGTTCAGCCTGAGCAGCAAAGTCGCCGAACGTTCGTCTTCCGAATTTTTTGAAACAGAAAACCGGATCTTATTTTTCCCCTTGGGATATACCGTGCTATCGAGTTTGATCCAGTCTTTGTCGCTGCTCACGGTAACTGCCGCATTCGCCAAGATGTCCAACTGATAGGTATCGGCCCTACTGCCGACCTCCATATAATCCCGATCGATCAGGAGCCGCTGCTCACTTTCGACTTTATCTTTTTTACAGCTCTGTATGCCTAGGGCAAAAAATAGCGCCATAAAAATATATAACGATTTTTTCATTATAATCAATGTTTTTGAACCTGCTTATTGTTTGTACTACTATAATTCTGCTGCAGCTGACGGTAACATTGGACCAGCTGCGTTGTGGTCTCATAATGACACTCAAACATAAATACACCTTTATATTTAATTTTTTCCAGGGCAGCAAATATCTTATTCCAGTCATTCTGTCCCTTGCCATTACAGGGTAGATAGTGACTTTCCTTGGTTCCATCCCCATCCGCGACATGCAGCGTCTTGACGCGCGGCCCAAAAGCCAAAAGCAGGCGCTCGGGATGCGCAATATGGTTCATGTCCACTGCAATGCCGACCTGATCAGGAAAGCGGGCGAAAAGTTCCTGACATTCTTCCACGGTCCGCAGAAGGGGTCGCTCCCGCTCACCCACTGTCAGCGAAGGCCCGAGCATATTTTCGATGACGAGCTGCCGCCCTGCCCGAGACACTGCTTTGTACAATTCGTTGACAGAACGGACCAGCTGATCCTTGCGGGCCGCGCGTTTGTTGGGCTCGAGGTAATAGGAAGGGTGAAACAGGATCACTTGGGGATGAAGGCCGTAAAGTCCTTCCAGCAACTGCAAATGCATACGGATCACCTGCTGACGCTGCTGTTCGTCCAGTGTAGAGATATCTATTTTGGCGGAAAAGGGCATATGGACAGACCATACCCTCACTTCTGCTTTCTTCAGCACAGTAGCCAGCGAATCGCATTTAAGCAACCATTCATCCTGTGTGATCTTTAAGCTGAGGTCTGCATTGACAAAGCTTCCGAGCCCCGCAATCTCGATATAATCCATACCAGCTGCTTTGTCCGCCTTTAGTTTTTCCAATGTTATCTTCCGGATATCGAGTGAGTAGCCAACCGCATAATCAGGCCGATCCTTTTTTTGACAGTATGTATATCCGGGGATCAATAGACAACAGAGGATCGCAATAAAAATAAGTTGTTTCATGTTATCTGTATAATTTCTCCCATTCAGGATTCTGTTTCAAATTTGGGTTTAACTTGATATCTTCGATTGGGATCGGTGCATAGTAATCACGTTTTTCATCAAACTTACCCCGTTGATAAAATGGATCCAGTGAGCCTTTATTGGCATTCTGGGTATTTGAAACGGGATCCCAAAGTGTCCGCTGATTGATATTGATCAATGTGGTCACGGTACCCGGTGCGCCCGATGTATTACCTGTATGGACATACACATCCGCCTTACCATCTCCTGTAAAATCATAGGCTCCAACACCGGGAAAATAAACACCGACAATAGGCTGATTCAGTTTGGAACCGGCTTTCCAGCGCATTAAGTCATCCCAACGCTGTCCTTCGTTGAACAATTCGATCCGTCTTTCGCGCCGTATTTCCAAAAGAACGCCCCTGAATGCTCCACCGTCGACGTTCGGATACATGGCCAGCAAATAAGGATCGGGGTTAGCATTCGCTTCAGCTAGGGACAGCATCGGCATGCCCGCGCGGCTACGCAGCTTATTGACCGTCAGGTCAAGGTCGCTTTGGCTGATCGTCCCAAGTTCGGCTTTTGCTTCGGCATTGATCAGCAGTGCCTCCGCATACCGGAATAAGATAACATCAAAATAGGAGGCCGATACGCCCCATTGCAATTTATCAGGCAACGCCTTGATCAGGCGATAGCCTGTGGTGGTGATCGTCAAGTTGACAGGCTCATTGGCTGTTTCTCCATTGGCACGGAAGTCCGGCCCTGCAGTTGTCTGTGTAAGCCTTGGATCTCTATTTTGCATTTCTTGATAAAATTCCATGGTCTTATAACCCGATCTATCGGTAAATCGGCTCCCATCCTTCATCAGATAGCTATTGATCATATCTTTGGCGATCCCATAGGCTCCCGAAGTTGCCGAGGTGAAAGAATAGCCTAGGCCATGCACACGCATGCCCAGTTCAAAATCAATGGCAAGAATAGTCTCCACCTGATCCTGATTATTGCGAGCGAACAGATTCCGATAGGCTTGATCCGCTCCGCCCTGACTGTACAAGGTATAGACCCCAGCATTCATTAGTTCGGCCGATGCCCTAAGCGCCTCATTCAGGAACTTTTCATGTCCCGCGATCTGATGGTATTTTCTAAATGTTCCTTCAAAGAGTGCCACCCTTGCTTTCAGCAGCAATGCCGTGTATTTGGTGATCAAATTAAGCTGTTTTTCGGCTGGTATATTTTCAATAGCATAGTCCAGGTCAGCCATAATGGAATCCATCACCAGCTGCCGTGAGTCCCTCGCTTTGAAAAGGTCTTCATCTTTGGCACTCAGCACTTTTCCATACCAGGGCACATCACCGAAAGTTTTCACCTTATCGTAATAAAAATTTGCTCTAAAAAAACGGGCTATGCCACCGTATTTCTTCTGTGCCGCAGCGTCGGGCACTTTATGGTAGTTGGCTAGAAAATAATTGATCTTGCGCAACTGGCTCCAGGACCAACCTCCCGAGCCGCTTCCCACGGGGACAGTTCGATTGCCCTTGATCCGGTCGGCCACCGTAAGGGGGATCATATTGTCCGAACTACCATCGTTTGTATACCAGGATTCATTGGGCAAAAAGGTGTAAAAATCATTGGTGGCAACCTCCAGATCCTTTGCTGTATTGAAAAAATAAGGCGCCTCGACCTGGTCCTCCGAAGGACGGTCCAAATAATCTTTCTGACAAGCTGCCAGCGATAGCAAGATCAACAGACCAAGTAGTTTATAAGAGTTTGTTGTAAGTTTCATTATCATTGCGTTGTCAAGTATTAAAGCGTAAGCATTAAACCAAAAGAATAAGTTTTACCCATGGGATAGTCCCGCAACAGCCCCCGCTCCGAGGAGTCTGCAGGATCATTGGCACTTGCAGGTGAATTATAATTGATCATTGCACCTGCCTGTTCGGGATCTATATACTTCGTCAGATTGCCAAAGTTCCAGGTCAATAGATTCTCGCCGCTGAAGTAAAACCGTAGTTTTTCAACTTTATACCGCCGTGTCCATTGCTGTGGCAAGGTGTAGCCCAACGTAAAATTTTTCATCCGCAGAAACCCAACGTTGGTCAGGTAATAATCGTTCAGTTCGTACAGCGACCTTCCGCTCTGCAGGGACGAATATCCCCGATAAATCTGTGGATACCTGTTCCCTTTATTGTCAGGGGTCCATGCATTATCTACTAGGTCTTTGCGCACAAAGGAAAGATAAGGGCGCTGATAGGATCCCCAGTATAAATCTCCTGTCGGGTACCAGTCCTGTTTAGCAACACCAGCAAAGGCTGCCGAGAGATCAAAATTATTCCAGGAAGCACTCATATTGATACCAAATGGAAATTTTGGCATGGCATTACCAATGGGTTTAATATCACCATGATTAGCCAGCGTGTTGTCGCCTTTGTCGATGCGCCCATCACCGTTGAGATCCACATATTTCACATCGCCACCGCGCAACATATTCCACTCACTGTTTTGAGATACACTCAGAATATCATTATATACTTTGGAGAGGGACAATTGTGGATCCTGGAAACTATTTTGGTAACTTAATGCCTCCGCATCGGACTGAAACTGTCCGTCGATATGGTATCCCCAGATCTGCCCCAGCACCTGTCCTTCGTAATAGGAACTCAACAAGCCCTGTGGATTATTATATTTCGTGATGATCCCTTTAAAATTAGTGGTATTCACGCCAATATTGAAGCGGAAAGGTGAACCGGCAAGGTCAAACTTATCCTGGTAGCTCACCCCCAGTTCAAAACCTTTATTACGCAAAGCAGCGTAGTTCTCACGGGGTTCACTGGCCCCAAATACCGCGGGAAGCGGCTGGCCCGGAAGATACATGCCTTCGACATCTTTCTGATACCAGTCAAAATTAACGTTTAGCTTGTTCTGGATCAGTCCAAGATCAACGCCGAAGTCAATGCTCTTGGTCCGTTCCCAGGTGACGACATTCGGCAATGGTGCCGGTGTACTTGCGCCAATAAGACGGGAGCCCCCATTTAGCCAAGCCAACTGCTGCACGGTCATCAATTCTTTAAAGGTATTGACACCTACAGTCTGGTTGCCGAGCTTGCCATAAGAAGCTCTGAGTTTTAAGGTGGGTATAGTGCCTTTGATCGATTCCCAAAAGTGCTCACGATCCAGCTGCCAGCCTAAAGAGACAGAGGGGAAAAATCCCCATCGGCTCCCGCTTGGGAACCGTGATGAACCATCATAACGTGAATTTATTTCCAGTAGGTATTTATTATCATAGGCATAATTAAAACGGCCAAATACGCCCTGAATAGCCCAATTTTCAGCCGTTCCGGTCAGGCTGTACATGGAGGTACCCAGTGCCAGGTTGGATAGATCTTCGATCAGCAGATCGTCCATGGCCCCAGCGATACGGTCCCGGTCAAAGGATTCCTGATTGTAGCCTACCAATAATTTGAACTGATGCTTTTGCGCCACATTTTTTTCGTAGGTCGCAAACAGGTTCATCGCATTGTACTTGTCTTTCCATCGGTATTCTGTCAGACGGTTGAGGCCTGCAGTGGTATAATTGAGTTTGTTGCCCGAGTAGTAACTGAAGGGGTTGAGGCGTGTGCTCCGTGAAAAGTTTTCGATACGGTTGCTATAATCAAAATTTACCTGTAGGCCTTTCAGTGGCTTGAGCAGGACACGGAAGGTATTGGTAAACTCTTCGCTATTGCGTAGCTCCCAACTTTTTCCAGATTCCAGTCCTGCATTGGCTCCCTGACCGCCAGTACCGACACCGATGTCCGTTGGAATACCATCGACAAAATTGGGGTAAAAAGGCATTAGATTATACCAGGTCGTCGTACTCCAAAGTCCCCCCAAGCCATTGCTGTAGCCCCCATATTCTTTATCCTTTTCGTTGATGAACTGCGTATTATTAGAAATTTCCAACCAACTGTTGGGCGTGAATACCAAATTGGATTTCATATTCTGGCGGTCCATATTTGCATCGTCATTGATATTGTTGATCGTTTCCCGTTTGAATACACGTCCAGAGAGATAGGCTTTCAACTTTTCACTGCCGCCTGAAATGGCGATATTATGGAAGTTGGAAGGCTGATATTTTTTAAATAGGTAATCCCACCAGTTGGTCTTATAGAAAAATTTATAAGTTCCGTCAGCCTGCTTCTCATGAAAGGGTGCAATCTCCCCTGCAGCCACCATTTTGATTGCTTCCCAGTCCATTGGATTGTAGCGTGTATAGGAACTGCCATTATAACCGTACAGTGCGGCATCTACTGTTTTCCCATAAACATAGGGATCGGAAATATAATCGGTACGGGAGGCGGGCGTAGTCCAGGCAAAATTATTGACATAATCCACCTTAACTGTTCCTGCCTTTCCTTTTTTTGTGGTCACCAAGATGACACCAAATGCGCCACGGGCTCCATAAATGGCCGCCGAAGCGGCATCTTTCAGGACAGATACACTTTCAATATCGTTGGGGTTAACCCGAGTAATATTACCTTCGATCCCATCAATCAATACCAGCGGGCCGCCTTCATTGATGGAATTGAATCCCCGAACATTGATGTCAGGTGTCTTGGATGGATCGCCGTTGTTGAGCTGGATATTCAAGCCCGGCATAAGCCCCTGGAGCGTACCTGCAATATTTGCACTTGGACGTAGCGCGATATCATCCGCATTGACTTGCGATACGGCACCCGTCAGATTCGCTTTTTTCTGCACACCATAGCCCACGACGACCACTTCTTCCATTGCATTGATGGCGGGCTTCATGGTCACATGCAATGTTGACTGCTGTGCCAGCGCTATTTCCAGCGGCTGATAGCCAAGCATGGTGAATACAAGTATGGCATCACGGCTGCTGATCTGGATCTGAAAACTGCCATCCTCGCGACTGAGCGTTTTCTCCTTTTTGCCTTTTTCACTGACCGTAACATTGTCCAACGGCCGGCCCTGCTCGTCTTTGACAAATCCTTTGACCGGGTACAGCTGCGGAGCCTCCATAGCTGATGCTTGGCGAACAGCCTGATCCGGTCGTTTGTTCAAGACAATATTTTTATCCGCTTTGACATAAGATAACTGCAGCTGGGCCAACAGATCTTTGAGGGCTTCTTCAAAAGAAATATTGTTGTAGCTGACGCTGATACGCTCGTCTTTTGCGATCAGCGATTCGTTGTAAAAAATGTTGTACCCACTTTGCTTCTGCAGTTCTTTCAAGACAGCACTCACCGTCACATTGTTCCGCTTCAGATTAACGGTCTGGCCAAAAGAAAATGCATGCAGCTGTAAATTGGCTGCGAATAAGAGTGGAATTGCTAATGACAATTTCATAGAAATTGGTATTTTCTGGGATCTTACCTGACATAAAAGGGTCGGTCCGATCAATTTTTTTTTATTAAATTGCATTCGGTTGAGATAAAATTTAACGGTTTTACTATTCATCCATGTCGAGAAAAAGACAAAACTTTCAGGGGCGTTGGCGCGCTCCTGATTGTTATATATGCTTCCCTTCTCATCAGCGTTAGTTTAGCACATATATCCTCCTTCCTTTACGTTCGAAATGTACGCCACCGGCGAAAGCAATTGTTTTCAATAGTTTATCGATATTTTCATAACGGGAGATAGTCCCGGAGAAGTGCTGTCCCTGCAGCTTGTCTCCGTAACTGATCTCGACATCATACCAGCGTGCAACCTCGTCCATAACCGTTTGAATGGATGCATTATCAAAGGCGAAATTTCCATTTTTCCAGGCGAGACTATAGAACGGATCCACTTGTTCCTTCTTCACACGCTTGCGGCTTTTATCGAAAACGACCTGATCATTGGGCGAAAGGATTTGTTCTTTCAAGGCAGCATTGGCAAAAGAGAGCTTGACTTTCCCTTCGACCAACGTGGTTACGATGCGATCATCAAAATTCCTGATGTTAAAATGTGTTCCAAGAACCTCGAGTGTTTGTGTTCCACTTTGCACAATAAAAGGCACTCTTTTGCCTTTAACGTCCATTTTAGCCACCTCAAAATAGGCTTCACCCTCGAGCTGCACCGACCGCACCTTCGCATCAAATTTTACAGGATATTTAATCTTACTGCCCGCATTGAGCTGTACAAGACTTCCGTCGGCCATTTTTAATGTATACTCTCCGCCTCTGGGGGTTACGACCGTATTGTAGACGATGTTATTTGTTGGTGCCAGGTTGTCTTTGAGACTATAACTGATTTGACCTTTGTTATCCTTGGAAATCAAATATTCCCCTTGGTCAAGTACAGTGTCCGCACGGAGCAAACTGAGGTCGATCTGTTTTCCATCTTCAAGAATGATCATGGCTTTATCAGAGCCCGGTACGATCGACACAATAGACAGCTTTTCTTTCGGTTGCATATCCACTGAATAAAAATTGTTGTAGCCCCATAGGACTGCACCGCAGAACGCAAGAAAGACTGCCGCAACCTGCCACCATCTTCTCCTGAAATTAAAATGTCCATCTGTAGTCATTTGAGGAGAGGATGCCGGTTTTGCAATTCGGGGATCAGCCATTATGTTGTCCAGCATCCGATGGGGATCCGGGTATGTTGTTGGCTGTGTGGGATACGAGTTTTCCCGCCAGACTTTCTCCCAAGCCTGAACAAATACGGGATCATCCATTAATTCCTGAAGCTGTGCCTGTTCTTCTTTAGTAGCTTGATCAGCAAGATATTTACGTATTAATTGGCTGTATTGTTCAATTTGATTCATTCCTTTGGATCGATTTCACCTACATAATCGCGCGAACCCAGAAAAAGTACCAATGGAAAAAATATTTTTTTTACGGATTGTAGATGCCTATTATTTTAGTCCCCTGAGATGGCTAATACAATTACAGAAAAAGAGGCGGCAGCCCGACTTGCTTAGAAAAAAAAGATGGACAGGATTTTATCCAGTTTGAACCGGACAAATTTTGAGGCAAGACTGATGTGATTGCGTACCGTATTTTTGGAGAGTCCTTCTTCATCGGCAATTTCCTGATAAGATTGATCTTCAAACTTGCTCCGTCGGTAAATTGTCTGTTGCTGTGGCGGCAATTGTTCAATAATGGATTCTAATATGACCTGTAGCTCTTTGCCATCCAATTCTTCCTGCAGCGAAAAAGAACTTTCAGGCCAAGTATGCTGAAGGGACTGCAGATAGTTGGACCGGACCAATGATTTGCGGAAATTGGATATGGCCATTCTTTTTGAAATAGCAAATAGAAAGGGGAAAATGGCTTCCGGACCGGAAAGCTGCATCCTTTTTAAATAAAATTCAATAAAAACTTCCTGTGTAACTTCCTCCGCATCACTATCACTTTTACAGAGCTGCCTGACTTTAAAATAGATAATCGGCTGATAATACTTGAACACAATACCAAAAACAGACTGATCCCCAGCTTGTAATAAGAGAAAATCATCCATTGATATGGAAATATGTTTCAGCCCAGCGATCATGAATTCGGTATATTTAATTGATGCAAATTAACCTAACAGATGTTAATTTCATATAAAATTAACATTAATATCCATAATTTCACGTTCAGTCGTCTTATAAAAAAACAGTATTGTCCATGAAGATTGATGTCTATCAGCCCATGAAATAAGGCTGAAATATTGCTATTGAAACTTCAAATACTTAATAGAAGTGCCTCAGCCCTCGCCTTTGGCCCCCCCTTATTAGCCGTTCGCCCAAATTATTCTTCAGTCTCTTCATTTTTGTTTTCTAAGTAGAATTTATAGGTTTCAAATGTTATTTCGTCAGGAAGTCCTTCTAGCAAATTCATTTTTGCGATAGTATCTTGTTGGTGATAATTTTTTTTGTTATCTGTTGGTGATATTTTATTTTTTTTTAATTTAGTTACATTAAGATCTCTTTATAAAATATCGATTTTCATTTTGTCATAAGCTAAAAGGCTTTTGACAGATTCTTTCGTCTGCTTACCAGCATTACGAATGCTACTTCTATTTTCAAATTTTATAAAGAACAAAATGAATCATAAAATAAAAATCGCTGTGATTGGCGGTACAGGTAAGTCAGGAAAATACCTGGTCAAACAACTTATAGAACAAGGCTTTCAACTCAAAATTCTTCTTAGAGACCCTGATAAATTTCAAATTAAAAATTCACAAGTCGAAATTATTAAGGGTGATGTACTAGATTATACTTCCGTCAGTGCTTTAATTGAGGGGTGTCAGGCTGTAATTAGTACATTAGGTCTGGGTGTTCCTGCTAGTGAACCCACAATTTTTTGTCGGGCAACTACCAATGTTATTCGTGTTATGAATGAACAAAATGTTCAGCGATATATTGTATCTACTGGCTTGAATGTTGATACTCCTTTGGATAAAAAAGGCCCTAAAACGCTCTTTGGAACAGCATGGATGAAAGAAAATTTCCCGATTTCAACAGCTAATAAACAGTCAGAATTTGAAATATTGTCAAACAGTACCACAGATTGGACTTTGGTAAGACTTCCTTTAATTGAGCAAACCGATCATACCGGTGAGATAATTGTCAGTTTAGCGGATTGTCCGGGCGATAAAGTAAGTGCTACTGATTTGGCAAATTTTCTAATTAAACAACTGTTCGATGATAGGTTTGTTAGAAAATCTCCTTTTATTGCTAGTGTGTAAATTAGCCGATAGTGAGTCTGAAAACGGCTCACTATCTTATTTTCGCAGGGTCGTTATAACGTTATCGCTAACGCCTAACAGACTTTAAAATCAAGTTCCTCTCATTCATTATCTATATGAAATTAGATTTGATATTTAAAGGTGAATGAAATTCTAATTTAATCAGAATTTTTGATTGTAATAGTATTATAAGGACTGAAAATATGCAAATTACTACCACAAGAATAGCGCTTAGTGCTGATTAAATCGAGTTTGATCCGATCTGATGTATTGGGGAATAATGGCCTTCCGGAGCCGAGAACAATAGGATATAACATTAATGCATATTCATCTATTAAATCCAGCTTTGCGAGCTGAGAGACAATAGTACCGCTTCCATAAATAAGAATATCGCCACCCGAGCCGCACTTCAATTGATCGATATCGTATCTATTGACCTCTCTAAAAATTTTTGTATTGTTCCAGTCAGCCTTGGCAAGGGTTTTTGAAAAAACAATCTTTGCTGTATTATTCATGAAGTTAACAAATGATGACCGATCCGATGCAGTCAAAGTCTCGCTCATAATTAATTTAGTTTAGTATATGATTTTTGGATTATAAACGCTGTATTACTCCCCAACCATTATTGACCAAAAATAAAATTATAGATTAAGAATCTTTAAACACTTATCATAAGGCAAGAAAACAAAGTCAACCTATTAAGAAATCTTAAAAGAATATCCTACCAATGGAATCGCTTATTATGCACTAAAATCAATCAATACCTTTTCGAAAAAGGTTGTTTAAAAAGAATATCAATCTTTTCTAACAATGGAACGTATTCTATCGACATCAAGTTTTCCACCATTTCTATAGTAAACGATCTTCCCATTTCGGTCTACCAATAGCACAGTCGGCACACTACTGATGCCCAGCGAACTGCTCAATACTGCTCCCCGATCCAAACTATGTAGCCAATCCATTTTATGCTGTTTTATGCTATTGATATAACTTGCCGAATCACGATCGATGGAAATGCTGACTATTTTCAGGCTATCTGCCGAAAATTGAGCTCTTAGTGCCTTAATATCAGGAATCTGTTGAACACAAGGGCCACACCAGCTGGCCCAAAAATCAAGTAAGACAAAGTTTTCTTTTTGATTCTTATATAAGATGCTGTCTCCATGATTATCTTGAAAATAGACATCTGGCATAGTCATATTTTCTTTTAAAAGCACAGGAGATATATGTTGCTTTAAATCTGATACGATCTGTTTCCCCTCGCCGCTCTGCCTGAATTTTTCAGGGAATGTATTGTTGTAATACGTTAATAGATGCGTATAATATTCAGGATCACGTTCGATAAAATTTGTCAATCCAAGAACCTGATCTTTAAAATAATAAAAGGAAAAAAAGTCGTTGCTGTTGGTGGCTAGAAAACTCATTGATTTCGCATTTATTGCCTTTATCAAGCTGGTAAGTTCATACTTGACGGAGTCATTTGTGCGTATTTCGTGGCCATGTTTTTTAAAAAAAGGAGTCAACTTGGATAGTTCGTTCTCTTGATCCTTTCTCAGATCCCTATAAAATTTATTGGAAACGGTATCAATTACGGTAATATTTGTATTCTTATAGGAATAAACTGGCGCATCTTTTTTGCTAACATCATAGAAAAGATTCAGAATGGCAGCATTGTCTTCTATAAAGTAATTCTCGCAATATTGGCTATTATAAATGGTACTTATTCTGGGATAGGGTGTATGAATGGGCCTATCGATAAACAAGCTAGAATCTCCCCGACCTGGTTTGCGTTCCTCTAAGACTATGCCATCATCAAACCGTAAAGTAAGCTTTTCATTATCAATCCCATGGAGATTGACTTTAATTTTGACCCGATTATGTTCTTGCGCAAAACAGCAAAGTGTTGAGAGCATAGCCAGAATCATCGCGCATAAGTATGTGTTGGTTAACATATATAAATCATTAGTAGTTAAATATATCTCTTAGAATCATTGGCTCGCTTCATATGAGGTTTTCAACATAAATATGGGCTATCTTTAACCTGTGAAACAGTATAATAGCAGCGGGCGGCACCTCACAGATATTAATCAAATCATGGTCTTATTGGGTTTGAATGAGTTTATAATTACAAACAATTGTAGTAAAAAATGGCTGTAGTCGTAAAAAAATAACCATATTTAACAATTCGGCAAATTGAAGAGCATAATCGTATAATCAGGTAATAATCTTTTGCTTATAAAATTCTGAAAACTCTATCGAGTTTTAAATCTGTTTGATTTTCAGGGATACTTACAGGAATCTGGCTCTTTTAACGTAAAAAAGCCACATCTCTCGACGTGGCCTTACAACATTTATATATTTATTTGAGATGGCTCTTATTTATAAGAATTGATTGATTTGGATACCTTCCAGTCATTACCTTCGCGAACCAAAGTCACCAGATCAGTCTTAGTGAAATTTTCAAATTTCAAGGTCACTTTAGCAACCATATAATCAGCCGACTCTTCGATAATGTTGGTGCTTACAGCACAATTCAGCTTCTCTCCTTTTTGCTTTTTAAAGAATTTGACCAGCTCGTCACGCTTATTGGTAGTTGCATTAGCCTTTTGGCTGAAATCGGCTGCAAATAATTGCTCTACTCCTGCCGATTCACCCTCGGTAGTGACCGCAACATAGTGGTCTAAGGCAAAGTCTGCTGTGGAAAGGTTAACGTTTGCTTTTGCTGTTTTTGAACCTGGGCCTTCAGCTGCCATAGCGAAAGTGGATACTGCGATTAGGGCTGCTGCGAAGAATGTTTTTACTAGCGTTTTCATAATGTCTTTATTTTATTGTGTTAGTTGGTTTGTTCTTATTTGTTGATTCAAAACTACAACACAATATGCCCCTGGCCTATGGGCTTTAGACCAACGGACAGGAAAACTCGGTGAGTGGCGGGAATGGGGAGGTAAGATACCTTACATTAAAATTGTCTAATTTCTGATAATCGATCATATCAACTATCTTTAATATCAAAAGATTCCTACAATTACAGATTATTGAATTTGAAGAATGGCCGATACAAAGTTGTGTTAGCCAATAATTGGGAGAATATAATCATGTATAATAGACAGTTGAATATTATTCATTATCGCGAAACAGATAAAATTGAAATAAAGGATGATAGTAATTGATTTTGAAATATCGGGCAACAATGGAATAATTTCTACGGCATTCAACAAATTAGAAATTAAAACCTTTGCTGAAGCTTGTAAATGGGTTAATGACCTTGATTATAGCCGAAACAACGAGAAGCATAATAAGCTCATCTTGTTTGAAGAGCTATGCGGAACTTGCAGCACAAAACATGCACTATTAAAAAGGTTGGCTGATGAGAATGACAACACAAGCATTAAATTGTTTCTGGGAATATTCACAATGAATGGTGAGAATACTCCCGCTATAAAGTATGTCTTGGATAAATATAATTTAGAATATATTCCAGAAGCTCATAACTATCTGCGATATCACAATGACAGGTTGGACTTCACTGGAATAGGTGTTGATGAAACGAAATTCAAGCTGGATCTATTGGAAGAAATCGAAATCAGTCCTGATCAAATCACGGAGTACAAAGTTCAATATCACAAAAATTACATATCTCACTGGATCGAAACCAATAAGATACCATATACATTAGATGAGCTCTGGAAGATACGGGAGAAGTGTATTGAGGCTTTGGCGCATTTTTCAAAAAATTAGCATTCGATGAATGTTGGAAATCGAGAGGTAAATCGGATAGTATTTCGTTATTATTTTGCCAATTGCAACAGATTATGAATTACTCAATGTGGCAAATACCCTTTCCCTAAATTGATGATGAAGTCACAAAAACAACCACCGGATGTCATCAAACAACTGAAATACAAAACAATAAAGATAAAAGGCAACAGGAAAGGAATATCTATCATTGCGATTTTGTAATCTTTTTTCCGCAGTCTTCTTATAAAATCTATACCAAATCCTATACACAAAACAAATAGGATAAAAATGAGTAAAAATGCAATTCCAAGTCCCACATCCGTTGGATGTTCTTTCATTCGATTGGCCTCAAATGCCATTTCTGCATAAAAATAAAGGCCTAATAACGGAACTGCTGTAATCAACAATCGTATAAGAAAGTGTTTAATAATTTTCATAACCATACTTTACATCTCTGCGTGATTTTTTACGAAAAGTCCACCTTTTAAAATTGTTATGTAGCCGGATCACACAGCATGAAAATAACAATTTTTTCAAAACTATTTTAAACTGACTATTGTTCTTATAATATAAAACAGCTACAAGCTACCTTTCGAAAGAAAGGTTCAACATAAAAATTGGCGTCGTGCAGTGAAAATCCAATTGTCTTTAAAAACATTGGATGACGAAACAAAAAAGAGGAAACGATAGGAAACATAAAAATTACTGTACAACTAAACGCTAAGATAAAGGGCCTGATTAACATCAGGCCCTTTTGATGTAAAAAAGCCACATCTCTCGACGTGGCCTTACAACATTTATATATTTATTTGAGATGGCTCTTATTTATAAGAATTGATTGATTTGGATACCTTCCAGTCATTGCCTTCGCGAACCAAAGTCACCAGATCAATTTTAGTAAAATCTTCAAATTTCAAGGTCACTTTAGCAACCATATAATCAGTCGACTCTTCGATAATGTCGGTGCTTACTGTACAGTTTAGTTTCTCTCCCTTTTGCTTTTTAAAGAATTTAACCAGCTCGTCACGGCTATTGGTAGTTGCATTTGCCTTTTGACTAAAATCGGCTGCAAATAATTGCGCTACTCCCGCCGATTCACCCTCGGTAGTAACTGCAACATAGTGGTCTAAGGCGAAGTCTGCTGTGGAAAGGTTAACATTTGCTTTTTCAGTTTTTGATGCTGGTTTGTCTGCTGCCATTGCAAATGTTGATACTGCGATTAGGGCTGCTGCTGCGAATGTTTTTACTAGCGTTTTCATAATGTCTTTATTTTATTGTGTTAATCTTTTAGTTCTTATTTGTTGACTCAAAACTACAACACAATCCGCCCCTAGCCTATGGGCTTTAGACCAACGGACAGGAAAACTCGGTGAATGGCGGAAATGGCCAGGTAAAGAAAAAGGAAATTATTTAGTATCTTATAGTAATCAATGAATAGTACCTTTTATATGCAATCTTATTTGAGAGGCTTCTGGAAAAATTACATCAATTTCAATTGGAAGTTTGGCCTATTCCTAATCCTGATGATCTGTGTACCAAGATTTATTTTGGTACTTCAAGCGAACCAAAATGCAGATTATCGCTTTATTGGCGCAATAATGGTCTTATCATTTATCATACCCTTTGTATTTCTAAGTAGGCTGGGACTGAAAGCCATCGGTTTGAATAGACCTAAAAATTTCAGTTGGTTAGTTGCGGCCTTTCTGGTTGGCAGCATATATGCTTACCTATTATTCCTGTTGGGTGAAACACTGTATCAAGCTAGTTATCAAAATTGGTATGTATATATCGGCCAGTCATACAATATCCCAAATAGTATAACAGTGGAGGCTAAAAAGCAAATGTTCCTGATCATGGCTGGTACAGGAATGTTATTTAGCCCATTTGGTGAAGAACTCTATTATAGAGGAATAGTCCATGAAAGCTTTGTTCCGAGATTTGGAAATCGAGGAGCATCAATCATAGATAGTTTGGCATTTGCACTAACCCATATTGCACATTTTGGATTGGTATATGTGCAGGGCGATTGGCATTTTCTTTTTGTACCTGCACTTATTTGGTTTTTGTCGATGTATTTTGTGAGCAGACTGTTTTACTTCTTCAAGATAAAATCAGGAGCTATCTGG
This sequence comes from Sphingobacterium sp., assembly GCA_031277685.1. Classification (GTDB taxonomy): domain Bacteria; phylum Bacteroidota; class Bacteroidia; order Sphingobacteriales; family Sphingobacteriaceae; genus Sphingobacterium. Next base: position 14,510 of record JAITLV010000015.1, on the reverse strand, counting down.
GGAGCTATAAGTTGTCATGCTGCATTTAACCTGAGCATGATCTATTGTATCTTTTATCAATTATGATATAAAACACCTATAACTGTCATACCATACTTCAAATACCAAGATCAGCCTGTTGTGTACATTATAAAAATAACGGCCAATATCAAAAATGATATCACGACCGGGACTACAGTAGACCTGCTTCTATATTTAAGATCTTTCGGAAACATAAGCCCGCGAATAAGAGATAAGCCGACTACTCCAATACCAGAAAGAAACAGCCTGATATAAAAACTACTATCGGTGATATCCATATAGTTTCCACCTATATAACCGATAATAAAAATTTGTAACACAGTGAAGCCTATCGCAAATAGTAGAGAGACGATGGCTCCTTTGTAATCTTTTATTTTTACAAAATTTAATGCTTGAAGCACAGCGCCGAAAATAACTCCAAAAAACAAGCTAAAAAATAATATCGCGCTATTTTTATATAGCTCGATCGCATTTTCATCAGTTGTAGCCCCCTCATCCAACAAATTCTCCTCCGCAAACTCTGTTTCTTGTTTCCTATTGATGAGTGCTTCTATCTGTTCTGATTCTGCCGGTGTAAAATTTCGCCCCCTTTCTTTAAGAATCTCATAAGCATATTGAACAGCATCAGCTACTGATCTACTATCTGGTTTTATATACTTTTCGAGCTCATTATCCGAAAGCTTTTTGATCACACTTCTATTTACCATAAATTTTCTAGTACTTCATTTAATTACTCTTGTTATAATATGCAGTCTAATTACTATCTTTCTGCATTGGAACTGTATATCCCTCCCAAAGGATTAATTTGCTACACCAAAATTAAATCATCTTTCCATTATTCAACATCAATTTTTTTCCAAATTTCCAAATAAAACTATTTTACACTTAAAACTCTTCTTACAATACAAAACGGCTATTAGTTACCTTTCGAGAGGAAGATCCAACATAAAAATCGGCGTCGTACAGTAAAAATCCAATAGTCCTGAAAAACATTGGATGACGAAACAAAAAAGAGGAAACGATAGGAAACATAAAAATTACTGTGCAAATAAACGCTAAGAGAAGAGGCCTGATTAACATCAGGCCCTTTTGACGTAAAAAAGCCACATCTCACGACGTGGCCTTAAAATAAACATATGATTCACTAGTGGTTTGTCTTTTTATGGCTGGCAAACCACCAGTGATGAAATACTACTTATACGAATTGATTGATTTGGATACCTTCCAGTCATTACCTTCGCGAACCAAAGTCACTAGATCAGTTTTAGTAAAATCTTCAAATTTCAAGGTTACTTTGGCTACCATATAATCGGTTGACTCTTCAATAATATCGGTACTTACTGTACAGTTTAGTTTCTCTCCCTTTTGCTTTTTAAAGAATTTAACCAACTCGTCACGGCTATTGGTAGTTGCATTTGCCTTTTGACTAAAATCGGCTGCAAATAATTGCTCTACTCCTGCCGATTCACCCTCGGTAGTGACTGCAACATAGTGGTCTAAGGCGAAGTCTGCTCTGGAAAGGTTAATGTTTGCTTTTGCTGTTTTTGAACCTGGGCTTTCTGCTGCCATTGCAAATGTTGATACTGCGATTAGGCCTGCTGCGAAGAATGTTTTTACTAGTGAGTTCATAATGTCTTTATTTTATTGTGTTAGTTTTTTTATCTGTTCTTATTTGTTGACTCAAAACTACAACACAATACACCCCTAGCCTATGGGCTTTAGACCAACGGACAGGAAAACTCGGTGAATGGCGGGAATGGGCAGGTGGAACATTAATTTTATAGGTCAGAATATTGTCCATATATTTATCAATAATAGCTATTACATTATATTTCAGCTCACAGCGAGGCTAGGTGATAAAAGTGAAATCGCACAACAATTTAATAAAGACCTCAACCAATGATTATTACAACTTCAGATACCAGAGATATCAATAGAGAAGATATTTTACAATTATACAAAGCAAACAAATGGAGTGCGGCAAACAAGCCAGATGAGCTGTATCATGCATTAATGAATTCGCACACGCTCATTTCCGCCTGGAACGATGAAACCCTGGTCGGTCTGGGAAATGCTATTTCGGATGGCTATCTTGTTGTCTATTATCCCCACCTACTGGTTCACCCTGATTTTCACAATCGGGGGATCGGTCAACTTATCATGGAAAAAATGCAGCAAATATATGGTCATTTCCACATGCAGATGTTGACCGCTGACGGCAGGGCGGTAGACTTCTACAAAAAGAATGGTTTTGAAAGAGCTGGAAAAACTGAACCTATGTGGATCTATAAAGGAGATGAACATTAATCCATAGAAGCTTAAAGCTACTTCAAATCGATGGCTAATTATATTATACAGCGAGGCCACAAGTGATACAACGAAGCTTCAAGCTACCTTTCTCAAGAAAGAACCAACATAAAAACGGGTATTGTACGATCAAAATCCAAATGCAGAATAGCTGGTAAAACTTTTGTTATCGTACAGAATTTATAAAGGCATCAGCTCAGGTATCTGATGTGATGAAAAGGTTTCATTTTGAATTAATACCTTTTTTATATAAATTTAATATCAATTTTGTTTCTTTAGACCAACAAAAACCTATGTATTAATGGATTTGAAAGGATTTCCACTTGATTTAGAGGAATTTGAACGATTTCAAATGGCTGATGGGAGAGTTTTTCGAAAAATTTTTGATAACTACAAGCCCAGTTTACTGGAAAAAGTATGCCGTTTGACCTCCTCAACAACTGAAGCAGAAGAAATTGTGCAGGAAGTTTTTGTTCAGCTCTTTCTAAAACGAAATGAAATTCCTGCTGCTGAGGCGATATTCCCCTTTCTCTATGTTGTAGCCAAAAGATTGGCGATATCTAATTTTCGAAAAGAGGTCATCCGAAAACAATACAGAATGGATAGTGGAAACATCCAGTTGAATACATCACCCTGTGGACACATTCAGTTGGAACAAAAGGAACATGAACAGATGCTACAAAAGGTTATTGATGCACTTCCAGCCCAACAAAAACGGATCTACCAAATGAATAAATTGGAGGAAAAGAGCTATCAGGAAATTGCGGAGCATATTGGTATATCCCGAAATACAGTTAGAAACCATTTAACTGCCGCCTGCAGTTTTGTTAAGTTAAGACTTCAAAAAATCCTATTCACCCTGACCATCCTACTCGTGTTATATTAACATGCTGCTCTTGTGGCTCGCCCCTGTTTTCTATCATCTATTTTCATTTTTAAAAATTTCACTTTTTTGACTAGTACATTTTGCTAACTGATGCGAATAGATAGTATAGCATGTAGAAAACAGCATCGATGTCAAAAATAGAAGCTTACAAAAGATTAATCCGTCAGTATTACGACGACAAACTCCAAGGAGAGTCGTTAGCACAGTTTATAAAATATATGGATGATGAGGATTTTTTGGATGCTTGGGAACAGATAAAGCTTGAAGAAACAACTGGAGACAAACTTCTGCCAAAAACGGACAACCAGGATATATTTGAAAAAATCACCGCTGATGAGCGTATCAAAAATCAGTTGTTGGAGCTGGCTCCGCTAAAAAAACCAACGCTGATTCCCTGGCGAAGTATGGCAGCTGCTGCCTTGCTATTGGTTGTCGGGATAGGTGCACTAATTTATTTTTTCGGAAGATCCAATGGCTCTTTGATCAATGAGCAGCAGCTCATGGCCAATGATGGGATCGAATCGGTGCTCCCTGGTAAAGACCGTGCCCAGATTATTCTGGAAAATGGCCATCGAATTGACTTGGAAAAAATCAAAGGTGATACTATTATTGACCACGGCGATTTTGAGATTATCAAAACCGCAGCCGGAGAGATTTCCTATCATATCAAGGATGGTGTTGATCCTCATAAACTTGTCTACAACAGCATCGTAACGCCAAGGGGCGGTGAATATAATCTTACTCTACCCGATGGTACACGAGTATGGCTCAATGCATCTACTTCGTTGAAATACCCTGTTGTGTTTGATCGATCAAAACGGGAAGTAGAAATGTATGGCGAGGCCTATTTTGATGTGGCAAAACGGACTGAACAGGGAAAACGAATCCCCTTTATTATCCATACTGGTTCTCAATCAATAGAGGTATTGGGAACTTCTTTTAATGTGCAGAACTATGGAAATAAAATCATAACAACTTTGGTGGAAGGCAAAGTAAAACTGAATTTTAAAAATACGACAATACCAGATCAATTCCTTCAGCCCAATGAACAGGCGACATTTGAACATGCGTCAAATCAGTTTTCGATTGATCCGATTGATCCCTTTTATTCTATCGCATGGAAGGATGGTAATTTTGCCTTTTACAAAACCCCTCTTGTAGAGGTTATGGCCATTATCGGCCGCTGGTACGACGTTCAGGTGGAGTTTAAATCTCAATTTGAGGATTTTCAATTTTCGGGTACAATATCGAAATATGGTGATATCAAAAAATTATTAAAGACTATCGAACTTGTCGGTGGTGTACATTTTGAATTAACGGGGAGGAAAATATATGTAAAAAACTAATCTTTTACAACCAAAGGCTTCAGAAGCGTTGCGACCGCTCCTGAAGCTGGTCTCATAGAGACAGTTGACACATCTTATCAAATATTAACTTAAAATATCAACCGAATGCAAAAATACAAAAAAAATCGGTCTGTTCTTCCTATGGACTTTAGGAAGAACATCATCCTCAAACCATTGGTTATGAAACTGTCTATCGCAGTGCCACTACTCCTTGCAACTAGCCTAAGTACATATGCTAGTTCTTTCGGACAAACGATCAATCTCAAAAAAAATAAAGCAAGCCTCGAAACCTTGCTAAGGGATATTCAAAAACAGAGCGGGTATAATATCTTGTATAAAGAATCGCTCTTGCCCCAAAAACGTACTGCGGATGTAAAATTTGTCAATGCACCACTGGAATCTGTGCTAGATGAATTGCTGGGCAAATATCAAATTGTCTATAAAATAGTTGACAAAAATATTATTCTGAGCAAGGGGTCAGGTACGGCACATGAAGCTATTGAAGGGAGGGTCGCCGCTATACAACAAAAGATCGTGAAGGGTAAGATTCTCGATGCAAAGGGTGAACCATTGGCCAATGCGACCGTAAATGAGGTAGGAGCCGTCAATAGGACTTCTACACTTGAAGATGGTTCCTTTACCCTGCCTGTAGCCAGCAGTACCCCCACACTTCATGTCAGTATGATCGGGTATCAGGCGACAGACTATAAGGTCATTTCAAACGAAAATATCGAAATCAGACTCCAACAAACCGTAACTTCGATGGAGGAAGTAGTGATTGTAGGCTATGGTACGCAAAAGGCATCAACAGTCACGGGTTCCATTGTCGATGTCAAAGGCGATGTCTTGGACAGAGCTCCCGTAATGAACGTCACAAATACACTTGCTGGTCGGCTACCGGGTTTGGTGGCAACAACGACCTCCGGAGAGCCGGGAAGTGATAATTCCACACTTCGGATTCGAGGAGCCAACACCTTAGGAGACAACTCACCGCTGATCGTGGTTGATGGTATCGCCAACAGATCCATTGAAAGACTCAATCCACAGGATATTGAAAGCGTGACCATATTAAAGGATGCATCGGCTGCCATCTACGGTTCCCAGGCTGCCAATGGTGTTATTCTGGTAACGACAAAAAAAGGAAAAAGCGGCAAACCGCAGGTTAGTCTGACGCATAATCAAGGTTGGTCCCAACCTACCGTCATCCCCAAAATGGCGGATGCTGCGGAATATGCGCAAATGCTCAATGAGATCGGTCTCTATGCTGGCCAGAAACCAAAATACAGCGAAGAAGAATTAGCCTTATTCCGCTCCGGTACGGATATCTGGAAATATCCGAATACAGATTGGTTTGATGCAACATTTCATGCTGCCGCACCGCAACATAAAACTGCACTCAACATTACAGGTGGTTCGGAATACCTCAATTATTACATCTCGGGGGGCTATGATAAGCAGGATGCGATCTACAAAAATTCAGCAACGAAGTTTAATCAATACAATTTCAGGAGCAACCTGAACGGAAAATTTAATGATTATATTAAATATGGGGTTAATGCCGCGTTGCGTGAATACAACCGAAATTATCCAACGCGCTCCGCAGCGGATATCTTTGGAATGATCTTGCGGGGTAAACCGAACATGCACGCGTACTGGCCTACCGGACAGAATGGCCCCGATATAGAATACGGGAATAATCCTGTTGTTATCACGACCAATCAGACCGGTTACGACCGAAATAAAACCATGATGCTCGAATCCAGGGCAAATCTGGACATCACAATTCCCGGAGTCGATGGTTTGTCTGTGAGCGGAAACGTCGCGTATGACAGGACCTTACAGAACGACAAATTATGGCAGACACCGTGGACATTGTACAATTGGGATGGCAAAACCATGGATAATAATGGTACACCGGTTTTGGTCGCCGGATTGAAGGGATTCACAGCACCACAGCTCCGACAGGACTTTGACACCAAAAACCTATTGACTTTAAATGCGTTGGTTCGCTACGAACGGAATTTTGGTGAAAAGCACCATTTCAATGGTTTGTTGGGATTGGAAAAGATTAAAGGTGATAATATGGAGTTTTACGCCTTTAGAAAGTATTTTGTTTCTGCCGCCATTGAAGAGCTATTCGCAGGTGGCGATGCCGAAAAAGATAATTCCGGCCAATCTGCCATGCAGGCCAGGCTCAATTATTTTGGCCGCCTGAATTATGACTTTGACAACAAATACTTATTGGAATTTCTGTGGCGATATGACGGTTCCTATAAATTTCCAAGCAACAAACGGTTTGGCTTTTTCCCTGGAGTCTCCGGAGGATGGCGCTTATCCAATGAGGCATTCTGGCAGCCAATCAAGTCTGTGGTTTCAGACCTAAAATTAAGGGCTTCATGGGGCCAAACGGGTAATGACCGCATAGATGACTATCAATTTATGTCAAGTTATGGCTTCCTGACAGGCGCTTCCAATGTCTATGTTTTTAATGGCACACAAGAAAATAAAGTACTGAATGAACTCAGAATACCTAATCCAAATGTGACCTGGGAAGTCGCCAATCAATCCAATTTTGGTCTGGATGCTAAGTTTCTGAACAATAAATTAACCCTGACCGCCGAATATTTCTACAATGTCCGGACGAATATTCTCTGGAACAGAAATGCCTCCGTTCCCTCCTCTTCGGGACTTACTTTACCCAAAGAAAATATTGGTGAGGTGACAAACAAAGGATTTGAACTGCAGCTGGGCTATGCCGATCAGGCCAACGACTTCCGTTATGCTGTCAATGGAAATATAGCTACCAATCATAACCGCATACGTTTTTGGGATGAAACTCCTGGAGTACCGGATTATCAGCAGTCCACAGGCAGACCCATGAATGCGAAACTCTATTACAATGCGATCGGTATATTCCGGGATCAGGCTGCTGTTGACGCTTATCCACACTGGGCTGGGGCAAGGCCTGGAGATATCGTTTTTGAAGATGTAAATAACGATGGTAAAATAGATGGTCTGGATCGTGTGCGATCCGAAAAAACAGAACTTCCGACACTAACCGGGGGATTTAATATAGACTTATCCTATAAAGGATTTTATACGAGTTTATTCTTCCAAGGCGCTGCTGGCGCCATCCGTAACAACTACTACGAAATGCAGGGTGAGGCTGGCAATTATCTCAAGCAAAATGTCGAAGGGCGATGGACAGCAGAGAATCCTGATGCTTCAAAACCACGTGCATGGAACCGATACAATGAATATTGGAGATCCAACGATAATACCTATTGGTTGCAGAGTTCCAATTATGTCCGGTTGAAAAATTTCGAATTCGGTTATAATTTCTCCGATGACATCTGTAAAAAACTCCGGCTGACCAGACTACAGTTATATTTCAGCGGGCAGAATCTGCTCACCTGGACAAAAGTAAAGGACTTTGATCCTGAAACAACTGCAGCGACGGCATACCCCCTTAACAGAGTGTATAATCTAGGCCTTTCACTAACATTTTAATCACCATGAAACGACAATTTAATCTATTCATATTGCTAGCAACGTTGGCACTTGGCTCTTGTCAAAAGGACTTTTTAAATACAGATCCTTCAACAGAATTTTCCGAAAACGCAGTGTGGACCGACCCTGCACTGGTAGAGACATTTATCAATCAATTATATTTTCGGCTGGACGAGCCATTGACAGATGGCCGGTTCAAGGCCAACCTGGTCGATGAAGGACATTATCGCGGGAATGCGGCTTCCTTAAATTTTAACCGCAGCATCCAATCTCCAGATGATCTCCTGGGCTGGGGGGTATCGCGCTATAGATCCTGGGCCGATCTGTATAAAAGTATCCGTTTTTGCAATCTCTTTTTTTTGAAGGTTGATCAAGTTCCATTTTCCGCTAATCTCATTGATGGAAAAACAATGAAAGATCGCATGACCGGTGAAATGCATTTCATGCGGGCATATTATTATCATCTACTGACAAGTACATACGCTGGTGTACCATTAATCACGGAGCCGTACGAACTGACCGATGAATTTCAGAAAGAACGAAGTTCGTATGCGGATTGTGTCAAATTTATGATGGCGGAACTTGACAAAGCTGCCGAGCTATTGCCACTTGACCATTCGGGAGCGAACCTGGGACGTGCAACCAAAGGGGCAGCACTCGCATTGAAGGCCAGGATCCTGCTCTATGCGGCGAGTGACCTTTATAACAAAGATGTATTTCCGGGATTTGAAAAGCCTGAATTGCTACGCTATACAGACGGAAACCGCACAGCAAGGTGGCAGGCAGCAAAAGATGCGGCCAAAGCTGTCATTGATCTGAACAAATATAAGCTATATAAAGCTGTACCTGCTGCAACGGATAATATCTCCCAAAACCTAACGGAAATTTTTCTGAACAAAAACACAGAGGAAGATATTTTCATTAAATACTTTACCATACCTATGGGTCAGCGTGTGGGCCTCTACTCTTCACCCAATGGTTACCATGGCTGGGGTACAAATGCACCGCTCGGAGATTTTGTCGATGATTTCGAAACCCTGGACGGTAAAAAGTTTAGTTGGTCTGATCCAGCTATGGCTGTAGATCCTTACAACAATAGAGACCCGAGGTTTGCTGCAACGGTGCTTTATAATGGTGCTTCCTGGAGACAAAGACCAGATGACGCAAAAGGCCTGGATCCGGAGAATAAAGTGCAAACAGGAAGATGGGAACGCTGGAACGCCACCACTGGTAAGATAGAGCTTGTTTATGGTGTTGATACACGAAAAAGCACAATTGAAGACTGGAATGGATCTTATACGGGCTATTATTTACGCAAATACATTGACCCTACAGTAAACGCACAATATGATAAACAGGCAGTGACCTGGCGTTTTATGCGTTATGCGGAAGTCCTGCTAAATTACTCTGAAGCCTGTATAGAGCTGGGATTGGAGGATGAAGCGCGCACCTACCTAAATATGATCCGTAAAAGAGCTGGGATGCCGGCCATTACTGACTCAGGGGCAGCATTAAAAGAAAGATACCGGAATGAAAGAAGAATAGAACTGGCATTTGAAGAACATCGTTTCTATGATGTACGTCGTTGGCTGCTGGGGCCTCAAATTTATAACAGAACAACAAGTGTTGCAGACATTGTCTACAAAATGAACCCTGACCACAGCACGGCAAGTGTACCAACGATCAGGCATATTGATTTTGAGAAATACAACTGGATCGATAAAGCTTATTTTTTGCCTATTTTACGTGATGAATTAAAAAAGAACAATTTACTTATTCAAAACCCCGGATATTAATATGAAAAGATTACACCTCATAATCACGCTACTCCTGTTCAATAGTTTGCTGGCTATAGGACAAGAGGATATCAAAATAACTCATCTCCCTTTTATCCAGGGACTGACCGAGCATTCGGTATCCATTGTCTGGACAACGGATCTACCAGCAACAGGATGGGTAGAACTAGCTCCAGATGACTCAAGCCATTTTTATTTCAAAGAGAGACCGAAGTATTTTGCATCGGCCTATGGTTTTAAGAAAGTCGGCACACTGCATCAGGTGACACTAAACAACCTAAAACCAGGGACACGATACCGATACAGGGTGTACAGCCAGCAGGTTCTAAAACATGAAGGTGTCAATGTACAATATGGAAAAGTTGTGGCCAGCAATGTCTATCGGCAGACGCCATTATCTTTCCAGACACTTGGGAACGCTGCATCGACGCATTTTACAGTCGTCAATGATATCCATGAACGTAATGAAGTACTGGATAAACTATTGGATATCGGTAATTTAAAAACAAGCGATTTTGTCGTTTTCAATGGGGATATGGTCAATAATCTCCTAAGTGAGAAGCAGCTATATGATGGATTTATGGACACGGCCATTAAAAGGTTTGCGAGTGAAAAACCCATGTTCTATGCTCGAGGAAACCACGAAACCCGTGGCCCCTTTGCTACTGAGTATCCAAAATATTTCCCGACACCGACAGGTAAACTCTATTATCAATTCCGACACGGCAACACAGGTTTCATCGTACTCGACTGTGGCGAAGACAAACCCGATACGGATATTGAATACAGTGGTATTGTGGAAATGGATAATTATCGCACAGAACAGGCTGCTTGGCTGGCACAGGCTGTTGAAGATCCGTCATTTAAAGATGCCAAATATAAGGTAGTCATCTGTCATATGCCTCCTTTCGGAGGTTGGCATGGCGAACAGGAAATCTTAGAAAAGTTTGTTCCTATCTTAAATAAGGCTGGTGCACAGATCATGTTATCGGGTCATCTCCATAGACATATTATCCAAAATGCAACAAACAGCATCCATTTCCCCATTATTGTCAACTCAAACAACAATGTACTTCGGGTGGATCTAAACAATGAAAAAGGAACATTTAAAATCCTGGATCAGCAAGGGAAGGTCGTGGATCAGGTTGTGATCAAGCCACTGAACTAAGCTTATTTATTTTGCTGACAAACGCGGAGTTACCAACGATTTGGCAACTCCGCGTTTTCTTCAATATTACACCAAACTGGTCCTGGTAGACTTCAACTTACCTTTCTACGAACTCTTTTCCTCATTTTTTACTTTTACTCTTATTTTTCTTTGCCTATTTTTTTCTAGTCCTTTTCCAATAATCGGCTTACTAATTCTCAAGAAGAATTTTTACGAGTCGCTTTATCGAGGATTTTTATGATTCACCCGCGGTTTGTCTCATTATGATTGGCAAACCACCAGTGATGAAATATTACTGATACGAATTGATAGATTTGGATACTTTCCAGCTATTTCCCTCACGTATCAAAGTCACCAAGTCAGTCATGCTGAAGTTGTCGAATTTTAATGCAATTTTCGCAATCATATAATCGCCTGATTTTTCGACGATCCTGATATTTACTTTGCAGTTTAAAATTTCTCCTTTTTGTTTTTTCAAAGATTTAATCACAGCATTCCGTCCGTAGGTTGATACATTGGAAGCTTGGATCTTTTGACTGAAATCGTCAGCAAATAGCTGCTCTAGTCCCCCCGATTCTCCTCTGGTGGTCACTGCAACATAGTGATCCAATGCGAAATCAGCTGTTGAAAGATTAACAGTTACTTTCTCTGATTTATGGCCAGGTCCTTCTGTAGCCATAGCGAATGTGGATACAGCAAATAATGCTGCAGCTACGAATGTTTTTGCGAATACTTTCATAATGTCTTTATTTTATTGTCTTAGTTTTTCATGTAAATACACTGTCTTTTAGTTGCGATGAAGCTATCAAGAGCATTTCGATCGATGCTCTTGATGGTATATATTTTTACTTGTTGATCTATAACTCCATTTCTGCATACAGCCTATGAACTTTAAACCGATGATCGTCGAAACTCGATGAAAGGTGAAAATAAAGGGTACTAAAGAATATCGGAATCATTTATCAACGCCATGCCAAAGACTATACCAGTTGCCGCAATCCGCACATTTATGTGGCATAGGGATCATAATGGCCTTTCCGACATTTTCTAAAAAAAAGAAACTGTTCACATATGGACAGTTTATAAACATATTGTTCGCATGCGTACAACGTATTGAGAGTCGTCTAAAAAGAAATTAGGTATACGATGAATATTGTGTAAACAGCGGCCGAAATACGATGAGATACTGGAGAAGACAATTTATTTTTAAAAAAATATAGCGCTATTTGAAACAACATAGTCTCTTTGGTTGATAAATCGTTATGGAGTAGCAAATAAAAATTTATTGTCAGTAAAAAAATCATTTAATTTGCAGTCGATTTCGCTAAAAAAGTTAAGGCTTATTTAATCGAATAAGAATCCATATATTTTTCACACAAATCAATTGAATTAAAAAATTTAAATGCTTCATTCATTCAAAACCTTCCTTTACTGCTTATTTCTGTGCCTTCTATTTAATTCGTGCAAAAAGAATGAAGAGCCTGTTGTTCCTGAGCCAAAGCCTATCAAAATTGTCATTCAACCAGATGTAGTTTACCTACGCCGTGATGTGCAATTTTTAGGGATTAGATTGGCTGTTGAGATCCAACATCTTCCAGAGGGTAAATCAAATGAAATCAACTGGACAATCGAAAACACTAGAATTGCCCGTTTAACACAAGATAACACAACTAAGGAAGCTTCGGTATGGCCTGAAGCCGCTGGCGAAACATATGCAATAGCGACCCTTGCCAATGGAAAAGCAACAGCAAAAGTAAAGATCGTTGTCACTGACGCTAACGACTATAAATTTAGGCTGGTGTTAAAGGATAAAGGAACCTCCGCCCATTCAATCCAAAAACCAGAAACTTTTCTATCTGAAAAGGCCATCCAACGGCGATCAAAGAGAAACATCGCAATTGACAATTCTGATCTTCCTATTTCGGAAGATTATTTAACTCAAATTGAACAGATAGGATGTAAAATTGCCGCTAAGAGTAAATGGCTTAATACAGTCACTGTACATTGTGTTGATTATTTCCTTATTGACAAATATAAAAATCTCCCTTTTGTTCAGACGGTAGAAAAGGTATGGGAAGGTCCTAGAGTAAACCCAACTGGAAAAGAAAAATATAAAGATATTCCTCAGAAAGCATCAAACTATTCGCCCACTAATCAATTGGATTACGGTGCTGCTGTTTCAAATATAACCGTGAATAATGGTCAAGTACTCCATGAGAACGGTTTTAAAGGAGCGGGCATCGATATTGCCGTCATCGATGCTGGATTTTTGAACCTTAAAAATAATCCAGCTTTTAAAAATGTGAATATCAAAGGCGCAAAATCTTTTGTCTATGAAAACGACGATCCATATGCAGTAGATATGCACGGTATATGGGTAAGCTCCTGTATGGCCGTTAACCAGCCCGGAAGCTATGTAGGTACCGCGCCCGAAGCAAACTACTGGCTGTTACGTTCTGAAGATCAGTCTTCCGAAAATCATGTTGAGGAGGATTATTGGGTCAGTGCTGCTGAGTTTGCAGACAGCGTTGGTGTTGATATCATTAATTCATCACTTTATTATGGTCCCGAAAGTTTCAACAATCCCGCTTATACATTTGAAGAGATGGATGGTAAGACCACATTCGCTACCCGAGGTGCTAATATAGCAGCCAGTAAAGGCATCTTGATTGTTAACTGTGCCGGCAACGATAGAAGTTGGGTGGGGAGTCCGGCCGATTCTCCTCATATACTAACAGTAGGGGCAGTATATAAAGATCGTTCGGTTGCATATTTCACATCTTGGGGAGTAACAGTAGACGGTAGAATGAAACCGGATGTGATGGCTGTAGGCGGAGGCGCGATGGTTATCGGGGAATCTGGCATTAGTGAAAACCGTAGTGGAACCTCCTACTCAAGTCCTATAATATGCGGTTTAGCAGCCTGTTTATGGCAAGCTTATCCTCAATTGAGCAATCAAGAGCTATTGGAAGTAATACGCAAATCAGGCGATCGAATAAATAATCCCGCGATACCTTATGGCTATGGTATCCCGGACATGAAAAAAGCAATGGAAATAGCAAAAACGGTTAAAATATCAAGAAGCTTTAATAGATAAAATAGTATCTATTAAAGCTTTACATTATACTATATTCAATTTGATATAAAATAGTGAAATAAAAAATATACCTTTTCTGTTGTTTACTCGTTTTGGTATCTGCTTATGGCAATTTACTTATAGCTGACTTTACAGCAATTAATCATGAATGTTATTTTGGATCAAAGCCATACAACCATTTATTGAGTTCACTTGTTAATTCTATTTTATGTTTTAACGAGAGAACATAATACCAATGTGCAATGGCTTCTCTGTCCTCAGTATCGAGTTCAGCCATTTTTAATTTCTGAAGTCCCAATAGTAGCCGGGGTTTTATTTGCGGTTGGTCCGAATGGATAGCGCAAAAGTTCACGTCATCGATGATGGTTTGGGTATAATA
>JAITLV010000005.1 GCA_031277685.1 Sphingobacterium sp. | reverse complement strand
AAAGGTGGACGTGGACGTAAACGGAAAATGAAAAGCTTGGAACACTACAACGAAAAGGAGAAAAATTACGTAGACGCCAAACTCCACCTCTATAGCCGCCGGTTAATTGAACTTTGTGTGAAAGCACAAGCGGGTACGCTCTTATTGGTCAACCAATCCAATAAGGAAGAAATTGCAAAAGGGGATGAATTCCTGTTGCGCAACTGGAGCTACTACGGCCTTATTGAAAAGATTAAATACAAGGCCAAAATGGTCGGTATTAACATTATTATAGAATGAATTAATCCAATTTTTCGCCCCGATAAAATTTCGTATACGCATCCCGTGCATAGCCGTTGTCTAAGTATTCAAACGTGCTAGCACCGGCTCCCTTTAACTCCTGGCCGCGATAGAAAACTGCCCAGGAGTCTTTTGCATAACCTCCTCCAAGCGCTTTAAATGTAGATGGCGAGGCACCCTTAACTTTTACCCCCTCATAGTAAACTACCCAGGGATCTGCTGCATAGCCGTTTCCGATTAATTTGAACGAGTTGGGGCTGCCGCCCTCGACTTTGACACCGCGATAAAAAAGGTTCCAGGCATCTTTGGCGTAGCCATCATCAAGGTATTCAAAGGTTGCGGCAGAAGCCTCTTCCACTTTCTGATTTTTATAAAAAACAGACCAATTGTCCTTAGCGTATTGACCGCCAAGGGGCTGTGTGTTAGGACCTGCAAATTTATCATTCTTTTCACCCCTATAATAGCTCGACCAATTATCTTTTGCATAACCCCGGCCGAGATTTTCAAAGCTTGAAGCATTGGCTCCATTAATTTCCTTGCCTAAATAATAAGCTTTCCAGGGGTCTTTGCTGTAACCATTTCCCAGTATCTTGAAAGAAGACGCTGTTGCATTTGACAATGGCTTGCCATAAAAATAAACCCTCCAGGCATCGCTAGCATAACCGTCTCCCAGGAATTGGAAAGTAGATGGACTTGCATCAACTATTATTGCTCCTCGAAAATAAACCTTCCAGGTATCCTTTGCATAACCCGAACCTAAAAATTGAAATGAACCGGCATTGGCGTTCGGAATTTCTTTACCGCGATAATAAACGCGTGATCCGATTTTGCTGTAACCATCGCCCAGATGGTCCTGTAAGAAAAGAGCAATATGGTTATTTTGCGCAATGTTTGCACAAATAGCCTGTGTGGCAGTAGTCAACAAAAGAAGAACGAGCATGGTTTTAAATGGGACTTTTGTCATCATATAGGGCATCGGGTTAAATTTGAAAGCAAATAATCTTGTTGTACTCTTGTTAATGAGACCCGGTAATACTCGTAAAGTTTAGTCATTAATTAAATTTTTTTGTACGCTATCTTGCCCTTGTTCCGAGATAGGTCTGCTGATTCTTTGCTGTTCCTCTGCTGTTTGATTGCTGTTTCTTTGCTTATTCTTCGGGCCTTCTTCGTATCTGCTTCGAGAATGGTTTGCTATTCGTTTGCCGTTTCTTTGGTGTTTCTTTGGTGTTTTTTCGCCGTTTCTCTGCTAAAATGGTAATTAAATAGCAACCAATCGGCACAGAATAGGCAAAGAATAAGCAAGCAAGGGGGCCAGTAAGTCCCTAGCATACCTTACGCGAATACGACCAATCACCCTAGAGAAGGCTAATGCGATCGCAAAAACAGGGTCTATGGGTAAGCTAAGCTTCCTAACAGCGAAAGTCTGGATACAAGGTTGCATAGATGGTACTTATTTGGTCGGCTGTAAGTGTATTTCGGGAAAGGAGTAACTGGAATCCTGGATCGTGGTAAACAGGGAATAATCGGTGTAATCCGGAACGGCTATCCGCAGGAGATAGCTGCCCTTTTTTACCACCTGTATTTTAAATTCGCCATTGCTATTTCTAACGGTATCCCGACCTAATAAAGCCAAGGGGTCCCTTTCCTTATTGGACGCATAGGTTTCAATAATAAAATACCCAACGGGGTTATACTGATGGTCAACCAACCGGCCGGTAATACGGTAAGGTGGAGTAGTAAACAGCCCATACAGTGAACAAGAGAGTAGCAGTAGTTTTAGCATATTTTTCCATTATGTAGCTCGATAACATACAGGTATCCAGCTGATGAATCTTAAAACGGAGATCCTCACCTCGCAATTGGAATGACGATCTATGCAAAGGTAGCCTGCTGCGTCATTGAATAAATATCACAAGCTTATGAAAAACTATCATTTTGCATTTTCTGCTTGTATGCGGAAGGAGATAAGCCCGTCAGTTTTTTGAAAAATCTGGAAAGATTATTAGGATCGCTGAAATGAAGTTCAAAGGCAATTTGGGCGATAGACTGTTCATCCAATAGCAGCCGCTGTTTGATTTCTTGTATTTTTCGATGTTGGAGGAGGGTAATTGGGCTATGTCCGGTGTAGGCTTTGATTTTGTTATTCAGCTCATTGCGGTGTATTTTTAGTAAACTAGCATATTGGTTGCAGTTCAGGTTGGAATTGACATGCTCTTCCAGGAGCATTTTAAATCGAGTGAGCAAATTGTTGTTCGCGCTTTCGCTGGCTATATGATGAAATGCACGAAATAGCCGGTCCAGTCGAAGTAAAATACTGGCAAGTAATGCGCGAATCATATTGGGGCTGTCGGATCGGAACGCGCCGATTTCAAAAACAATTTCGGAGAGCATGGATTTGAATAACCCAAAATCACCCTCCATCGCGACAATATAAGGTGCAAATGAATAATTGTAAAAATAGGGAAGTTTGTATACCAGTGTTTTATCCTGAAAGAAAGATTCCAAAAACTCGGGCTTAAAGATCAAATGAAATCCTTTGACACCGTTTTTATCAAAGTCACATTGCTTAATCTGATTGGGCGAAGCGAATAAGATCGTGCCTGGGCATAATTCGATGCGTTTTTCATTGGTATAGGCCACTCCGCTTCCCTGTTCAAAGAACATGATCTCAAAAAAGTTGATGGTGTGCGGACCGGCCTCAAAAATCAGATCGGTATTATCCTCGAACCGATGGGCATCCATCGCTAAGGGAAAGCCGTATTTGCTGTCGTCAAAATCAAAATAACGCATAGTAATGTCTTTAACCCTGTAGGAAATGCATAGATGCTAAACCCTCGCTCAGTAAATATAATATTTTTTCTGATTATCGCTTGAGAGGGAACTGAGGTCCGATCCCTGTAATGCAAATGCTGCCAGTCAAAAAACAGAGGCCATGTCATATTTAGGTCAATGAAAGGCTATATATGCTCCTTTATTTGAAAAAGTAATATATTTTTTGTACATTGCTGGTTATGAGTTTTAAAGAAAAATTAGAGAACTGGCGCACGTCAATCAATCGCGCCGGTAGTGGTGAGGAATTGTATATTTTGCTTTTGAACTACAAAAGGTTTATCAATAAAAATTGGATGGACGATTTTGGCGATCCGGGCAACTGGAAATCGGAATTAAATCAGGTCATCAGCAAAGTAAGAAACAAGGTGGATGTAGCAGATATCAGAGCCTGCCAAGATTTATCGTCCTATCAGGACGATGCCCGGCAGACAGCACATTCACTCAATCATACGTTAAAATATCATCACTCATTGACAAAAGGGTAGGCTAGGCCTACCTTTTTTTGTGACCAAAATTTTATAAATTATTTATTAAGCGGGATGTATAATCAGCCATGATTGTACATCCCGCTTTATTTTTTTCCTATTTCTCCGCAGTAGACAGTGGCTCGCTAGCCTAATTATGATGCACAGCCTGAACCTATTATTGAAAAAAATATTTGCCCATGTCAGAAAATGTTTTTACTATTGTAAAGTAGTATAGAATAGTATAGATTACTAGCCCTATACTATAAACTAATAACCAATCTATAAGAAGACCAATTTATGATCTACCACATGTATTACCGAATCTGTAAATGGCAGCGATGTAGTCTTGTCTTCCTCTTTCTTTTGATAACTGGCTTTGCAAGTGCACAGTCCAAATCATTTGAATTAAGAGGAGTTGTATTAGATAGTGTCGGACATTTACCCATTTCCAACGTTACAATTGCCTTCGTGGGAAAGAATGCAGTTGTATCAACGGATGCACAGGGGCAGTTCCTGATCAAAGATGTACACCTCAACGATCAGCTTGTCCTGACTTCGGTCGGATTCGACCGAAAAACTGTTCAGGTCACCAGTACCAACCGGATGACCATCTTTCTGTCTTCATCAAGTTCAAACCTCGATGAAGTGACTGTTGTCGCTTATGGCACACAGAAGAAAACGAGTATGGTCGCTTCGATCACCTCCATTAATCCGAAAGAAATTAAAGGCCCTACCTCCAATCTGACCACCATGCTGGCAGGTCGGGTAGCGGGTTTAATTGCGTATCAGCGCAGTGGTGAACCCGGAAATGATAATGCCTCGTTCTTTATTCGTGGTGTGGGGACCTTTGGTGCCGGAAAAAAAGACCCCTTGATTCTCATCGATGGGATGGAATCGAATACAACGGCTTTAGCGCGGCTACAGCCCGATGATATTGCTGGTTTTTCGGTGCTGAAAGATGCGGCCGCTTCTGCATTATATGGTGCCAGAGGTGCAAATGGTGTGGTTCTGGTCAATACTAAAAGTGGTATCGTAGGAAAAGCAAAATTTAATGCGCGTTTCGAAAACTCCATTTCTACCAATACCCGAAATTTCCAATTTGCCGATAACATTACCTACATGAACCTGGCAAATGAGGCGGTATTGACGCGCAATCCCAA
>JAITLV010000169.1 GCA_031277685.1 Sphingobacterium sp. | reverse complement strand
GCTTTTTCTCTTTTGGACACTTCAGCATAATATTTACCGGTCCATTCTGGCATAAAGCTGAGTACACCTTTGTCATCTGTTTCGAGCCATTTTATCCAGCCACTTGGCGCTATGATCTGCACAGCGACATTTGGCGCAGGTTGGCCTTTTTGGAACAAGGTTAAAGAAACTTCGTTTTTGTTTTTAAAAGCAGTCTGCTCTGCAAACATAAACAGCTCATTGTCAAGATTGGTCGCTGTATGTCCAAGGGTTGAATTTCCGACTTGAATGCTGGCGATTGCATTGATCTGATACTGTGTCTTGGCGCCTTGTTTGCGTTCTGTGTCTCTTTTTAAAGAAACATGATAAATACCATCCTGATCAGGTATGAATGTGGCCAATAGATGATTTCCCTGCGCTGTAGTCGTTAGTGACGATGCACTTCCGTCAGGTTTGATCAATGTCAATGTAACCTGCATACCTTCTTTGTACCACCACCATTTGGAGGTCTCCTCGTGCTCATCAGGCTCGCCATAGACCACTTTTACGTTATGGGATTTTCCTTTGGTACCTTTTAATGATGTTTCAATAAATACAGCATGTGCCGACGCTGACAGTATGATAAAGAAGCTGAGAACCGTGAGTAGTAGTTTTTTCATAATAATTTAACCGATAGATCTTGGGTGAAGAAATACCTAGCCATGCGATGAAATCCGCTAGGTATTTCTTAAATTTTTTGATTTTATTTGAGTTTATTCAGGTGATAAACTTGGCTGATTCCTGGATCGATCTCAGCACCACGTTTGACTGAATTTTTTGCTGGATCATATTCGTATACATACCATTTTGACTCGTCTGTTTTGAAGACATCATATAGTTTGCCGTTCTCCATAAAATTCATCGTTGTTTTTGATTCTCCGCCACCGACTAAAATCCGGAGATCCGCAACAATCTTCTTATTTGCGGGATCGATGACAAAAGGACTGATGTATACTTTTCCATCACCTAGTTTCTGTACCTGCGATATATTATTGCTGAAGACATTGTAATCTTTTAAGTCAAAGAAATAATCTGGATCAAAGGTTGTCTGTCCCGATTTAATACGTAACAGTCCATAGGTCGCGGCATCTGTCTTTTTTGTTACAATATACAGGTCATTGTTGTCATCGTTAAAAGTAAGTGTCTGCACTTCCCAATGGCCAGCTGCAAATCCGCCTCTAGCATCTTTTACAATTTTACCGTTTGCCAAACTCGGGTAGTCACAGACGTACATATAGGCTGTATCGATAATATCCTTACGGGTTTCGTTACTTCTATATTTGTGACCAATAAATAATTTGTCGCCGACTTTCGTAAAGCTTGTTGGTACGATATAGGGGTTATGATCTTTTCCGTCCGGGGTTTTCGGATTAAACGTGATCATCGGGATTTCGATGCCTATGGTTTTATTGATCGTCATGTTGTTGACATTCATAAAATAGATCGGTTGTTCCAGCACATTTTTTGCCTTATTTGTGGTACCTGCAGTTTTGGTCATGACCATCTCGTCCTTTGTACTGATATCTTTTAGGACTTTGCCCAGATAAAAGTTTCCTGGGAAGGCATAGTTGTTGGTCTCTTTCCAGGATTTGCTGTTGACAACTTCAAATTGACTGAATCGTGTTCCATCGTTTGATAGGTAATACTTTCCTTCGTAGGCATAGGCGTATATGGCATAAAATGCAGCTGGCAAATGCGATGTGATATCGATCCCTTGATTGTTTGCGGCGGTCAAAAGGGTATCTTTCATCAGATTATCCGCTGTCAGTAGGTAGGATGAACCAGCCGCGGTTGTCACCCAAACACTGTACAGACTATTTGAAGTTGATGTTGGCTCTTCCGTAGTGGTACTGTCTGGCGATTTTTTGCAAGAAGAGAATAATGCTGTTGCGGATAATATCGCAATGGCGAATTTATTGATTTTCATAAAAATATGTATTTATTTGTTTTACATGATTGATAGTCTCAGCTTGACGTAAAATGCGCGACCTGGTCGTTGGAGTCGAAAATTGTCGTATGCTCTTTCGTCTGTCAGGTTTCTTGCTTCAAAGGATACGTTGTACTTATTGCGATCCCAGGCATAGCTCAGCACAGCGGAGTGGATATTTTGGGATGGAATGAGATCTTTGGATTCAAGGGATCCTTGATCTGATTCGGTGAGGTAAAACCAGTGAGTATATTGATATAAGTATGATAGTTGAACTCTGCTGCCTTGCTGAAACCAGTTATTCTGGGTTAGGCTGATATCGGCATTTCCATAGACCCAAGGTCGGTTTATGAGTTGTTTGTTATAATTTAAACTGATTTTTTGCCTGGAGTCGTCTGTGTATTTTTTATTGTATAGAGCTTTATCGTAAGATCCATTGAGGGTAACAGCCAGCAGATCTTTAAAACCGTATTTGACTTCGGCCTCGAAACCATAGAGCTTCACACCCTCTTCGTTGTAGCTTTGAAAATAGGAAATTCCATTCTGAATGACCGCCCGACTGTTTATATAGTTAGTTGCCAGGCGATAGAAGCCTGTCACATCGACGTTCAGAAAATGATTTTGGTTGATGTAGGTATTGTAATAAAATCCGGTATTGATGTTGTCACTATGCTCGGGTTTTACTGCCCAGTTGCCCGTCGTATTGACACCATCGCCAAAAAGAGCGGTCATAGAGGGTAAGTTGTATGCCCTTTCGTAGGATAGTTTCCATCCGCCATCCTTGGTTATTCGATACCGGGAGGCAAGGCTCATGCCATAATAATTGCCTTGTTTTTTTTGATGAATTATTTCACCGCCGATCAAATTGTTGTTTCCATCGAATTTGCGCTCATCAATATCTTTCGAAGCATCCATGCGATAGTATTTTACCGCCAATACATTTGATAAGCGCTTGTCAAACCACTGGTTCTGCCAGGATAATCCCAAAATATGTCTTCCCAGATAGGATGGTAGACCTGAGCGGTTATAATTGCCGATCAGATCGTACTCTTTCTGATCATTGCTGTTAAAGTTGTAGTTGAAATTGATACTTTGGTTACGGGCTTCGTCAAAGTCATAGTTTAAATTCACTCGCGCTAAATAGTTCGACAGATTATATTTCATGTCTTTTTGGGGGTTTGGCGTTGTGCCTTCGTAATTTGAGACCCAGGTACCAGTCCAGTTGTAATTATACATGGCGGTATCTCTCACATAGCGGGTGTCGTAACTATAACTTGTGAAAATATCCGCATATAAGCGATTGACCAGAAAATTGCTTTTTTTATAGCTTAAGGTTGGCATCAGATAGTTGCTTTCGGACCATGCGCCACCAAATACTTTGCTGAGGGAAGCACCGATCTGATTTTCTTTGTGATTTTGGGAATAGGTCAGGCCTGCATAAAATTGATCTGCCCAGGATACATCGCGAAAACCAACCTCCAGTTGCCCCATGGCGGAGGTGTAAGCATCGTTAAATCGCTTGGCTTTTGGGATGGCGTAATACTTGTTGTCGACCGTTTCTTCGATAAGAACATTGTACTTTTCGTTGGTATACATATTATAATCATTGTCTGAATGATTGTAATATGCATTCATTCGAAATGATAATTTGTTTTTTGGATTGGTAAAGGTGCCCACGATCGCAGCCTGATGTGTATTGAAGGAGCCATAGGAATAACTCAGGTCCAAGTAAGGTCGCGCGCGACGTTTCGTAATGATATTGACAGCACCACCTAGCGCATCGGAACCCAAAAAAGCGGGTACCACACCCTTATAAACTT
Organism: Sphingobacterium sp.; assembly: GCA_031277685.1. Taxonomy (GTDB): domain Bacteria; phylum Bacteroidota; class Bacteroidia; order Sphingobacteriales; family Sphingobacteriaceae; genus Sphingobacterium. The sequence goes on along the minus strand of JAITLV010000169.1, from coordinate 34,854 downwards.
CAACACGATCAATCAGATTGACAGGAATATTGTTTAAAGACATAGATGAACCAAAGTTCTCCATGGGAACACCGTCGATATAGATTTTAGCATCCAAACCGTTGATGCGAAAAACAAAATTAGAACCTAAGCCACCATCTTCACGTATAGTGACTCCGGTAGCCCTTTTTAATACTTGGGTTAGATTGGCGGCTTCATTGGCATGTTTATTCATGTCAATAACGCTTACATTGAAGCCAGATCGTTTGATCTCGGCTACTTTTTGTTCATTTACAGTTTTTCCACGGGCTGAAACGATCACTTCCTCGATATAATTACGATCTTCTATCAGCTGAAAATCCTGGATGAATTTTCCGTTTAATGATCTTTCTTCGGGACTATAACCCACCGCAGTGACGCGTATAATAGCATCATTAGACCTGCTAGCCTGTAATTTGTAATAACCATCTACATCGGATGACGTACCTGTCTGTTGATCGTTAAGTCGTATTGTCGCTCCCGGAATAGGCTTTCCAAAGTTATCTTTGACGAAACCTGAAATAGCAATTTTTGTGGCAGTCTGTGCCTGTGTAAAAACAGTAAAAATTATAAGCAATACACAAGTAGATGTTGACTTCAACATTTTATTTAGATTAAGTATATATAAGAAGGTTGCCTATACTTATCTAGTACCGAATGTTGATTTCAGTTATTTTTTTGAAAAATACGCAAATGGCTGATTATTAGGTTTCTTTTTTTAGGAGAAAATGGATTACTTTTTCAGATAATCCATACGTACAATAAAATTTGTCGTGTTAGGGAGCTTGATGCCCTTGGAGATTTCTTTTGTCTGCAGATTATACTTCCATACACGATGCTCATCATTTGCATCATCTATCGCTATATAAACATATTTTCTATCGCTCCAGACGTTCTCCTTTTGAGTGCCCTTATCCAATGGAAGCTGAATTTTTTCGATAGAACCAGATTTTAAATCTACCAGTCTATATTCAAACTGATAAACTGCATGGTAATTGGAAAAATCGGTATATAATTTCTTCTGCTCATTACGGATAATAGCTTTTCCGTTGCCAGCATACCAGATCCCATAGGCATGGTTACCAATGGACTGCGAAATATTGATCATAAAGTGCTGATCGACAAATTGCTGACCTTTCTTTTTTCTAAAAATAGCTGTTGGAAGCTTCAAATTATTGCCCAAGGCTATGCCAGGGTTAGTCATAAAATAATAGTCCCCAAGCTCGTCTTTAAAACTATAAGATTGTATAATATTGAAGCCACCGGGATATGTTGACCGGGTTTCTTTCTGTATGTGTTGCAGCGTAAAACTATCGTAGTTAATTGTGGCGTAATAGGTTGTATCGGACGTGGTATGTCCATATTTTCCACTTGACTTAAAAAAGGAATAGGCCAGCCAAAGATCGTTGTTTTCAATATTGACAAGCCCCAGGTGCAGTCTGTTATATTCTTTTGTAGCATAGGGGAGCACAACGGTATCCTCCTTGACAATTTTCATTGCGGCGACATCGATCTGATAGAGTCGAGCTTGCGTTTTTTGTGTAACAGGATACTCGCGACAGAGGGCAATTAGATTGTTGTCATCTTTCCAGGTAATGGTTTCAAAATCACGATTCTTTAATTGTATACTGTCAATAAGAATCAGGGAAGAACCCTGTAATCGGTGTTTTGTAAATACATTGGTTTGGCTTGATAGTCGATAAAAAAAGCCATTTTTATACATATATTCCCGCTCTTGTATCCGTGCGGTAGATAATGGGATTTGTAAAGTTGGACTTTGTGTGTCGTCCAAACTTTCGGCGAAAAACAGGCTGGTTGGGCTTTCATCTTTGTTGAACAGACAAAAAACAAAATCAGGATCTATGTTTTTTTGAGGAGTTTGTTTACAGGAAAAAATAAAAGTTGCAAGGAAAGACAACAATACTAATCGCTTCATGTTTGTCTATTAAATGCTTTGAAATTGTTCTCTAATTTTAATTTGCATATTGGATGGTAAGAACGCCAAATCACTTTTTTGAAAAGCAACGATTTTACCAAAATCCGGAGAATCAGAGACGAAATATTCTCGGCCGGCTTTAAACACAAGGACATTATGGTTACTATCCGAAAGCTCAAAGTCTCTTTTTGGTTTGATCATAAAATCTCCGGTGAAGGTCAGTTTTTTATTGACTAGATCAATATTGGCGGTACTATTTTTACTTAACTGTACATCATAATGATCTTCGTTAAAGAGCTTGCTATTTTCAATCGATGTATTGGTAAAAGTATGATTGTCTAGGGCAGGAGGAGATAAATAGAAAACAGAGAAACCGAGTAAAACAGCTACGGCTGCTGCCGCTGTAACTTTGATCCAACGCAATTTACTGTGTTGAGATACCTCAGCATTTAGCTTATCCCATATGGAAGAGCCCACTTGTTCATTGACAAGGTCGTTTTCGGAAATACTATCCCATGAATCGTTATTCAACCATTTTTCTACGGCACGCTTGTCGGCATCAGTGCATTGACCTGAAGCATATTTTTTAAGTATATCTTGGTTGATTTCCATCTTTTGATAATCCATGTATATTCAAAAGTACAAAAAAGTAATTAATAGGAATCTGGCAATATTGATATTGCAATACTTTTTAAGTCTTATCTTAATAACTGATAGTGCTTTACTGATATGATATTCAACAGCTCGTTCTGAAATGAGTAAATTCGTTGCGATTTCTTTGTTGGTTAACCCCTCGTCTCGACTTAGTTTATAGACATTTTTACATTGTCTAGGTAAAGAATCAACAGCATCATCCAAATGATTCTTGAGTTCTTTATAATAAATATAATTGTCCTCGTAAGATTCCGATTTGCTATTTGAGATCAGTTCATGATGTCGATCTTTATTTCCTTTATTTCGCAGAAATTCTAGTGATTTTAACTTAACCGAACGCAATAAATAGCGCTCGGCATCTTGAAGTTGAAGCTGATATCTTCTTTCCCACAAGGATTTAAACACATCTTGAACAATTTCTTTTGCATCATCTTCATTTTCCACACTTTTAAGCGCAAACGAAAACATTCTCTTCCAATACAATTGAAAGAACTCTTCAAATCGTTTTTTATTAATCTCTATTTTACGTATGGAGGTTTTCAAAGCATCCAAATATACGTTCTATTTAGACTTGTTCCAAATAAAATTCAATTGAATAAAAACGAACGAATTCCTTTTTGTATTCTTCAAATTTTGATGGAATAGTAGTATTTGATGGAATTCGAATTTGGGATTTCAGTTGCTGTTGTTTGATGATATGTCTAAATCAGACCAGTTTTTTAGCAGATGGTTAACTCTTCCTCCATTTGGCTAGGGAGTTAAGGATTTGCAATTGCTTAGCACAGAAATGCAGTCAGGGAATAAATAAAACCTTTGGTGTAATGGAAAACTATTTTTCAATAGTATAGTACTGATTTGAGCAATATTTGCAGGCGGGAGATCAGCTTGCGCTAGGCTGTTGATTGTTGCCGATCATTGCTTACCAGCCAAAATCTGTTTAAAAATTACTTCTATGTTTAGCTTATCGAGCTCTTTTCCAATAAAAACCAATGTATTGCATTTTGATTCCTCTAACTCCCAATTATTCCCATAATCCATATCAACCCTTGATCCCACAGTCTGTAATATTACTTTTTTATTTTCTCCCGTTTTGTAACAGATTCCTTTCATTCGATAGATTTTGTCCGCATATTTTCCGACCAGTTTGTTAAGCGCAAGAAATAGATGAATAAAATTGAATTCCTCTTCAAATGAATAGGCTCGGGTTGAAATATCAGTCAGATGTTGCTGGGCAAATGGTAATCCGCCTATAATTTTAGAACTGTTCGAATTGATGCTTTTTAAGAAGGAAAAGGAACTATTCTTTTTTTTGTATTTCACTTTTTCGATTGCCTCAAATGGATATTCCGTTTTGCTTGTAGCGTATAAGATCGTTGCGAAGGGATTGATCGTAGACAATTCATTAAACAAATGTGTCAAGTAGTTAGGATGTACTTCTGTTGTTTTATTAATGATGATGACATCAGAAGCCGTTATCTGTCTAAGAACTTCATCCCTATCCTTAATCTGATCCTCAACCAGAACAGCATCTACCATACAAATGATCCTCTGTAGCGGAAAGTAGTTTTTAAAAATAGGGTGTAGGGTGAATGGCTCGATAATATTGCTCGGAATTGCCAGACCAGTACATTCGATAAGCAGTTGGTCAAAACTCTCCTGTTCTTTATGAAGCAATTCGAGGGAGCCGTATAGCTCATCATTTAGCGTGCAACAAAGACATCCGTCCTGCAATGCTATCAACTGGCCATAACTTTTTGATAGTAATATACTATCGATATTAAGCTGCCCAATTTCGTTTTCGATAATAGCAAAGCGCGTTGTCGGTTGGGATTTTAGCAACGCATTCAGGAAAGTGGTTTTACCCGATCCCAAAAATCCTGTTAATATCGTCACAGGTCGAATAGACTTTTTGTTCATTTTACTGACGCTATTAGAGTAATTTAAAAAACTCATTTCTCTGTATTTCTGATTCGAAGATACCCCCATATTCGATCGTTATAGTGCTGCTGCCAGTATCTTTTACGCCTCTTGCAGATACACACAGATGATCTGCATCAATCACCACGATAATGTCATCGGTTTTTAGCGTTGCTTTTAATTCCGTATAGATTTGTAAAGTCAGACGTTCTTGTACCTGTGGCCTATGCGCATAATAGTCAACTATCCGGTTTATTTTGGACAGTCCGATGACTTTATTCTTTGCTAGATAGCCAATATGTGCTTTTCCAACAATAGGTAGGAAATGATGTTCACAGGCCGAATCTACCCGTATATTCTTTTCGACCAGGAGTTTGTTATAACCATATCGGTTGTCGAATGTTGAAAGGTTGGGCTTATTTACGGGGTTTAATCCATAAAATAATTCTTTGATGTACATTTTTGCTACACGATGCGGTGTACCACTTAGACTATCGTCCTTGAGGTCAAGTCCAAGTTCTTCCATTATACCCTGAAAAAGCGCGGCGATACGGCTTATTTTTTCTTCCTCTGTCCGAGCAAATGCGTCAGGTCGCATTGGGGTTTCTACTGAAGTCATGAAGTGGAAATCTCCGATTTCCTCAGAATTGATCGTAATATCTTTTGTTGACAATGTATGCATAAATAATTATTTCATATTGTTAATAAATTTTAACTCATTCTTGGAACTATATGCCCGATAGAAACATGCTTTACGGTTCTTCCCGGATAGCGAAATGGTGTGACATACCCCATCCCGATTTATGGAGACTTGGTATATGAGTGCATCCTGATCGCAATCCACCAGTATAGCCTCTATTCGCAAGGTGTTGCCTGATGTCTCACCTTTTATCCAAATGTTTTCCCTCGAAGTACTCCAAAAACAAGCAATACCTCTTTCTACAGTCATTTCAAATGCTAATTTATTGGTGTAAGCCAGCATTAACACCTGTCTACTAGTTGATTCCTGTATAATGACAGGAAGAAGGCCGTTTCTTTTTTCAAACTGTAAACATAGATCGGTTGTTTCCTCAAAATTGATTATTCGTGGAAAGGGAGATTGTTGTTCCATATTGTTATACAGCATATTTGAATAATAGTCAATCAGGATAAAGGGATGATTTATAAATTATAGTTTTTTAAAAGCTTCAGATGTTAAAATTGACAAGGGCTGATTATCGCCCTCATCCTTTAAATTTATGACATCGAAGTTTCTTACATCGACGTAGTCATTGTATTCTTCACTTGTATTTATGACGACACCGCCAAGCAGGAAAATTCTGTCACAACTGAACTCTTTGGCTGCCATGGCGACGATATATTTTAATTGGTAGTCAATGACCGAATAAGCAAAATCTGTTATTGTTTTATTCTGATGTTTAGCGGTCAGGATTTCGTGCTTGTAAGGCATCAGAGACTGTTCCAATTGGTATTGCTGTGTGTCATAATACATATTTAATGGTGTGTAGGCAGGCGTCAGTTCAGATCTCTTGAACCTTTCCAATGTAAGCATCAGTGCACCACAGCTATTGGTGATCCTTTCTTGTCCGATCCTTCGCATCCGCCCCAGTTCACCTTCATCGGTTATACCAATATGTGGCCCATAGAAAATAAAAGCATCACCACCATCAGGAATATGATGTGAAAATGCAACCATACCCGTATAACCGGCATAAGGAAGACCGCCGAGTCCTCCCATTGTAAATGGACGGCTTAATACACGCCTGAAATCTGTTGATACATTGACATCATCCGAACATACTGATGTCGCAAATAGCATTTTTTTTAAGTCTGTTTTGTACTCTTTTTCTAAGAGAGCTAGGTATGTTTCGGTGACCTCGGTTCCAGTTTGCGCATTGGGATAGTATTGGGTCACTTTATCTTTAATTTTCATTGAGCAATCTAGTTTAAATGGATTAATGATTTCTCTGCCGTAAGTTTATATAGATGAGACATCTCCTCATCAAGTAGCATCAAATCAAATGGACCGTGAATTCCTGTTTTTTTAGTATAAATGTGATGTTTGATAGCAGTCTCGTTAAGCTGGTCAACAAATAAATATGATCTATCTTCCAAAATCTGATCATTTTTGACATAGTTAAAAGCAGTTCCCCTAATAGACGCTGCTGATTTCCAAAACATATACAGAAAAAAAACTGTTAAAAACATACAGGATTGTACTTTCCAAAAAAAAATGTTGGATAGACAAGAAATATTGTTCGGGTTTTGCAATGTTCCATATTTGCGTATCTAGTTATTACCAATTCAACGTACAGCATAGGCTTTAATAAATCGAAGGTAACTAATAAAAAATATAAATGCAACATGATTGCTTTTAATATTCAGTTATCTATATTTATGTATTGAACTATTCACTGATGAAAACTAGATACTATAAAACTTTCATTTGCTTTATGATTGGCTTTGATTTAAAGGATTTTCGAACCGGCAAATATCAAGTTGTGTTAACTGTTGAAGATCTCGAAGGAAGGAGATTTAAAACGACAAGTGATTTTATAAAATAAGAAAGAGTAAATATTCTTCGGATCGTCACTGTTTTTCCTATCCAGTTGTCAAAGGGAGTCTGCTCAATAAACGTTATGCTCAACCAATGACCCGAAAGGAAACGGTGATGAATAATCCTTTCGAGGGAAGGCTTGCGCATACAGATGAAATTGATAGCTACGGCTTCATGCTGCTCAATATTTTTTGTATATAGTCAACTAAGGGCTGTATAGCACATTCTTACAACCTTTCTATACGTGGTAGGCTGTAAGAATAGTCGAGAAGCTACAAATGATCGTAAGAGACTATGGCTATAAAGTCATTAATTTATTGTTCCTTTACAAATTTCATCTCAAATCCATTTTCTTTCTGAACCACTTGCTTTGACTCCGGGTCAAATTGTAATTCTATCCCTAGTCCCATTTTAAAAAGATTGTTCCCAACATATTCGAGCTCCACTGTTTCTTGATTAGCACTCTTTAAAAATAGCTTTCCATCCTTTTGTGTGAAAATCAGTTTAAATGCCGGGGTAAGTTCGGTACCATATACACCTAGATACTGATCCACATTTTCCATCGCCTGCTTTCTAATTTTAAAGGGTTCTATTGCGGTTATTCCTTCCATATTCTCTAAACGTGCGATGACACCCCAGCCATAAAAATCATTGGCTACACCGATGAGTAATTGGTTTTCGCCTGGTTTAAGCTGTAATTTGGCCCTTCCATTCAGTACCGATATTCTTCCATCGGGATATTTTTTCATATTTTGTCTGAAGATATTTTTGTCCGTATAGGTGATCTGATCATTCAGATAAAGCCATATTTCATCGGAAAACCCTAACTGAAGATTGGTTAGGCAGGTTTCTTTGGCGGTAATAATAGCTTTTAGCCAGACGATCCTGCGTTTTTCACTACCTCCGAAACGCCTTGTGAGATTGACTAGGCCATATCTTTCGGCCGCTATTTTTTCTGTAAAGGATCCATCTTTGGGTATGTCACTAATGGTCGTTGGTTCTCTTCCTTCCTCCAAAATTGCTGGTTGAACTATCGACCAGTTCCTGATATAGTTTGCTTCATGTTTAGTAAGATCTACACCTTCAGCTTGCGCTAAGTTTTCAGTTTCGTTGGGTTTTATCTCAATATTACTGATGTAGGAGTCGCCATCAAAAGCAACACCTCCCATAGATTCGCTGCCTTCTAACTTAGGAATTGTCAATCTGAGACTGTTATTGACAAAAACCTGCATCTGCATGCCCGAAATCACAAGTTTAATATGATTCCATTCGTCTGCTTTCGCCCCTGCAGAAGATTGATATTGCGGATACATATCCCACATATTTACGCCCCCTATAACGGGGCAATACTGAATGCCTTCATTGGCAAATGGATCGGTCATTTTGGGCACGCGCAGATAGACAATCTCTTGTTCCTTTTCATTTTTTCGATGAAAATAAACTGCACTGGCAAACTCTGTTTTTGCGGGTATGATGTCATATTCGATGATTCCATCTTTGAAGACTAAATCTTTTATTACTACTGGTCCCGATCCAGGAGCAATCTTCATTGCATCACGTCCTTTAAATTTGAGAAAATCAACCTTTCCATTTTGAAATGCCCATTTGTCTACACTCAGCATAATCGTGTTGTTCTTCAGAGTTTTGGTCTTTTTTACTTGAGTATAACCTTGGAATAATGTGACCAATACTATAGCTACTATCAAAATTATTTTTTTCATGTTAATCATGTTTTTTTGATAAATTTAGAGCTAAGACATTATTTCAACCTGTTCAACCTTGCTTCAAGTTTATTCAAGTTTGTTCAAAAGGTGTGATGGTGTTTAAAGTGTTGATAAATAGTAGATTATGATAGATTTGGAGCAGTCTGAATTGTTTAAATACCTTAAAGAATCCATTGAAAATCAACTTGAATGGGGCGAAACCAACAGTTGGAGTACCTCTGATTTTGAAAAGCTTTCGGTAAAAATTCAGGAGAAAACGGGAGTGATGCTTAGTGTTTCAACGCTAAAACGGATTTTCGGTAGAGTTGACTACCAAAGTACGCCCTCGCTTACGACCTTGAACACGTTAGCGAAGTTTGTTGATTATGAAGATTGGCGTGCATTCCGAAATACGCTTATTCCTAGGGTCTCAGTGAAAACAGATATATGCAAAGAACCCATTTTTGAACAGGAAATTGCTAGCGGAAAAAAGTATAATCGTTTATTTATTACGGTTCTTTTATCTGGTTTAATCTTGGTTTTGACAGGATTTTTGGCCAATAGATTTGTCCTTAATAAGGATAAAGTTAATGATGCCACATTTCATTTTTCCTCAAAAACGATATTGACCCAAGGCCTGCCAAATTCGGTTGTCTTTGATTACGATGCCTCAGCCGCAAATGTGGAAGACTCTGTATTCATTGCGCAAAGCTGGGATACCAATCGTAAAATGCAGGTGAACAGGACTGGTAAACATCATTCTTCTATATACTATTATCCTGGTTACTTTCGGGCAAAACTAATAATCGGAGATCGAATTGTTCGGGAACATGATATACAGATCAAAACGGATGGCTGGCTGGGGCTAATAGAGGCAGAATGGGGAAAAGAACCTTTGTATTTCAAAAAGTCTGAGATCACACAATCACAAGGTATTGCAATTAGTGGTGAGCTCTTAAAAAGATATAAGGTCGATCTCCTACTTGATGCTCCAGAAGTAAGATTTTACAATCAAAAAGAGATAACCGGAGTGATGACCAATAATTTTAATTTTGAAACAGACCTAAAGACAGGGGCAGGTACTGCTGGAAATATGTGTCAACGTGTTGAAGTACTCTTGCAGTCGAAAAATGACATCATTATTGTACCGCTTATAAGTCCCGCATGTATCGGTGATATTGCTCTTATCGCGGATGGTTTTTATACGGACAGTAAACAGGATGACCTCAGTGGATTTGGTTGTGATCTTTCGGAATGGACGAACTTAAAAATTGATTGTAAAAATAGCCAGATTAAATTTTCGATCAACGATAAACTGGTATACAGCACGATGATTAAAAATGGAGCAACTGAAATAGTTGGTGTGCAGTATCGCTTTAAAGGACCTGGTTTTGTCAGAAATACACGTTTAAAAGGCTGGAATAATAAGGAAGTTATTTTTTGAGGTAAATCTTGGTAACCTAAAATCTGCAACATGATGTTTACAAAAGCTTTCACTACGCTAATGTTACAATGGTGAAAGTCTTCATTGTTTATATTTGTCAAACAGGCAAATTAGCCTGTGGAGTAAGTAAACAAACCTATGTTTAGACGAGTTGTATTTCAGTTTCTTTTAATAGTCAGTGCCCTATTATTGGTTGTAAAACCTTTGATTGGTTTTACGCTTTATCATCAGGCAAAGACACAAGGGGAAAATGAATTTATTACCGTAATCAAGGCATTCAGCAAAAGAAAACAGGAATACTTGGACTGGGAAGACGTAAAAGATAGTATCTGTCTAACTGTGTCGGCTTCGCCTAACTTTGTCATTAAAGTTAGGGAGTTTCTCATTATCCAATTTTTTAATGTTTTCTTTCCTTCTGCCAGTGGAATTTCTATCGGAAATTTTGATTCGTGGCGTTTTTTGTCACTCGATCGGCTCTACCTTCGCAATCTTCAGTTGACATTATGATTCGGCTAATATTTTAAATAAAATTGCACTAGTCTCGCTAGGGATTAGTCTGTATACATTTATTTTAAAATTAGCTTTTCAATCATGTTTAAAAAACTTGTCCTTATGGGGCATACCTTGCTTTGCTGTGGCTTTTTTTGCCACGGCCAGGAGAATATCAAGCCTATCAAACTGAACGATCTCCTATCGTCAGTAACGCGACAGGCGCCATCATTGCGTACAGATTTTATACGTACAAAGGTCGTGGAGGCGCGCACAACAGAGGTTAAAAACAATCGTCTACCGAGCCTGCAGCTTTCTTATCAAGCGGATTTCGGTTCCAATAATAATTTACCTGGACCATACTTTGGGTTTGGATTAGTACCGACTAATAATGGCGGTATTCGCGCCCAAAACAATTATCAACCCGTGAGCAGTAATCTTGGTATTGCGGCCTTTCAATGGGAATTTTACAACTTTGGAGCTTTTCGCGCCCAAGATCAACTTGCACAATCGGAACTTACCGTTGAAAACCGACGTTTTGAACAATCAAAATATGACTTACAATCCTTCACCATTTATAGCTATCTGCAGTTGCTTAAGCTACATGACCTGATCGGAATCCAGTCAGGCAGTATTGCCCGAAATCAAGAGATACGTCAATCGATATTTGCCTTGGTCAAAAGTGGTATTCGCGCCGGGGTAGATACCAGTATGGCCGATGCTGAGATCTCACGTACCCAGTTGAGCCTGATTGAACTTGAAAATCAGCAGGAGCAACTGCAAATTCAACTTGGAACCCTAGCGGGAATGTCTCCGCGCTATATTGTAGCAGATACAACTGCCGAAAAAATACTTTTTGAACAGGTGAAAAACTCACCTATTGAGCTGGATGGTGGTCGTCTACATCCTATGGTGGCTTATTATAACGCATTGTTTGATAAGACCAAAATGGAAGAAAATCTTGTTGCCAATAGTTATCGTCCCAAGCTGTTCTTATCAGGTGCGGTATGGGGGCGTGCCGCCAGTGTACAAAGTGATAATAGCTATGGTTCAATTGCTGATGGCTTTGGTTTACAGCGTGGTAATTACCTCATTGGGCTGGGAATCAACTACAATCTTTTCGATCTACATCGCAAAAAAGTAAAGCTCAATACACAACATTTGATGGTTGACGAGGCCGGGCAAAAGTTACAGGAGCAGCAAGCAAATATCGCCATGAACATTGCACAGTCTGAGGCCGAAGTAAAAACGGCAGAAAAACGGCTCAAGGAAATCCCACGTCAGACAAAGGCTGCTAATGCGGCTTATCGACAGAAATTTTCTCTCTATAAAAATGGTCTGATCGACATCGTCGAGGTTAATGTTGCCCAAAATATGCTTTATCAGGCAGAACGCGATTACATCACGGCCAAGTACAATTATTATCTAGCATTGTTTCACCAAGTGGTGGCACAGAACAATGTCGATGGCTTTCTTCAACTTTTTAAAGACTAACTTATGTCACTTGTCACAGCAGCATTACGCAGGCCAATCACCACAGTGATCATAACACTGAGCCTCTTGTTATTTTCAATACTCGCTGTACTGAGAATACCTATTGATATTTTCCCGCAGCTCAATTCGCCAACAATTTACGTGATCGAATCCTACGGCGGTATGTCCCCCCAACAGATGGAAGGTTTTTTCTCCTCACGGATGCAGGATCAATTTCTATATGTCAATGGAATCAAAAATATCTCGGCCAAAAATATACAGGGACTCACCCTGTTGAAACTTAGCTTTTACGAAAATACGGATATGGCCGAAGCCTCAGCACAGGTCGCCCTACAGGTCAACAGAGCCATGAAGTTTTTTCCTCCGGGGGCACTACCACCACAGGTGGTACGTTTTGATGCATCGTCTTTACCTGTAGGACAATTGGTATTGTCATCCAAAACAAGAAGCCTTAAGGAAATATACGACATGGCAAGTACCTTGGTGCGTCCTATGTTTTCTTCCGTACCTGGTCTTTCTGCACCACCACCTTTCGGAGCTAATTCCAGGTCCATTACAGTAAACGTAGATCCCAATAAACTTCGTAGCTACAATTTGACTGCGGATGAAGTGGTAATGGCCCTATCTAAATTTAACGTGATGTCACCTTCGGGAAATCTACATCTCAATAATACGATGTATGTGACCACAATCAACTCTTTGATTAAAAATGTCGCGGATTTCTCAAATATTCCGATTTTGACAAAAAACGGAATTCCAATATATATTAAAGATGTGGCACGCGTGTCTGATGCTTCGGATATTACGGTGAGTTATGCATTGATCAATGGCCGACGATCAGTGTATATTCCTGCTGTTAAGACATCTGATGCATCTACTTGGGCAGTGGTAAGCAATTTAAAAGCTAAATTGCCCGAGATACAGAATCTGCTCCCCGAGGATGTAAAGATCTCGTATGAATTTGATCAGTCAGTTGCGGTGATGAACGCTGTTCAGAGTTTGCTTCATGAAGGTGGATTGGGGGCATTGCTTACGGGACTAATGGTTCTCTTGTTTCTACGGGACTGGCGGAGCAGCCTTATTGTCATTGTCACCATTCCCGTATCGATCCTGATTGGTGTACTTTTGCTCAAATTGTTTGGCCAGACGATTAATATTATGACTTTGAGTGGTCTGGCACTGGCGATCGGAATACTTGTGGATCAGGCCACGGTGACCATTGAAAGTATCCACCAGCATCAGGAGCAGGGCACCCATAAGCGCAAAGCAATTTATGTCGCCTGTCAGGAAATTGCTTTACCGTTGTTATTGATTTTATTCTGTATTTTGGCTGTTTTTGCCCCCTCTTTTATGATGGAAGGTATCCCACGAGCGATGTTTCTACCGCTTTCTTTATCTATTGGACTGACGATGATCGCATCTTATTTTATGGCACAGACACTCGTACCAATCTTAGCTAATTGGCTGCTCAAAGAACATCACATAGGCCATTTTAAATCCGATTCGCCAGGATTTTTCGAAAAGATCAAAAAATACTACCGTTTGACCCTCTATCGGTCTATGCGCAATAAAAAGAAAGTAATTTTGGGCTATTTACTACTAACAGTAGGTCTTTCAGCAACTGCATTTATATATATAGGAAAGGATATGATGCCCAAAGTAAATAATGGACAATTTCAACTGCGGATAAAAGAACCTGATGGTACAAGGTTAGAACGTACTGAAGAATCTGTCAAACAGGTGCTTCAGGTGATTGACAGTACAGTAAACCATCAGGTAGCTATAAGCTCGACATATGTGGGGCTGGTACCGAGTAGCTATGGTGTCAGCAATCTTTACGTCTTTAATACAGGTACGCATGAAGCAGTAATTCAGGTCAATCTCAATGCGGATTATCATGTCAATATGGATGAATTAAAAGATGTGCTGAGACGAAATATTCATTATAAACTACCGAAGCTGCGGTTAAATTTTGAGCCTATAGACATGACCGAGAAGATTATGAGTCAGGGGGCAGCGACTCCGATCGAAGTACGGATTGCAGGCAAGAAAATGGACGAACTTAGCGTATACGCCGATAAAGTAGTTGCCTCATTACGAAAAATCGACTATCTCCGTGATGTACAGATTGCGCAGCCACTTCGCTTGCCAACGATATCAATTGCTATCGACAGACTTAAAGCTTCACAGCTTGGCTTGCAAATGGAGGATATCGCTAGGTCAGTAACGGCAAGTACCTCATCAAGCAGATTTACTCAAAAGATCCAATGGCTCGATGAGAATAATACCTATACCTACCAGGTACAAGTACAGGTCCCCGAATATGTCATGAATACCATGGATGAACTGCGTGAAATCCCACTGGTGAAAGGACAACTTACGCCTACACTTGGCGATATTGCTACGTTCAACACGCAGTACCTTCCCGGAGAGTATGACCGACAGGGGCCACGGCGTTACCTGACTGTGATAGCGAATATTCATAAAAAGGATTTGGGGACAGCCACTTCAGGTGTGCAAAATGCTATTCGCGAATTACCTGCAACGCCCCGAGGTGTAATCGTCGAAATAAAAGGGATGTCAACACTTTTACTCGAAACGATGGGTAGCCTACAGTTAGGCCTAGGTTGTGCCGTTGTCGTTATATTTTTACTTCTTTCGGCCAATTATCAGAGTATTAGGCTTTCCTTGACAGCACTGGTTACCATACCGGCTGTGATTTTAGGCTCATTGGGAATGTTAATCCTCACGGGGGCTACACTTAACTTGCAGTCGTATATGGGGATGATCATGTCTACTGGAGTGTCGGTTGCCAATGCGATTCTGATCGTTTCCAACGCCGAAACATTACGTCTCGATTTCCGAAATGCTAAAACTGCAGCGTTGGCCAGTGCGACGACACGGCTGCGTCCTATCCTGATGACCAGTATGGCGATGATCGCCGGAATGATTCCTATGGCGATGGGGATGGGAGAGAGCGGTGAACAGGCCGCCCCTTTAGGTCGAGCCGTGATTGGTGGATTATTTTCATCGACTTTTGCTGCCCTTTTTATATTGCCATTGCTATTTGTATGGATGAAAGAAAAAGCAAAATTCGATTCCCAATCACTACTCCCACAGGACGAAATTGCAACTGTAAAACCTATTACCAAAAAGAGTTCGTATAGCGTGAATTGAAAATTTAGATACTTTTCTGGCCTAAAATCCAATTTAGGGATGAAATAAACTGAAGCCGGAAAATATTACGAATAGATGAAGGAAATTATTTAAAATATGAAAGAAATATGTTATTTATTGCTGTTGACAGGTTTGTTTTCAGCATGTGGCAATACGGAGAAACCCATAGACCTAACACCCAAAGGACCGGCAAAAGCGAACACTTATCAGACGACAAAACTTCAGGAAAAAGTCATGTCAAGTAGTGTCAGGCTTCCAGGTAAGCTGAAACCATTTAATGAAGTAAATATATATGCCAAGATGAACAGTTTTGTAAAACATCTGTACGTAGATAGAGGTACGGTGGTTAAAAAGGGGCAGTTGTTGATCCAGTTAGAAGCGCCAGAAATGCTCGCTGCTGTACAGGCTGCACATTCGCGTTTTGTACAGGCTCAAGAGACCGCTTCCGCAAGTAAGGATAAATACCGGCGGCTCAAAAATGCAGCCCAGGAAGAAGGCGCAGTTTCACCATTAGACCTGGATAATGCTTTATCCAAAATGAAAGCAGATGAAGCGGTTGCCATGTCTGAAAAAGCTAACGTGGAGGAAGTTGAAATGTTACAGTCATATCTGAATATTAAGGCACCTTTTAATGGTGTTATTGTGCAGCGAAATGTGTCCGAAGGTGCTTTAGTTGGTCCAGGGAAAGGTAGCGATCAACCACTATTGATCTTACAGGATCTCAATAAATTGCGGCTGGAAGTACAGATTCCGGAGACGTATGTCGACAAAGTAGATCTCTCCAAAAAGGTTGCTTACCGATTCAATAATAAACCTAACGAAGTGTTTGAGGGTATGATTGCGCGCTCGGCCAATTCTTTGGGAGCCATGCAGTCGGAAGCAATAGAAGTTGATGTTGCAAACCATGATAACAAACTTAAACCAGGCTTGTACTGCGAGGTCAATATACCATTGTCGGCAGGAGCTAATTCTTTATTGGTGCCTTCAAACAGTATTGTGCGCTCAACTGAAAGACAATATTTAATCCAGGTCATAAACGGTAAAACACATTTCGTAGATATCAAAGAAGGTGTATCCACTCACGATTCCACGGAGATTTTTGGGAAGTTGAATAGCAATGATCAGATTTTGCTGCATGCTAATGATGAAATCAAAGAGGGGATGGTGCTGCCTTTGGAAAAATAGTTCGGATATGCCTTTCATGCATATACAGTAATTTAGATCAAAAAAACACGCAATGTGCAATAGAGGAAATTAAAAGATAAAAAATATAGCTGGGTCATTGACCCAACTATATTTTTCCTTTATTTTTTTGAAATCAACTTATCTAATACTGCTTTGATGTTTGGAGAAGTGTAATTTCGATTACCTTCCAGCGTTTCCTCAATCTTTTCATTTTTACCTAGAATTATATTCTAGGAATAGCATTTTCTAAAAATACTGGCGGAAAGGGGTTAGCTTTCTTTCGTCGAATTTATTCTGCCTTCTTTGGTTTCCTCCGACGGATTTACCAAGATCATATCTTCTTGTTTCAGCTGGCCAAATATCTCGGTCAAACTATCTCTGCGGATTCCCTCTTTGACTGCAATCTTTTTTATTTCACCTTCGCTTAGTGTAAATACGAATGTTCCAGATTGTGCGTTGACGATACTTGTTTTTGGTACCCAATACGTGGGCTTTTTTCTTTTTAAGTGGAGTTTAACCTGTGCATAGTCTCCCCCCTGCAATTGATTACCCTCGTTTGGGACATCAAACTCAATCTTGAGTGATCTGTCCTGTTGGTCCAACAGTGTAGCGGATCTGGAAAGCTTTGTGCTGAATATCTCTCCCGGTCTGGAACTTACGGTAAAATTAGCAGGCATATCTTGGTATATGGACGCTGCATGTTTTTCGGGAAGCGAAAGTGTTAGCCTCAGACGGTTGCCCTGTGCGATCATAAATAGTGGAACACTGCTGTTTGTACCAGCTAATGCCCCTATGGATACGTTTCTGTCTGTAATGATACCATCAAATGGGGCTGTGATGTTGAGATATTGGCGTAACTGGGATGTACCAGCGGTGCCTGCCTTTGAAGCTTGATAGGCGGCTAGTGTACTTTCCATCGCGTTTCTACTTTTGTCCAGTTCAATGTCTGCAACAGCTCCTATCGTTTTTGAAGCTTCTTTGAGGCGTTCATATGCCTGCTTAGCGAATAGATAATCACTATATAATTTCTGTTCCGCGGATCGGTCAGCATTTAACCGTTGGTCCATTTCGGGAGCCTCCAGTACCGCAAGCAATTGCCCTTTTTTTACAAATGAGCCCCGGTCTACGAGCAGCTTTTGGACGAATCCAGTGACTTTCGCATAGATGGCAACCTGTTCATAAGGACGCAATTCGGCAGGCACAGAAATTTCATATGCAGGGTTATCGAATTTTAGGGCAACGGTCTCCGGTGTTGCCTGATGATGTTGTTCACTTTCCCTGATTTTAGTTCGAGACGGCTCTTGTTGAGCGCACGCGGAAAGTATAAACATTGTTAATAGCGTTAAGGCTAGCTTTATTGTAAACCGAGAGAATACTATTTTATTTTTCATTTTAATTACGATTTTATAGGACTATAATATTGACTTTCTTGGTCATCGGGATCGAGAGAAGGACTATGTGTTTTCGTGCGCGAAAGGACTGCGGTAAAGAAATGAGGTACCAGAAGTAAAATTGTGATCGTGGAGGCTACAAGTCCTCCAATGACCGCTCTTCCCAGTGGAGCTACCTGCTCCGCACCATCTCCTAGACCAATAGCCATCGGGAGCATTCCGGCAAGCATGGCCGCGGCTGTCATCAAAATAGGTCTTAACCGGGAAGATGCCGCTAATCTAGCAGCATTAGCTGGTTTGAGAAGAAGACCTTTTCGATAAAATTCTGCTTGGTTTATCAATAATACGGCATTGGATACTGATACACCTATGGACATAATGATCCCCATATACGACTGTAGATTCAGTGTGCTTTTAGTCAGGTATAAAATGATGAGACTACCTGCAATTACGGCAGGTAATACGGATAAGATGACAAGCGGGACTTTCAGCGATTGATAATATGCTGAGAGCATCAAAAAAATCACAACAATAGCGATTGCTAGTCCAGCGAGTAAGCTTCCCAACGTTTCACTGAGAAGTTGCATTGTTCCTTCTGTCCATATGACGACTCCCCGTGGTGGCATTCCGGCATCTTTGATCGCTTTGTTGACCGCTTTGGATGCTGAACCAAGATCCTTTCCATACAGATTTGCAACGACTGTAACATAGCGATTGGGACCTTTACGGTTTACTTGTGCAGGTGCTGTCACACGTTTTAATGTGGCAACATCCTCAAGAACGGGTCTTGCACTTCCTTTTTTTAAAGGCAACGCACGTAAGATTTCTTCCGAAGACATCACGGCTTCCGGAATCTGTACCTGTACCTGAAAAACCAAGCCCGATTTAGGGTCCACCCACAGATTTTTATCAGTAAAGCGAGTTGAAGACGTTGCCGCAACAAGACTGCGTGTTATGTCTTGTATTGTTAAACCAAATTGACCAGCGAGATCCCGATTGACATCGATTTCCAAGGTTGGGTAAGCTGTTGGTTCAGCAATACGTACGTCCCGCAGATAGGGGATATGCTTTAGGTTCATTTCTATTTTGGAAGCGAATTGAAAAGCGTCCTTGATCTGGGGAGCTCCCACTTTTACCTCGATTGGTGTCAAGGCTCCCTGACCCATGATTTTTTCAGTCAGCTCCATAGGTTCAAAATTGAAGGCTATATTAGGATGATTTGCCTGAATACTCTTTCTGATTCTTTCCTTTAACAGTTCCATTGAGCCGCCGTATAGTTGCTGATTTATGGAAATCTGTAATACTGCTTCGTGTGAGGAATTGGTAAATAGAAAAATCGGATTGATAGGAGAGCCAGCAGGTTGGGCTCCAACAAAAGCTGAGGATATGGCAATACCGTTTTCAGGGACTTCCTCACTTATAACTTTAGTTATCTGTTTGACGATTTCTTCCGTTTTTTCTAGCCGACTTCCTTGCGGAGCCTGTAAGCGCAGCTGAAAATCACCACTATTCGAAATTGGCATTACGTCAGTACCAACGTTTTGCAATAAAATAACAATAATAGCTCCACAGATGGATACGTAAATAACAAATAGAAAAGCTGAACGCTTGGACCATTTTCGCATCCTGTAAGAATAATTAACCCTGAATTTTTCAAAAAAAGCTCTTTTTCTAGCACTGTTGACTTCACTATGATGTTTGGTCTTCATCATCCAATTGGCCAAGATGGGTACGAATGTCTGTGAAGCAATAAAAGAAGCTATCATAGCAAATGCAACAGCCATAGATAGCGGCATAAACATGTCTTTTGGTATGCCAGTCATTATAAATGCTGGCGTCAATACAGCAAGTATACACAGCAATATGAGGAGCTTCGGTACAGATATCTCCAGTAATGCATCCAATACGGCACGAGGTTTTTCTTTGCCCATATCCATGTGTTGGTGGATATTCTCAATGGTTACTGTGGCCTCATCTACAAGGATACCGATGGAGAGTGCAAGCCCGCTTAGCGTCATAATATTGATGGTCTGTCCAAAGAGGTGCATCACTGTGACGGCAGCCAGGATAGCTATCGGTATTGTCAGGACAACAATAATGGCGCCCCGTGTGTCACCCAAAAATAAAATGATCATTAGTCCCGTAAATACCGCACCTAAGATACCTTCGTGGATCAGATTGGAAAGAGAGCGCTCAATGTATTTTGACTGGTCAAATTCATAATTGATTTTGACATCTTCGGGAAGAAGATTTTTAAGTTTAGGTAAGGATTCCTTTAGGTTTTTAACGGCTTCAAGTGTCGAAGCATCGGCTTTTTTGATAATAGGTAGATATACCGAACGTTTTCCATTGATCATTGCATAGCCAGTAGTTTGATCCGCACCATCTTCAACCGTGGCGATATCACGGATATATAGCGTTCGGTTGTTTGTTGATTGGATGGGCGTGTTTAAAAATTCTTCAGGTCCTTTTGCAATAGAATTGATTGGAGCCATCAGGTTTTCGTCACCAATTCGGATGTTTCCGGCAGGTGATGGTAGGCTGGTCTTTGTGATTGCTGCTGTAATATCCTCGGGGCTCAGACCATTTGCTTGCATGAGTTCTGGGTTGATATTGACGACAATAGAACGCGCATTTCCGCCGAATGGTGCGGGTGCGGTAATGCCTGGGATCTCTACGAACATAGGCCGTATTTTTGTTAGTACTAATGTCTGGATTTCATTGATGGATCGTTGATCGCTTTCAAAAACCAATTGGCCAACAGGAAGGGAACTACCATCAAACCTGACAACGATTGGTGGTACTGCCCCAGGTGGAAGAAATCCCATTGCCCTGGAGACGGAGGCCGAGACTTCTCCTGCAGCCTGTGACATATTAGTGCCCGGGTAGAAAGTCAGTTTCATCATCGTCAATCCCTGAATACTTTTAAAATCTATATTTTTGACGCCATTGACAAATAACAGCACTTTTTGAAATTCGTTGGCCATAAATCCATCCATGTAGGATGGCGATAAACCCCCGTAGGGCATCGCAATGTACATGGCCGGTAGTTCGACTTGTGGAAATATATCCACATTTATTTTTCTTATTGTACTGTACGAAAAGAAAACAATGGCAAGCACGGCAACCAAGACTGAAATAGGTTTTCTCAACGCAAATCGGATGATATTCATTCTTCTAATGGATTATAAGTTGTTGAATAGGTAATCAAAATCTGTTGTCAATGCTGATTCGTAGGCAACCAGCATCCAATAGTGTTTTGCAGCTTCAATGTGATTGTTTTCAGCTGCCTCCAATAGCTGTCTGATCTGGAGTAATTCACTCAGTGCGATCAGACCACTCTTATATCTGGCGAGATACATGCCATAAGCTTTCTCTACCTGTAGCATGGCGATGGAAGTCCTTTCGATTTGTTTATATTGTTGAGAAATTTTAACAGTGGCAGCATTTAGGTCAGATTGCATGGCCAGCGCATATTGTACCAATTGGTGCTGTGTACTTTCTGCATCTTTCAAATAGGCATGACTTTTCAGACTATTGGTCTTGAGGTTCGTAATGTTCCAGACTGCACCGATCCCAAATGAATAATTTCTGGTCGTATTAGAAAATCCATCTTTCCACTGGGCAGATACCTCTCCAGATGGATTTATGCCACTACCCCGAACAGCATATCCGCCCAAGATACGTATGGATGGCAGTGAAGCTCGTTTTTGAATTTCGCTATTGGCGGAAAAGTAATCTGCTTGGTTTTTTAAAGCGGCCAATATGGGGTGGTTTTCATCAACTGTTTTGTTGCTGTATCTTTCAAAATCTATTGGACGGGAGAATTGTGAAAGTGAGAAAGAATAATCCAAATTTTGATCGCCATATAGTTCAGCTAGTTTAATGAGTGCAGCATTTTTCAACCCCGCAAAATTATCCATGTCACCTAGGGACTGATTGTAGGATGAAAGTGCTAGCAGACTGTCCGCTGCAGGTCTGATTCCTGCTTTGGCGAGTCCGGTTGTCAACTGCCGAATTTCGTTGAGCCGCTCGACATTTTTACTGTTCCAGTTAAGTTTTGCCTGATTATACAATAAAGTAATGTAACGTTCAGCAAGGGATTTTTTAAGTTGTAAAATATATTCTGCCTGCTGATTTGTCCGTTTATGAGTAATGGTTTTGGCGGCCTCATATTCTTTCTTCAATTTTCCGAAGGAAAATACTTCCCATTCCGCAATTGTAGATGCAAATGAATTGGCGGCAACAGCAGATCCGCTGGTCCCAAGCGTATTTCCTGAAACGTTGAAAAATCCAGCTTGAGGAAAAAATGAGCCTGCTGTACCTTCAAATGTACCATAGGTATTCTGTGCTTGCGCCTTTAGCTGTGGGAGGCGATTTGTTTTTACTGCCTGAGCATTAAGCTGTGCAGCTTCGATACCAGTACTTTGTACCTTAAGTCCCACGTATGTACTTTCTACCTTGGGCCAAAGGCTGCCCAGGGTATGTGGCTTCTGTTGTCCATAACTGGGAGATACAGTAGTCATGGCCGCTATGATAATTAGCGCAGCCAAATGATTTTTAACCATAATATTAATAGTTGGAATATGACCGGAATTAACCGATAAACCTGAAAAAAAGAATAAACACAGTCAGCCCATTGGAAAAATCCAATAGGAAATCGAATTTGGTCATGACTACTAAATGATCAGTTTGCGGTGACGCAGAAAAATGGGAAGGGGGGCGGCGATTTTAATCCGCTGATAACGAGGGACTGTTTCATCTTTCAGCCTAAAATGGAGAAAGGTAAATAAAATAAGAGCGGTTAGGAGTGCTGCAGGGAGTATATTGCTGGCCTGTAGGCTATCCTTTTCTAAGGTAATGGCATCGGTCATGATCGAGCTGGAACAGCTTTCATAATTTGTACCGATAAAAGAACCTCTGGTACCTGCAACCTGTTCTACTTTTTGAGGGAGACCCATGAGAGCCCTAATACCCGTTTTAATAGGACAGGAAGAAAGAAACAATAGAATAACCGCCCCCAGAGTAAGTATATGTCTTACCATGGCATTCATGCTATTTTTTCTTTTTTGATCCATATCTTACGAATTTATACATCTTCATAGTGTAAAGCAAGTAAGTATTCGCTTTATTGTGTAACAATGCTGCCAAATACCTAAGTAGACATCAACTCTTCTAGTGAAATACTTGAATATTGATTAATCTTTTTATTTATTTCTCCGTGGCGGTGTGGAGCAATAACCGCTGCTACAGTGGCCTCTGTTGGAGAGTGTCAGTATGATCAATAACGCTCCTATGGTCACTGTTGGAATTTGACTGTCAACGATGCCCATAATAAGAAAAAAAAGTCCTATCGCAAGTTTGGCATATGCGATTAAAGTAAAGTTCTTAAAGTAACTGAACATAGTAAAAATGGAGTTAGTGGTATATAATTTTTTATTACTTTATTTAAATTGTACTTTCTCTATATCAAGAAAAAAAATAGTAAGGTGTGTGCGTTTCATTTTATTCAGGTAATTGTATGAAACTTGCGCCAATGACTTTTAATTTAGCATCAACATATTTCCAAATCCTAAAATACCTGAATTTACCTTCTAATGGTGTATCCATTACTTTCCCTTTCGCGATCATAGTGACAATAGTGAGTGCGGTATCCCCGACTATGCTAATATCATCTATTGCTGTAGAAGCCTCTTCAATAATCATTGATTTGGATCTATGTGCATTTAAATCCATTTCTTTCGTTAGTATTTGGCCTGTCGGCGTAACCGCAATAAGATGATCATACAAAAGTTGGTCAAGAATGTCCACATTGCTTGTTAGTTGAGCCAAGAAAAGCTGGTTTTCTGCCTCGGTAACATCTTTTTTTGAGATTTTACCCATATCCTGATTTTATAATTAATATTAAAAGTAATAAATCATAGGTGTTTTATTGTGATTTTTTACAACTCCTTTTCGAGATCAAATATCATCGACGAACTTGTTATGTTTTTTGCCGGGGATCAAATTGCTTGAAATTCTTTATAAAAAAACGGGATCAATTCCATTGACCCCGCCTGACAAATAATGCTATTCAATATTGATAACATTAGTTCTCAATTTTAATTTTCTTGACCTAATTGTCAGCTCTATTTTACATCCCACCATATCCTTGCTGTCAATACGCCATTTTCCCCCTGTGCTTGTACGTTCGCATTATTTGTATTGATCTCTGTCTCTGGATACATAAATCGTAATGGATGAGCTCCTGGACTCGGAGAGGACAATGAATTGGGTATTGCAGGATAACCAAGACGTCTAAAATCATTCCATGCCTGGATATTATTGATGTTATGCAATGCAAGCCATTTCTGGGTTATAATGCGTTCGATCTTATGATTTGCGTCGGCATAATTAACAGCATTTTGGCTTATGTACGCTTGCACATTGTAATTATTCTGATTGAACAGATAGTTAAAAGAGGCTTGAATTCCTCTTTGGTAGGTTTGACTTGCATTGCCACTAATCCATCCGCGTTCGATAGCTTCAGCCTCCAAAAAAGCCGCCTCTGCCAGAGAGATGAGTATTGAGGCCTGACCAAAGGACTTAATAATTCCTGCAGGTTGATTTCCATTCTCCAATGGGCCTTTTAGGGCTGAAGTATGAATAGCTGCATAGGCATCAGCTATCGTATTATTTCCAAAAAGGACTCCTTTAAACGCACCGTCAATCTGTGTATAGTTTTGTTGCAATCTTGGATCATTATATTCCTGATAGGTATTAATCAAAAATTGTGTAGGTCTAATATTTGCATAATTGGCTACAGCTACTCCCGCATTGTTGCGGTAGAATGTTTCGTAAAAAGGATTCATCTTTGTCGCTGTATTGAGATATCCAGGATTGACTGCTGCATTTTCGGCAAGATATCCAGAACCTTCCTGGACAATTTTAAGGATTTCTTGCTTGATATAAGATTCTTGACTCGCTACCTCAGACTGCTTTAGTAACGCTCTCAATTTAAGTGTATTTCCAAATTTTGCCCATTTGCTTTTGTCACCTTTGAAAAGAATGTCGTCAGTTGTAGGCAACAAGGATGCTACTTTTATGTCTCCAATACCTTCGGTAATGAGATCGACAGACTTGGCATACACCTCTTTCCCAGATTCATATTTTGGATGCAGGTTAATAGACCCGTTCAATGCATCACTAAAAGGTACATTATTGTAAAAGTCTACCAGCGTAAAATAATGATGAGCCATCATTATTTTGCAGATACCGGCATAGAACCTCGCATCTTCGGCATTGGCCTGATCCAAGATCTCTTTGTAGTACAATAGGTTATTGTAATTGGACTCCCAAACGGGTATACCATCCCTTGTATCCCTTATTGCAGGTCCATTATAGGTCTTTAATGCGGTAAAAGCGCTCACGCCCTCATTTGAAGTGCCCCAATAACCGCCCCATAAACCACCGATCTGATTCAGTTGGACAGATTCATTTACTGCAGATACGGCTAGAGCAGCAGGAAGCTTGGCATTTAGACTTAAATTTTCTTTTATTGGCGCATTCGGATTATCATTGACATCGAGAAAATCCTTACAGGAAGCCGCCGTAAATAAGGTAATCGCAAATAAAGCTGATTTTATAATAGTGTATTTCATCTCTGTAGTGTTAGAAAGTAATGTTGACATTAAAACCCATTGATCTCGAAGTCGGAATCTGTCTGAAACTATTGTAACCATCTGTCTGATTATAGAGTGCCTCAGGGTCACCAATCGTATTGGATGAATGCCGAATAATAAAAAGATTATTTCCAACAAAACCAATGCTTGCTTTTTTGATCACCCTTTGATGAGCCAACCACGATTGGGGGAGATCATATCCGATATAGAGTTCTCTAAGTTTTAGATAATCTCCTTTGGCGGCAGTGACCGATTGTATATTTCCGTATGCTGTCCACCATGCTTTATCGCCCTTGGAGTAGATATCATTGTTTTCAACGATCGAACCATCGGCCAGGCGTATCATGGAATTTGGCATAATAAAAGGTTGTCTGTCGTATTTTGCTGTCTCCGGATGTGTACCGGCAGCAAACATCCTCGGAATTACCTCAGAATACATCCAACTTCCTAGTCTGGCGTCTATCTGAAAACCCATCGTAAAAGATTTATAGTTGAATTTGGTGTTAAACCCAAACAGATAGGGGGGGACCATCGTTCCCATTACCTTTTCTTCTTCCGACGGGATTACATTGCCGTTTTGATCCAACACGATTTTGCCATTTTCTCTTAGAAAATCTGTCATACGAAGTGTTGGGTATTGTAGGCCTTTGATAGCATAGGCTTGTCTAAAGATATTAAATTCGTCACCTGCATATAGATTCTTGGCTTTTGTATCGGTATAACTGAAATTAAGGCCAAACTGCAAATTCATATCTTTACTTTTAATTGCAGTTCCATTGACCATGATTTCTAAAGTCTTATTGATAACCTGTCCGGCATTTACAATTGTCGAATTGAATCCAGTTGCGCGGGAGATGCCCGCATCAAATATCTGCCCATCCGAATCCGAATAAGCGTAAACAATATCCGTTCGCAAACGATCATTAAAGAAACCAAGTTGGGTACCCACTTCAAATGATTTAACAAATTCAGGTTTTATCGATAGGTTTGGCTCCGAAAGCGAGGGCGTAAATCCGACCAAACTGCCAAATGGAAAGCCTGCTGTTTGGCTATAACTCAGATTCAGACGATAGGGATCTAAGGTAACGTTTCCTGTCTTATTAAAAGATGTAAAAATACGACCGTAGCTCAGTACCCTACTTTCGCGCAAGTTCGCAATCGCATCTGTAAATACAAAGGAGGAACTCACACCTGGAGAGAAATAACTATTGTTTCCTGGAGCAAGTACCGATACCTGATCGTTTCTACCCGTAAGTGTGAGAAAAAGATAGTTTTTATATCCGGCTGTCAACTCGCCGTAAGTCGCCAATGAACGATATTTTGTGATAGTGGAACCACCCGTCAATTCACCCGTTCTAGATCCTTGATTGAAAATATCTTCAAACAAAAGATTCGCCGCGTTGATATTGATTGATTTAGTGTCATCCATTCTTACATTTTGTCCAAGCAAAAACTTTGTAGAGAAATCACCAAAGTTTTTATGGAAATTCAGAATCAAATCATTGTTAAAACGGGTAAAGCCCCTATGCGTATCGTTTACACTCCCATTTATATTTCTTGTTGCTATATTGGAAACCAGTTTTTTATTTGTTACCCGACCCGGCTCCGATTGAAAATATAATCCTGTACGGTAAGTTGCATCTAACCAATCTGTAAATTCATAATTGAACTCCAATTTTGAGTTTAATGTGTGCTGATCGGCGGTATTCCTATTGTTGTCAGCCATAAAAATAGGGTTTCTTGTTCCTGCAACTGGATTATACCAGTTTAAAGGATGATTTGGTGAACTTGGATCTTCCCAGTTACGGGCATCTTTATAATCAATGTTGGCTGGTTGGGTATAAACAGATAGCCATGGACCGTCGCTGGTGGTATTATTTTTGAAGAAAACATAATTGGTATTGAAAGAGGTATTCAACTTGTTAAATCGACGTGATCCATTAAATCGAACACCTGTACGGCTTGATTTGTCGCCGGGGATCACACCTTTGATACGAACATCCTGAAGTGAGACATAGTAAGAACCCTTGTCATCCCCAGAAGAGAATGATAAATCGTTTTGCGTGGTTATGCCTGTATCAAAAAATCCTAAACGGTTATCCTTATCCGGGGCACTGTATACTTTAGTAGGTTGTACACCATTAATAGGCAAACCAAAATCCCTTATCTCACCGTTAAAACGATCTCCCCATGATTCGTTTGCTACAGGACTATATACACCATTTTGCCCCTGACCGAAAATGTTCTGAGCGGGCGGCAGTAAGAAAACCTTAGAAAATAGCGTACTATTGCTATAGTTGATCTGCCCCCTTTCTGCCCGGCCGGATTTTGTGGTAATCATAATGGCTCCATTGACTCCCTCAGAACCATATAATGCTGCTGCATTTGCTCCTTTTAACACAGTGATGTCTTGGATATCATTGGGATTTATCCGTGTAATATCTGGCAATGGAACACCGTCTACCACATAGATCGGATCATTTTTTGAACGATTTAAAGAACGGGTTCCTCGCAATCTAATCTGAATCCCAGGGTCAGTTTTGCCCGTCGTTAAGTCTGTCGCATTGATTCTTAATCCCGCAACTTTACTCGATAATGCTAAGAGGGGATTTACCATCTTGCCTAGGTTCAATTCTTGATTGTCTACGGATTGCGCCGAAGTACCGAGTTCTCGCGCTTGTCTTTTTATCCCTAATGCCCCCGTTACAGTTACTTCAGATAGGATATGTGGATCTCCAGCTAGTCGGATGACGAGGTTAGATTGGTTGCTAGGCACTGGAATTTCTTGGGGTGTATAGTTAAGGTGCGAAATAACTAATGTCTGTCCATGTTGAAGACGGATACGGAAACTTCCTTGTGAACTTGTCATGACCGAACCAGATTTGATATTTTCTTTTACACGAATTGAAACACCACTAATCGGCTCGTCGGTTTTTAGATCTAAAATACGCCCTTCTACGGTGAAATTAGTCTGCGCAAACACCCCTACATAGAATTGTGAGGTAAAGAATAGAAATAGGATTAATAAGTAGCTTTTTAACATTTTTTAATGTTTAATTGAATAAGTAGTATGATTTCAATACCTTTGATTATATTAAGTCTAAATAAATAGCTTACGAAGATAGTTGCTAATATAAATTACCGAATAACGCAATCGGAAATAAGACTTATACTATTGGAAATTTCTATTCGATGGAGTTACTTCAAGCAGAAAAAAGAGCATTCAAATACGATCATCCCGATTATAATGTCAGGATGGTTTATCCCTACACAAGCCATGAGATTGTCCCTGAAAATCAGAGCTACCTTGTTATTATAGCAATTGAAGAGGGATGTAGCCTGTCAAGCGGCTCAAGGAAAATTGTTTTGAAAGCGGGGAGTAGTATGTTATTGCGCTTGCATACAAATACGGTCAGGATAACATCCAAGCATAGCAATTCATGCTGCCTCATCCTGCTCTATCGAGATTCTTATCTTCAGCAAATGGATATTTCGGAACAGAATATAGTTGCCATAAATGAAGCGATCTTAAATGCTGGGAAAATTTCAGATGAGACATCATTGATTACTTATGTAAAAGCGACTGACCTCTTGCGAATGAAGGTCAATAGTTTGCTTTTACCTGCATTTTATAAGTCCAAATCACTGTTTATTCTCTCGACCCTGATGGATGCTGTGCAGCCCAAGGTGTTGCCCGATAAACTTGAACTACGCGAATCGGATGTGGAGAAAATTAGCCAAGTAAAGTTACTTATTGAGAACAACCTCCATGAGACATATACCATACATCAACTAGCCAAGGAAGTAGGTACCAATGTCCAATATCTCAAACAACATTTTAAAAGCTATTACGGTCTTACGATATTCAATTTTGTGTTGAAATGTAAAATGCAAAGAGCCCAGCATTTATTAAAAGACCGCAGATTAACGATCAGTTTTATTGGAAATCAGCTCGGTTATAAGCATGCTAGTCATTTTACAGCCGCATTCAAGAAATTTTTTGGTTATGTTCCAAATAGTTTACGCTATTTATTGATCATGGCCTATGACGAATTGGCGGCTATTTTAGAAATGGGGCTTGTCTAAATAATCCCATTTATTTTTCGCTAATTTAAGTTGTCGACTTTCAGTACATTGTTTTCAATGTATTCTCTGTCCTCAACGGCATATTTTATAGGAGCTTTGTCCTTAACGAATGAAATATTATTCGGTAGGCTTAGTTCTTCTAGATCCTAATTTGTTTCACTAAAATTGTCGACTCACCGGCATTTACTCAATTTATTTTTCGTTTGGAGCTCCTGTAAGCTAGCTTTCCTATTTTACTCCAACTTTTTTAAATAACTATTTTTTTGCTGATCAACTTCTATTGTGTAATTACCATGAAGTTCGAGGATCCACCCATCTCCTTTGACTAGATTTTTATTACTAAACGTAGGTAATGAAAGCGAAATTTTCTTCCAGTCAGGGGCTATTAAGGCTCCTTTTTCAACAGTCAGAATACCCCATAAATCGGTAATCCGGGTAGTAGGATAATAAGTGCCGAAGTTTTCTATTGGAATGATTGTTCTTGGATCAAAAGAGTAGTTCATTTTTTCAAACATAATTTCAAAATGTGGTGATTCAACAAATTTATTTTTGTATTCTCTGACGATTCGCTTACTTTCTCTGTCTCTTTTATTTTCTTCTTCAAGAATAATATCACCCTTGTATTCTGTCACTAGATCTTTAAAGTTTTGTTCTGTGAGAGAAGGTATTGAAATAGCAAATTTCTGTATAAAATAATTTGTTAGATCAGTTGAGGCATCAATCTTTTTGTTCCAGTTTTTATCTTTTTTAAAAAGTAGGTAACCATAGGTGGGAATCGTTTGATAAGCAAAGGATCTTACAAGAGTACGATTTCTTAGGGAACGGTCCATGTTTTTAATTAAATATGATTTTGTTGACACATCATCACGGTCACTCACGATGATGCCGGTAAATTCCGCTATACCTTCGTTGATCTCAAGTAAATTTTCATTTTCGGCTGCTATTTCAAACTGTAGCTGCCTATATTTTCTGAAAAATAAGGCGTTTCCAAGGTGTTTTTTTATTTCTCTACTGCGTGATGAAGTCAATGCTTTTTTCAAAGCTTCAAATTCAAGACGTAAACCTATCCTTCCATCTTTTTCATCGAGATGATTGTTATTGGCATTGTTTAATTCAAAGCCAAGTTCAGGTTGTATCCGATGGAACGATTCATGTGCGAGTAAATTGATCCGATCATCAGCATTTATAGGAAGCGGCAGCATAATCATCGCCCATCGCTTGCCACTCCAATCTAATGCCGTATTGGAAATGTTTACATCTTGTGGTAGAATTCCGGTATATATAGTGTTTGTATGTTGAAGTACGCCTGTTATATCATCTTCATTTGCATATATTTTCCTGGTTTGAGGATCAACTAATAAGATGGGACCATATAGATTTTTATTCCACAACTTGATAGCACGATCAGAAGAATGCTTTAACTCAGTGAAAAAAGTGTTTATTTGATTTTCAGTATAGCTTTTTGACTGTGCTCTGAGCGAACTGGCTGAACTGATCAATAATAAGAATGCGGAAAATATCTTGAACATGACTAATGGTTTTCTAATCTAAAATCAAATATTGGAAAAATTAATGAAAAAGGAGGCTTTATTAATCCGAAGTTGTCCCTTAAGCTGAAAGTTCGTGTCAGGTATCGGTCTGTACAAGAATAAATTTAAAGAGATGCCTGGAAAATTGACTATACACAAAATGCTTGGCTTTAGTGACTAAATTATTAGATCGAAATCGCTATTTTGCGGGTATGATAGTGATAAAGAGACAACTTGACGTATTTAAAGTTATAGCTGTATGCATGATTGTTGGCATGTTATTAACAGGCATGAAGCTGCGGGCTGCGGCAACGGAGGTGATTACGGTAGATCAACAAGGAAAAGGAGACTTTACAAGCATACAGGCGGCTATTAATGCGGTCCGTGCATTTCGGGGAGCACAAGGCGTTCGTATTTGGATACGAAAAGGTACCTACTACGAGAAAATAGTCATCCCCACTTATCTGGAAAATATTCAGCTGGTCGGGGAGGATGTTCTTGGTACCAAGATCGTTTATGGTGATTATGCTGGCAAAGTCTCCGATTGTCCTGATGAAACAGGAAGAACAAAATTGGGTACATTTAGTAGCTATACGCTGCTGGTACGTGCTAGTGGAGTATTAATAAAAAATATTACCATCGAAAATGCCGCTGGGCCTATAGGGCAGGCGGTGGCACTTCATTTGGAAGGTGATCAAATTGCACTAGTCAATTGTCATTTGTTGGGATTTCAGGATACTTTGTATCTAGGGAAAGGTAGAAGCTATTTTTCCGATTGCAGCATTAGTGGTACAACTGATTTTATCTTTGGACCAGGGACAGCATTTTTTGCAGCGTGTAAATTGATTTCATTGCGCAATTCTTATGTCACGGCAGCAGCAACGTCGCAGGGGGAACGCTATGGGTATATCTTTGATCACTGTGATTTTCTGCCCGTAGATCAATCGGTCAACCAGGTGTTTCTTGGTCGGCCCTGGCGGCCCTATGCCAATACAGTGTTGGTTGACTGTAATTTAGGCGCCCATATTGTACCTGAAGGTTGGAATGAATGGAAAGGGGATAAGCTATTTCCAGACAAGGATAAAACTGTATTTTATGCTGAATTGGGATCCAAAGGAGCGGGAGCAATGGATCTTTCAAAGCGAGTAACTTGGTCGAGTCAGCTGTCTGCCAACAAACGCAAAATATATAAACTTGAAAAAGTTATGGGTGACTGGAACGTTAAAAAGATGCTCGATGAAATGGAACAGTGACTTTCTTCCTACAAATGGATGAAAGTTTTCTGTTGAAATGTGCTTTAGATTCCCTCCACTAATTCATAAATTTTACGTTTTAGTTCTTCTCCTTTTAGATCCTTCGCTACTATTTTACCATTTTGATCTATCAAAAAATTGGATGGGAGCGTTGTGATTCCATATTGGTTGTAAACCTCGCCATCAACAGCTTTTAGATCCGACAATTGTGCCCATGTTAGGTTATCATCTTTCACCGCTTTTTTCCAATCATCCTCTTTATGGTCAATTGAAATACTGAGGATAGCGAAATTATTTTTGCTATATAATCTATTAATTTCAATCAGGTTGGGATGTTCTTCCCGACAAGGCCTGCACCATGATGCCCAGAAGTCTATTAAGACGAATTGACCTTTATAGGATGATAATTGGATGGTATTCCCCTGTATGTTTTTCATTTCAAATAAGGGAGCTTGATTTCCGATCTGAATTTTATTTTTCCTCTGGATGTTACTTTTAGCAATATTTGCGTCTGGTATAGCCTTAAGCCGCTCGCTGAGTCCATTAAAGACCAACTCGGTTTTAGCTATTAATTTAGTCATCTTTGAAGCTTTGTTAACGATATCGAGACTCACATAAGAATCTGGGAACTCTTTGGCAAAATCCAATTCTTGTTCTATTATTTTAAAATATACTGAATCTATCATCCGTTGATTGCGCTTTACCAATAGGGAATCTTTTAATTCTTCCACATTAAAGTAATAAGGATCTTTTATAGCTGATAGATCATTATTTATCCGAAACAGTCTTTCATTTTTCAGTTGAAGTGTTCGATTTAAATCAGTTCCTGATAATACGGCATTGGATAGTGTATTAGGAATCTTCAATACTATTTTTCCAGATTCTAAGAAAATATTCTTTGATTCGTTCCGAGAATTATAGTGGTGGGTTGGATTCCGGTTTCTTGTCAAAGTGGCGGTGAGGGGGGAAATTTCCTATTTTTCCTGTAAACCTAAACCTGTTATTTTTGACTTTTGCAGAATCTATGATGAGCTTTCCGTCTTTCTTATAGGAGAGATAGATCATGTCGGTATCTGGCATCGCTTTTCCAATACCCTCAATAGAGAAAAGCTGTTGGGCGGAAACGACCTGTGCACCTAATAGGATATTGACAGCGATCAATAAGATACCGAATTTGATATGGATAATGACTTTTCTTAAATTCATTAGATTGCGATGTTATTGATTAAAAATATCTAAAATTTTAATTATAAGCAAGATAATTGAACAAAAGGTGACGGACGATGGATTACTTTTAAAATTTTCAATTACCTTTATTAATTGAAAATTTGCTTTACCAGTCGCTTATTCTATACGTTTTCTGATCTAATTAATCGGAAGGGGGGGGCTCGATTTTATTTCATAACTGAGGCTAAATGGATGTTCGAGAGTAGGTGGATGTCAAAAAATAACAGATAAAAGACAAAGTTTGAGATATGCGGAGCAAAATGACCATAGATCAATTACGAAATATCACATTAGAAAGCCAAGGAATATGCCGTAGATCAGCTTTTGGACAAGGGAAAAAGGCCGTACTTCATGCATTGCAGAAGCTTGGCTATTTACAGATAGATACCTTATCAATTGTCGAACGGGCACATCACCATACACTTTGGACGAGAATCCCCGACTACAAAGCCAGCTATCTGGAAGAGCTGGTAAAAGAGCATAAAATATTTGAGTATTGGTTTCACGCAGCATCTTATCTTCCGATGCAAGATTTTCGTTTTGTTTTACCAAAAATGTTGGCGGTCAAACAAAATGAATCACATTATTATCGTGCAGATCCTAAAGTAATGCAGTATGTTATAGATACTATTCAGGCTGAGGGGCCGAAAAAGGCGAGAGATTTTGAAAATGAAACAAAAAAAGAAGGAAGCTGGTGGAATTGGAAGCCTACAAAAATTGCATTGGAGCGACTGTTTCTACAAGGGGATTTAATGATCTCCGAACGTAAGGGAATGCAAAAATCGTATGATTTGACAGAAAGAGTTCTTCCAAACCATATCGAGCTGACAATGCCAAATCCCATTGAATTTGCCGAGTATTTAGTGAAAACCTATTTAAAGGCTTATGGCTGGACAAATGTCAAACAGATTACTCATCTTAAAGCGGGCGAAGCTATAAGAAATAATGTGCAAAAAGTCTTACATGCACTGCTTGAAGAAAACGTAATTGAAATCGTTGCTATTGAAGATTATCCGCCAGTTTACGTTCTTAGCGATTTGATGGACAGAAAAATACGGAGGACTGCGGAAATTAGATTACTATCACCGTTTGACAATGCTATTATCCATCGTGATCGTATTCAACGGTTTTTT
>JAITLV010000085.1 GCA_031277685.1 Sphingobacterium sp. | reverse complement strand
ATAAATATACTGCGCAAATACCCTGCGTACCTTTAGAATATATTTGTTTAGTAAAATGAGGATTAGCAATTATAGTATATGACACTTGAAGAATTAACACTTGAAATCTATGCGGAAAGGGCATTGACTTATTTTGAAAGTAAACATCTGGTTACATGGGCTGTAAATGTGTTAACCTTGGGATATGAGAGTGACAACCTGTATATTTTAGCTGGTTTGGATAACGCATCTACGGAAGAACGCGAAATCTATTTTTGGAAATAAATTGCTGATCTCAAGTTGAATATAGAGAAAAGCGAAGAAGATTTAATGGAAAACTATGCCTTAACCATCGCAAAAAAAGCAATCAGAAAAGAGGTCAGTATAGAGTATGCTTTTGGCCAAATGTTGAAAATTGTGTCCGCGAGCGGATACAACTACAGATATATCTCCTTTTATGAAATTGACGAGGATCTGGACTATTTGAAGTACGACAATTCAACCCTTTTTAATACAGGACTTACGCTTGAGAATTCAAAAGAATTCATCTTGGAGGAAATGAAAATATTCGTCGAAATGGAAGATCTAAATATCCCACGCGAACAACGTAACAAATGCTATTGCGAAACTTGTAAAAACCTTAATAGCCCAATAACGAAAAATAAATTTCAGCTTAAAAAACCTTTTAAATATACAGTTTTGGCGTGTGGGATATGTGGTTCAGATAAGATTAAATACAGCAGCAATCATGATGTTAAAAGGAGAATAATAGAACAGTCGAAAAAAGAATAAGGCTGCGAATCCTTTTGGGATGGACGGTGCTATTCATCCGTTACTCTTTTATAACAATTTTGATTTGGGATATCAGCGGAAAAATGACCAACGCAAAATTCTATCCCACCGTTATTTACACCTATATATCCAATCCCATTACTTATTGTATCGTTTAAAAGCTCAAGAAACTTCACTAAATCTCTATCCAAATTCCAAAAATAAGGTGGTTCAAACACAATTAAATCGTGATCTACTTTCCACTCTCCTTTAGTTTCATCACCAGCTTTTTATTCTTATCATAAAGCCGGCGATAATATATATTATTAGTCGCTAGTTGAATTACATCATAGGTGTTTGTATAGTTAGCAGGGCTGTAAGTTCCTATCATTTCGCCAGTATAGTAACTACAAGAGACTGGTACGATAATAAAAAAAGCAAAATTGCGACTTTCATATTTAATGATTTACCAATGAGGTCATAAATAAAAACCTGATAAATGAATTTAGTAAATTGCATTATGGAAAAGAAAACATTTTGACATCATCTGTTAAATCATTCGTGCTATTTTATGAAAGTATACTTCTTAATACCCGTTTTATTTCTTGATTTAGCTTGTCAAAGCACAACTAAAAAAACACTTAAAACAAAAACGCCGGAAAAAATTTTTAATTATTCCGCTTTTGAAAAAGACTATGCAGAAATACTGGAAGCGATACTCACCCATGACACTTATATCAGTCGATTGATCACAACAGAAAAATCTGAGACTTATATTGAAAACAGATTTACCAAAGATATGATACATACGGCTTACAATGAGGATTATCCCCCAGGAGATGCTATTGGAATCAGGGAATTGTTTATCCATCTTAATTATAGTAAGCAGGATTCCATCGGTTTTCTCAATCAGACAAGAGCCAGGGATACGGTTCATATTCCCCAAGCAATCGTTCATAAGTATATGGTTAAAGACAGCAATAGATTGACTATGGAAGAACGTTTTTTAACAAAGTTGATCTTCCACTTACCTATTCTGACACATGATGGTCAAAAAGCCTTTGTATCCGTGGATCGTATCTGCGGTGGATTGTGTGGCCAGGGCTGGTATTTTATTCTTGAAAAAATAAAAGGCAAATGGAAGGTTGTTAAATATGAGGATACCTGGATAGCTTAAGACCAATAGCAACATTGGGTGATCGCTAACACGGCTTGAATAGATTATCGGATTATTAAATGAAAACAGTATTTTCAATTGCGTATTAAAAAAATACTAAATGCTATTTTTACAGCAAATTTGTATTTTGTAACCAATTGGTAAGAGCAATATGATGGCAGACGACGAACTAGAAAATGTAGATCCAGACGATATAAGCGATTTACTCGTTAAACTTGAAAAGTCATTTGACATGAAGTTTGAGAGCACTGAACTGATGCACATTTTCACTTTTGGTGAACTATGTGATCACATCACCAATAAAATTCAACTAGCGCATTCGAACGACTGCACAAGCCAACAGGCTTTTTATAAACTGCGTGATGCAATGGCATCGATACTTCAAATAGACTACAAAACAATCACGACCAGCTCTGCTCTCCTCACGAACGGATGTTATCCGAATTGGGATTCGATTTTTAAATCAAAAAAATGGATGACAAAAGTAAATGCAAAAACTCATTGGGAAAATAGGTGTGTTATATAATCGTTAATTTCATAATTGACACATAAAATATGGGGTATTTATTATAGTTTTATGGCTAGCTAGTTAATCTAAATTAAAGTCGGCAAGAAATATTTTTCAGCCAATATCAGCTTTAGAAATGAAACGTATAATAGCAGTATTCTTAGTTTTTTTATTAATGCACAAGATCTTAAACACCTTGATGATGTCGCAAGTAACGACGGCATACCTCGTGGAAAAGCAATTATCTATGGTAATTTCATCCAACGATTAGGATTCAGCAGTGGAGGTTTTCCGCAGGACATACGTTTGATCAATACAGAAACAAAGGAGTTTTTTTCATTTAGAGTGAAGCCGACATTCAAATCATCAAAGGAAAATATCTTCATATATACCATTGAGCCGGGTAACTACGCTATTCTAAATTATTGGTGGACCAATAGTAAGTGGTATGGTGACAAAATGTATACAGAGTATATTTTTAAGAATACGGATACAACAGATAGTTTTGAAGATAAAGTAAATGCTGGCCTGATAAATATAGATGAATTAGAACGCTTTACTTTTAAGATTACAGAAAACTCATTAAACTATCTGGGAACCTGGCATTTTAAAACCCCTCCTGTTTCATTCACGGATGACAAGGTCATACTCGACAAGAAAATGAAAGATAGGTACAAAGCCATTGACTTTTCACAAGCTAATCTAGTTATACTAAACTAATAAGCTCAAATCAGGAATTGACAAAACATGTCATGTAAGAATCTCAAATATTATAAAACATAACAACAAGTCTCTTAGCGCATTACAATATGAGGATCGAAAATAAAAGAGTTATTAATAGAGGACAGATTAATAAGGCTATTATAGAGGATGATAAAAAAGGTTTAATCTTGACAGATTCAAACCTAAATATGTTAAATAATCTTGGTTTCGAAGAATTCCGCCTCTTAGATTTTGCCCCTAATGGCCATATTATACTTTTGAATTCCAAAAATTGGCTAACAATACGAAATACAAATAAAACGACAATTACAGCTTTTGACATTGAGACTAAACAACAACTCTTTTCTACAGAAAAGTTCCTGGGATATAGAAGCATAATAGATAAATCATCTAACTATTTTTTACTTGAATATTATCGTGGATTATGTTGTGTAAATATTAAAAACGGTGAGGTAGTTTTCAAAAAAGATAAAGTCGACAAAAGTCTGTACAATGCAGATTTACACCTTAAAAGCAATATTATTTATATTCCAACAGAGAAAAAATCTATTTTGAGGTATCACTTTGACAATCACTATTTCGATGAAATAAAACTTGAAAATGTAGGCGGTACGAGTTGGATCAAATTTGATAATACCCAAACCTACTTATTGATAAGTGACAAAAAAAATTCATTGCACTGCTTTACACACGACAATATGGTGAAACCGATATGGACGATAAATTTTTCAAAAATTAAAAATGATAATAGAATTTGCTGTTACAATATCATAACAACTAAGAGCAATTTGGGTTGTATTCACGGATTTATGCCTGCGAGTGACCAAAATGCGTACGCAGGGGGTACATTATATATTTTCGACATTATCTCTGGTGAAATAATTGATTCTGTGGATTATGCAAACATTCAAGAAAAAATAATCACTGATTTCCAAGAAGATGAAATCATTATTGATGACTTGACGTCACTATCATTGAAAACTAAGACATTCCGACAGACACCGATAGCATCATATCTGCAATAGAACTGAATCGATACGGATCATTTTAGAACCTATACCGTTATGGACATTAAAATTAGCAATTCATACCCGAATTCTCTACTTTTAAAATGTCCTGTTTTGTGGGTGGAGGTCAGGCTTACGCTCTACAAAAATCGGACAATGCCAGGTCTTTCTTTCTATGCGAGGATCCTGATGATACATCTGTCATGCAAAGCACTATATTTTCCTTTGATTTTATGGAAAAATAAGTAGTTGAACCGATATTTCGCTGCGAAATGGTTCATAGGGATATTAGAGATTTCGATGCTTGTGACTGCTAATTTCCGTTACAAATTGATCTCCTAAATTGTATTTGGAATTAACCTGAATAAATCTACTAAGAAGCACTAGAACTACTTTTCATATGGTCCACTCTACCAGAAGTTAAAACAAATAAAATTCAACCTATTTAATCAACTGATTAGGTATTAATGACCCAACATCCTTATATTTGTTTGAGCCGTTATGATAAATGGTACCAAACAAATTATGACTTAGGACAGAAATTTTGTAGATAATGACCAGTATTGGACTAAAGATTTTGAGTATTTTCTCTAGATGTTTACATGATGTAAACCTACTGAAGAGAAAAAATTTGACCGAGCGAGAAATCCATGTCCTTACGGAGTTATTTAACTGGGAAGAACCAATATCTGACATAGAAGTAGTATTGGCCTCCGAATTGAATTTAAGTCGGGAGCGGATCAGGCAAATCGGAGTCAAAGCACTTAAAAAGATGCGGAGGATCGTAAACGATGACCCAATGAAAGAAATGAATTCGATCATAAAAAGCTATGCCAATTCCAATGAAAATGATGATCTTTTAAAAACTACCGTACGATTATGCTCATTTGAGATGGAGGAGCTGCCCACCTTGAGAATGGTTAAATTAGTAGTATGCCTTTGTATTCCATTCAAACGGACTCTCCGCGAGACAATGGATTATTGTAAATTGCAAAAGGAACTACTTGACCGAGAAACAAGAAATCAACTACGGCAAATTCGGACATTGGCAAAAAAAAATAAAGAATTTGCAGATCTTTTATCCTCACATGTGATTTGGTTTGATAATGTCAAGTTTTGGAAAAAGCAGCAATTTGTAGATCGACAGCCCAAACGGAGAGTGATAGCCGATCCAAGGTATCATTCCGGAGTTTTTTATAGCAGTAAAATAAAAAAAGATGTCCAGTATGAATCACATGCTGAGCTTCAATTTATAGAAAAACTTGAGTCCGCTGATATCGTTGAATACTATCTTGAACAACCCATCACAATAAATTATCAAAAGAAGAATAAGGATCATATTTATACTCCAGATTTCGCGGTTCTGCTCAAAGACGGCTCCTGTTTTCTTGCAGAAATAAAGGCTAGCCCAGAAGATATACTCGATAGCCGGGTTCATAGAGATCTTGAACAATTGATACATTTTTGTAAACAGCACGGATTTGGGTTTCTTTTACATTGTGGTAAACGATCATTTAATTATTGGATGAATTGTCCTATCGATAAAAATCTCGAAAATATAATTGTGGAAAAATTGGCAGAGAATGGAGGACGAATAATCTTTCTGAATGAATTTAAGACGATTCTGGAACAAACAGGTGCACTTAAAAGAGATGCATTGACTTTGGTATTTAGAAATAATTGGGGGTATTATCCCTTTCCCTTTAAGCTCACACCGAAAAATCCTTATTGTATTTTCAGGGACGTGGTAATAGAAAAATACTTTAAAACTTAATTCTTTAAGTTTTAAAGTATTTTTGCAATTTTCAATAGTCGATTAAAAAACATTTCTTATAAAAGTAAGATTTAGACAAACAAAGACTGGCAAAATAGAATGACATAGGAAAATCTCCTGTATAATTCTATTTGCCTGTTTTTATCTTCTTAATAAACTGTAATAAAGGAACTAAAGGTTCTATTCAACTCTCGTGCCCCACTTAAGGAGGCACTTCATAGAAATGCCTCTTTTTTTTATGTACATAAGCGATAATCCCCAACAGTTAATCCGCCTAAAAAGGAAATATATCTGGTCTATCATAATATAACCTCAACGGAATTATCAAATTCAAGACCTGTAATGCTATTTTCTTCCATTGCTGATCTCAATTTCGCAGAAATGAAAGCTCCACCTACGCGAAAGTAGAACAGATCCAGTTTTGAATCAAATTCATTATTCAGCGCTAATACTTTTATTTTAGGAAAAGGCCCGTAATTTCTCAGAAAGCTCCTGCCATAGTATCAGTAGGAGCTTTTCGGTCTGGGGAACTATTTTATTGTGATCCGCTGCGCCGGTGCGTAATTATATTTTGCTTCGGCCGCATCGATCAATGCGCCGATGCGGAAGTAATAGGCACTTCCTTTTTTAAGTTTTGCGGCATAGGCTCCAAGATCAATCTCAAGCTTATACAGCGTAGTCTCTTCAGTCTGTGCATTAATGTCCATTCCCGTAGCAATTAGATTCAGCGGATCACCTACATTCGCCTCGGTATGGACGAATAGAGAAACGCGCTTCACAGGATTTGCTACTGTCGATTGAATCTGAAAGCTGCCCACGACTTTATCCCCTTGTTGCGAAATAGAAGTATTCTTAATCCGTATATATGGTTGGGCCTTAAAATCATGTATCATATCGCCCGTAACAATGATCTTTTCCTCCGCTAACGGGACAAAGTTTCCCCGGACCGGTCTAATGGTGTAGCTGTTGGCAAACATCAGTTTATTCTGATATGTACCATCATTTTTAAATACCATATACTGTACTTCAGGATTGGAGAACCCTTGCTCCACGTATTCAATCTGAGCGCCACGGATGATATCCTGCTCAATTAACTGGCCCGTTTCCTTGTCATAAATTCCGCCCGCTATCGACGCATTTGGACCTGGATAGTTGTCGACTTCATTGAGGTTACAGGAAGCAAGGATAACTGAAAGTCCCAAGCTCGCCATCTGTCTTAATTTCATTATTTTCATCTATCAATCTTATATATTGCGTATAATCTTTATCTTCTATTTATCTGGTCAAAGGCTTTACCCAAAGGTTCCACACATCAAAGACCTAATATTGTGGATTTTGAACAACCCCATTACCTCCAATTCCAGGTATTGGTCGATAATAATCCCGATCCGAAAAATTATTAGACACCCCTCCCGGTACTGTCCGACGGACGAAAATATATTTCGGACTTTCACCGCGGAGATCCAAATAAGGTACTAAAGCCTCTTTCTGCTTATTCTTGAATATCACATGAAAGGTGCGCCGACGTATCATATCCCAATATTGTTTGTTCTCAAAAGCAAGTTCTACTGTGCGTTCGCGCAACACCCGCTCCAAGGTAAGTCCGACCTTTACCGTATGGCCGGCACGGAAGCGGATCGCATTGATAGCATCTTCGGCAAGTTGTCGGGCATTATTTTCCGTGTAACCACTTTCGACCACTGATTCCGCCAAATTGAGCAACACCTCAGCATAGCGCATATCTATAAAATCGGTGGTCGATTGCTTAAAATTGGTAATATGAGCCGATTCAGTCATAAACTTACGCATCAGAAACCCTGAACGGGTCATATTTGCAGAACCGTCAAAACCTGAATATTGGGTATTCTGTTCCTTCCCATAGGTATAATAGGTTGTTCCTTTCCAGTCGACTGCCCCCCGACTATCGAGCAAGCTACCGTCGCCTCGTACGATCCCCCCTTGGATGATAATGCGTTGTCCCTTCCAGACCGCATTGGGATAGATAATACTCGCAAAAAAACGGGCGTCAAGATTATCAAACACCTGATCGGGCCTGTCATAGCGCAGATAGTCCACCGTAGGTTTGTACCCTTCGACACTGGCCTCTTTTCCGTCCGAACGTGTATGGATTGGGTGGATCTCACCTGGGCTACCGTAATGTTCATATTGATCGATCAATTCGAGTACGGGATTGGTACGACCATGATATGGAAACCCTTCCGCTACTTGATTTGGTTCGTTCCAGCCATCCAGATCATGTGCAAGTGGATTGCTCACTGTAGCATAACCTTTGACAAAAATTGTCTCATCCGTCGCAACGTTAGGATCCACAAACATAGCCTGGTAATTCTCGATCGCCACTTCCACGGAAGCAGGGTTAGCCTGATAGAGCTTAAATTTCCCCGAGTTCATCAGTTCTAAAGAAGCCTCAATACACTGTTGATAGTAGCCATTGGCGTCTGCTGACTTCATACCTACCAGATTTTTGGAGGCCGCTTCGCCTGACAGTGGTAGTACACGCCAATATTTGGCTAGCGATCCCGCATACAATGCCGCCCGTGATTTGAGGGCGAGGGCTGCCCATTTTGTTGCCCTACGCTTGGACTCGTCCGTCGAAGCCTGTTTCTCGGGCAGGCCCGCAATAGCACGGTCACATTCAGCCAATACAAAATCCCAAGTTTCCTTTTCTGTATTTCTGGGGACTTTCAACTGCTCGAAGTCGTTGGTATAATCCGCATTCTGCGCGATAATAGGTACACCACCATACCATTTTGCCAGTTCGAAATAGGTATAAGCCCGAAGAAAATGTGCTTCTCCTGTTAGCGATTTTTTATCGGCTTCGGTAAGAGCAAGTGTTGGAATTGCAGCAAGCAGGATATTGATATTACGGTTGAGCTTATAACCTTTGTCCCACCAGTCATTCGCATATTCATTCCAATTAGGCCATTCCGAATGGA
Organism: Sphingobacterium sp.; assembly: GCA_031277685.1. Classification (GTDB taxonomy): domain Bacteria; phylum Bacteroidota; class Bacteroidia; order Sphingobacteriales; family Sphingobacteriaceae; genus Sphingobacterium. Next base: position 84,921 of record JAITLV010000085.1, on the reverse strand, counting down.
TTGCTTCCAGACCATACTGTGCCAAAGACAGAAAACCCGTATTTTCCCGGGCATTGAAGCCAGCACGGGGAAAAAAGACATGGTCCTCCACCGGTGCCTGATAGTATAATTCCGCCAAGAATGACCGTACGCCGTTTGGATCGGACAATACCTTTTCCCCAGGGATTTTATTTTTTGGTTCTACATCCAAATATTTAGAACAGCCCATTGTACTCATCAGTATGGCTAGAGTAAGCATCGACTTTGCAATAGATATTTTCATCATGTTTAAGGAATTAAAAAGAAACATTCACACCCAGATTATAACTCTTGATCACCGGATAGTTATAACCCGATTGATAGTTGGCCTCGTAGCCTTCGGGATCAAATTGGCGGACAAAAGAGTTCGCAAAAGTGAATAGATTAAAGGCATTGGCGTAGATACGTATTCCTTTAATATGTTTTGAAACCCGTTCACCCAGCGATAGCTTATAGCCTAGCTCCACACTCTTCACACGAAGGTAAGTTGCGTTTTTACGCCACACGTTGCTCTCCCTATAAGAAGACTGCATAAACTCGGCATACCTATTGGCGGGCCAGGTACCCGCCACCCAGTCACTGTTGGGATCGTAAGGATCAGCCAGATGCCAACGATCATAAAAATAAGCCGGTAAGTTTCCGTTGTTGAAAAACATCTGGGAAAATACTTCATTAAAACGCATGGTATACTTAGCCGCCCCCTGTAATACTGTTGTAAAATCGACGTTCTTGTAATTGGCCGACAGGGTAAGACCATAGAACATCTTTGGGTGCTGATCCTGAAATATTGGCAGCATATCTTTGGCATTGATCAGTCCATCACCATTGATATCAGCATAACTGTAGTCACCAGGGAGCAACTGGGCATTGCCACGTACCTCGTCATATACAATGGCTTGATGGATCTCATTGCTATTCTGGAACTGCCCCGTATGTGTATACCCCCAGACAAAGTCATTCCAACGGTCTACTAAGCCATTGCGCCAGCGGTCATTGCTGCTTCGGGCTTCGGGTTTGTCCACGACTTTAAACATCGTACGTGCAAGGTTCATGTTAAAGCTGATAGTATACCCCAGTTCATTGACTTTGTTTTGGTGTGTGACCACAAAATCAAAACCCCGGGTGAGATCACTTTCCAGGTTTTCGATCGGCATGCTGCCACCAAAAGTATTCGGCAGTCCCTCATTACGCACCTTCAGTTTGCCAGATTTTAATCGCTCATAATAGTCTGCCTCAACTGACAGCTTTCCATTCCAGAAACTCGCTTCAATACCAATATCTTTATGCTTGGATTTGACCCATGTAAAATTCGGATTGATCACTCCTGGTGCGCCAAGACCTCCCACATATGCTCCATTCACAAATTCAGAACCTGCATTCGGTAAAGAACTGAAACCCAAAACAAACTGAAAGGCATCACCTACGTTCTCACCGATAACACCATAAGAACCGCGCAGTTTAAAATTAGAGATAAACGGTAAGTTATTTTTGATAAAAGGCTCTTCGGAGATCCGCCAGCCAACCGAAACCCCTGGAAAAAATCCCCAGCGTTTTCCTGGCGCATAACGATACGAACCGTCATAGCGAAAAGTGGCTCCCAACAGGTATTTATTCTTAAAATCATAGTTCAACCGACCGATATAGGACATATTACGTTCTTCCAACTCATCACCATTATTGGTTTGCTTACCAGATGCATAATCCACGATGTCAGTGGTATAAAACTCATATTCCCTATAGAGATGAGCATGCTTCATCACAAAACTTTTCTGTTCGTATACCGCTGTAGCACTAACATGGTGATCTTCGGCAAAAGAGCGGTTGTAATCTAATTGGGCTTGTAGAACAAAACGTTCCGCATCCTTGGTATCGTTGGCAATACGTGGATTATTGAGCAGGATACCATTTAGGTCCTTATCGAACACCTTATAGTTTTTCCATACACTTTTATTAAAGGAGCCGTTATTATCATAAGATAAAGTTCCGCTGGCCTTCAACCCGTTGACAAATGGGACATCGTAAGTCAGTACAATGGATGATTGAATATTTTTGCCTTTCTCTTCCGTATACCCTGCATAGTCCCGTTGAGACATGATCACTGCATTCTGTTGATTGGCAATATTGGCCGGATATTGTGGATTATCCTGTATATACGGACCTTCGGTAGGCAAGCTAATGATCGTCCCCTTATACATCCAAATAAAACCATCGCCCCCCGGGTAGATTCGTTTGCTCCTGCGCCCAGCAAATAGGACATCCAGCTTCATGTTATCGGAGAGCTTAGCCGTTAGATTGGTCCTGAAGTTATACCGATTGTATTTCATATCACCGCTTTTGAACATGCCATTTTCATTGTAATAGCCCAAGCTGCTAAAGAAATTAATCTTATCAGTTCCGCCTCGAACCGATAGGTCATGCTGCTGCTGCACCGACGCTTTCTTAAACGTTTCGTTATACCAGTCCGTGCTTTCGTATCCAGTTCCCCCGGTTTTCCAACGTTCAATTTCAGCTTGGGATATCGGATGAGTACCGTCACGGAAAAACACAGCATCATCATACATCTGCAAGTACTGAGCGGCATTTGCCATAATAGGTCTATCAGTGGGAGTCTGTGCGCCTACAGCTCCTGTATAGTTAAATACGGGCTTGCCAGACTGCCCTTTTTTAGTCGTAACGACGATCACCCCATTTGCGGCATTCAGGCCATATACCGCTGCCGAGGCATCCTTGAGGACGCTGATATTTTCTATATCGTTAGGGTTGAGCTGTTGAAATTCCGTTCCGCCATCTCGTACGATACCATCGATCACATAAAGTGGTTCGCCGAAACCTCGGATATTGATCGTATTGGAAAAAGTACCTGGTTCTGCTGATGTCTGTCGGATCTGCAGACCGGGGATCTTTCCTTGAAGCATCTGGGCCAAGCTAGCATTAGTCGTGGTGGGGATATCCTTGGACTGAATAGTTGAGATCGCCGAAGTGAGGTTACCTTTTTTCTGTGTTCCGTAGCCCACGACCACCACTTCGTCTAGGCTCTGATCCATCCTCTCTAACCGCACGGTAAGGCTGGCCGAAGCACCAATCACCACCGACTTCGACCGAAACCCAACCAAACTTATTTCTATTACGTCATTTTCTCTTGCTTGTATCTTGAATTTCCCATTCACATCTGTCTGAACGACAAGCTGATTTCCACGTAGCCGCACACTAGCATTGGGCAAAGGCTTGCCCATCTCATCATGCACCTGTCCCGCCCACTGCTGCTGTTCGTATTTTAGAATAGCTGTCACACGCAGCGATGCTGCGTCCAAAGTGAGATTTGTTCCCAACAGCGCGATTGAACAAGCCAAGATCCTCTGGAGCTTGGAACACCTGTAATAGCGATAATATTTCATAAATTGATTTTTGGTTTATAACCTCTGAAAAGTGAAACACAGAGGCCATCGTTATTATCGCTAAAGCTACAACCCTCGACTTAAAATCTTATTAATTTTGGCTTAATTAGAAAAAGGATAATAAGGATAGATCACAACAAACTCATTATCAACAATAAAAAAATCTACGCAATTAAACGCTATACTGAGATCAATTTCAAAAAAATCTGTTAATTGCTACCAGAAGTCACCTCCGAAAGTACGGCAGACAATGATAAAGGGTATTTTTCACCATACATGATTTGGTATTCCTGGGCAAACCGGCTATAAAAACGATGAGCTTCCTCGTGCTGGCCTCCGCGGCTCAATATACAGCAATAATACTGCATAGCCTCTTCGTGAAAAGGCATGACCTTACAGAAAGAAGCAATCAGGTTGAGCTCAGGTTTCATCCCCCGGTTGCTAATAGTCTGCATATACCGACAGAAGATATCATCCATAGTCAGATTGACCATGCTCTTGTAGGAATCAGTCCAAAGTGTATCCCAGTCTTCCAGAACCTTGCCTCGAAGATGGAGATCTATCATCCTACGCATGACTTCGTTCAGGGGCAATTTCTCCTGTCGTGACAAGAAAATGAAATCCTGCAGATCACATCTTAGCCTATCCTCCATGAGGTGCAGCTGCCAGTTCCCTTCCGTATGAGTCAATTCGGCGAACTTCAGTTCTTGAAGAATATGTTTCAGTTTACCGATATTGACTAGGAGGTTATTTCTTGCGCTTTTAACATCTTTGTTAGGCCATAGATAACCATACAAACTATCCGATCTGACACTTTTGTTATCCAGTACTTTGGACAAATAAATAATCAAAAAAATCTGACGTAGGATCGGTGTAAGCAGCTGCGACACCTGCTCTCCTGCTGCAGTACTCAACTCAAATTGACCGAAAAGATGCAACTGATACTCACCTTCTTTAAGCTGTCGATTGTTTAGTGAGCTCGAGAATATCGGCCGTTCAGGAATGCCAAGAGATACATCGGGATCTTCGACTCCTGCAGACGGAGCTGTATCCCGCCTATTTTTGCGAACATACCCATAGAGTCCCGTTCCAAACAGACACAATCCAACAACGACCAATCCCCAAAACAATATCTGACTACTGCCTGCGGCATTTTGCTGCCCAGAAGGGTGGAGCAGCGGTGGATAATCCAGACCATACAACTTGAATTGGGCATGGTTACCGCGATCAAACAATGTCGCGGTCAGGAGTTTTTGCGCCCTACGGCTGAGGTAGAGGTCGGAATAAGATCTGATATCGTGAAAACTTTAGGGAATCCCCTTTCCTATCATCTGAAGTCCTTTTGCATTCATATCACAACGAAAGAGTTGCAGTTGAGTATTAAACACATTCTTTTCATGTATGAGGCCATAGATCAAGCTATCCTTTTCATCTACGACCAGTGAGTTGGACAACACATAGCCGGGGTGCTGAAAATCGATCTCACCAAGTTTTTTCATCTTTTTGGTCGTCATATCCAACAGGAGTAGATCGTTATAATTTCTAGGATTGACCTCCTGTTTTCCATTCAAGCTTCCATAACCACCCATTAGATATATACCACGCTGGGATGCGCCTGCTGCTGCCAGGTATCTAGGAGAGAAGACATCATTTGCGGCGGCTAGCTGTCTGTAGTTGCTATTGTGAAGAGCAACTTGCTGGATGGCATTTTTATAAGCAAAATAGCCATAGCCGCCGAATAAGTATACACTAGAGTCCTCTGGCCAATAGACCTTATTAAAATGCCAATAGGCCGTTGTCTCCCCCGACATGTAGGACTTACTCCATCGACGAGTCTTAAAATCAAATGTGCTGGCTAGCCGCTGATCAGGAAAAAGGTTAATGATCTTCCCTTCCCCTGTTCCCTCGCCAGAAATAAAAATAGACTGGTTTCCTTTCAAAAGTTTAAGAGGGCCATCCGCATAGGGAATCTCCTTAAGGGTACCTTCAAGGCTACTGAAAGCTAATAATTTATCATTGCCAACAATATAGACAATTTCGTGTACAGGATCAAAACATAAACTACTGTTGCTATGCACTTGAAGCGCGGTGAGCTCACTCCAATTTTCACTCAATGCCACCCCCCAGAGCGGATTGGATACCTTAGCCCGAGCTTGATGATACTGATCTAAAGCAACCTCGCCCGAGCGCTCATTGAGCGGCCAATAATAGTTGTGGGTATCGTTGGTGACTTTAAGTTGCCGTATCCCGATGGGGGGCACATCTGTAGAGGCGAAACCTGATTGGCGAGTCATTCCAAAGTTGACAGTTACCGCAAGGTTATCTGGCAAATGAAGAGGATAACGATACTTCTGGCCATTGAAGCTGAACTCAAGCTGATCCTGTTGCAAGTCGAGCATAATCTGCACCTTCTTCCATTGGTAAGAATAAGCCATTTCAGGCGAAATGGAAATAGGGTATTCCTTATCACCGATCACAATGCTGATATTTTTGAACTTGGGACTAAAGTCACGGCATACCAAGTCGATATTGTATTGATCATTGCCAATAAGTCGCAAGATATAACCGAAATAAGAGTGCGCTTTCTGATTGAAACGAATGTCGAACTCCAGGTTCAGCTTCCGGTTCAAGACCAATGGTTCTTCAGCAAAAAGCTCCAGTCCGGTCCTTTTATCCTGAATAGTTTCATAGTTGCGAAAAAATAATCCTCTTGAAGCCAATTGAGCAATAACAGGGCCGCCGTAAATGGCAGAAAAGAAATAGTATATGATAAACAGACACGTCAATATCCTTGAGCACATGAAACAAATTCTTCTATTAATTTGGTTATTTATTACGATTCAACAATCACTAATTTAGCATAAAAAAACCAATATATAAATGCAGGATATCTACAAAAAACAACTTACTCTTGTGAAATTTCCATTCCCACTGCACCCATTTTTTGACAAATCGGATAAGAAGCGAATGAGCAGAACGAGCAACCATATTACTTTAGAAATTAAAGAAGCAAGGAGATGGCGAAACTTCACGGCCAACGCTATAGCTATTGCCTCCAATGGTAGTGGAGACCATTTAGTATTATTGCCAATAGCAGAAAATGTACAACAACTAGGTGATGAAATATTCGCTTGGAACCACGAAACAGGACAAACACAAAAAGTAGCGGATAAAATTGATGAATTGGGAGCAAAGTAAAAATTCTGAGGCAAAGCTGGAGATTTCGAACATTGAGGTTCTTCCTTACTTTTGGTGGTCAAGACGGAACATATACCACACGTTTCCACAATAAGTCAAATCCCGCTCTACCAAGTACAAATAAATAGTGGCGACTCATAAAATAAAAGCCACTCCCTATTTTTCGGAAGTGGCTCAAACTAAATAAACATATAAACCTACAAAATTAATAAGGTGATAAGTTATCTTTAAGCAATAGACGCTGAAGGGCCGGCCTCTTCCGATCATCGTCCCCGCTTTCTGCTTTTAATTGGATCATCTTTTCCTTCAATCGTCCAATTTCTTTGCGATATTGCTTATCATGGATGGCATTATGACTTTCCATAGGATCTTGCAACAGATCATAGAACTCCCAGGCTGGAACTGTTGTGTTTTTGTCGCTTCCAGTCATTTCCAGCGGCTGCCCATAAAAATAGATCAGCTTATAACGCTCATCGCGTACACCAAAGTGAGCTGGACGTCTGGGAGCATGCTGCCAGTACCTGTAATACATTACTGTGCGCCATTCCTTTGGGGATCTCCCCATGAGATTAGTCCGAAAACTTTTTCCCTGAATGTAGGCTGGTTTTTTAATGCCTGCATAATCTGCAAAGAGGGCAGCAAAATCTATATTCAGGACCATATCACTAATACGCGTCCCCCCTTGGATCTCCTTTGGATAACGAATTACAAAGGGCATACGAAGAGATTCTTCGTACATGAGCCGTTTGTCCATAAAATTATGCTCGCCCAGGAAATAACCCTGATCAGAGGTCAAAATAACCACTGTATTTTTATCGAGGTTAGCTGATTTGAGATAACGCAATATCTTGCCAAGGTTGTCATCAATACCTGCGACACAGCGAAGGTAGTCCCTGATAAATTTTTGGTAAATCTTTTTGCGTGCTTCCAGAGCGTTTAATCCTTGTGTAGAAAATGGAAGTTCAGGATAAGTGGTCCAAAATGATCCTGTGGATGCCTGCTCATAACGATGACCAAGTTCTTCCAGTGGTTGTCCTTCGAATGATCGTCCGGTTGTCACTGCTCCTGAATCCAAAAAGGTCGTGGGATAAGGAAACTCAACATCTTTATAGTAATCTTTAAACCTATCTGCAAAATCAAAAGGTTCATGGGTAGCCTTGAATTGGCACATCAGGAAGAATGGTCGATTTGGGTCCCGTGCTTTCATCCAGTCAAGGCTCATCGCAGTGGTAATATCATCTACATACCCTTGATAAGGCTTACCTGACTGCTCATGATCATTCCAATTGTCCTTTGATAGGTAGCTCGGATTATGGTATTGCCCATGACCGGGTAATACCTCAAAATCATCGAATCCGCCCGGCATCTTTTTGAGATGCCATTTTCCAAAAATCGCCGTCTGATAACCTGCTTGCTGAAGATCTTTAGCGATATTTTCCTTGTCAGTCGCCAAAGCATCTTCGAGTGTATAGACCTGGTTTTTATGACTATATTGCCCCGTCAATATAGCCGCACGGCTAGGTGTACAGATCGAATTGGTACAAAATACATTATTGAGCAAAGCTCCTTCACCGACCAATTGTGTTATATTCGGATTGTGGACAAGATCTTTGAAAATACCACCATACACCCCCCATGCCTGCGCCGTAAAATCATCTGTTAGGACAAAGACAATATTCGGGCGTGTTGGGACATCAGTTTTTTGCGCGTGTCCCAGCAGTGGAAATAGCGCGAATAGCACCTGAAAAAATAGATTATATTTATTTAAGATTGTCTTCATGGGCACAAGTTTATTGATGATGTACTTCGCTGATCCATTTTTCGTAGAGATTTTTTAACTCCTGAACAATCGCTGGATTTTCTTTTGCAAAGTTTCGTTTCTCGGAAATATCCTTTTTTAAATTCGCCAGAAAGAAGCCCTGTTCGTCAAGTTCCTCTGCCTTTGCAAACATCGGGTACCGAAGAAGTTTCCAGTCGCCTTTTCTAACGGCCCATTGTGGTTTGTCCTTGCTACCTCCCTGACGCCAGTAGAATACCTGATGTTGTGCGGGTGCATTTTTGTCCTTAATGATCCCTATCAATGTTTTGCCATCCAATTTTCTGTTAGGCAATTTGATACCGCAGTAGTCTGCCAATGTCGGATACCAGTCAATATTTGATGCAAATTGATCACGTACCTGATTGGCTTTTATTTTTTTGGGCCAGCTGATAATGGCCGGTACGCGTGTACCACCTTCAAATAAGCTAAATTTTGAACCCCGGAGATCCCCGGCCGTGCCTCCTCCACCAAAGGTGCGTATCTCTTCAGAAAAACCCTGATCGGGCTGAAAAATAACTATCGTATTTTCATCAAGTCCCAGTTCCTTTAGCCTATGGAGTACCAAACCGATCTTTTCGTCCATAGTCGAAATAAAGGCGGCATACTTATCTCTAGGTGAGGCTAAGCCCTTTTCTTTATAGTAATTAAGCCACTTTTCTTCCCCTTGTAAAGGATAATGTGGGATATTGATGGCAAAGTAGATAAAGAACGGATTATCTTTGTTTTCCTCCATAAAGGTATTTGTCTCTCTCACCATGAGATTCGGAAAATATGCTCCATCCTCATGAATCTCTTCACCATTCTTCCAAAGATCATGTCTATTGGGACCGTCCCAATAGAAAAAATGAGAATAATTATCTATACATCCGCCCATAAAACCGTAAGAGTAATCAAACCCCTGCGCATTTGGCATGGTCTCTTTTGTGTATCCCACATGCCACTTACCGATATGCGCTGTTTTATACCCCGCGTCCCGGAACAACTCACCCATAGTATATTGATCATTCGACATGCCTGCCACTCCTTCGTCTGAGGATGCCATTTCCTGCAACCCGGCCCGTTGTGGAAAACGCCCTGTCAGCATAGACGCCCGTGAAGGGGAGCATATGGGTGAAGCAGAGTAAAATTGTGTAAAACGGACACCGCTGGCTCCGAGGCTATCCAATACTGGAGTATAAAGATCTTTTCCGCCAAAAGAATTCAAATCTGTCCATCCTTGATCATCAGCATAGATCACAATCACATTGGGCCGTTTATCCTTGGATTGTGCGGAAAGACGGAAAAAAGATAGTGTGCCAAGAAGGCTTATAAAGAGCAATTTATAGTTCATATGAATAATGTATTTAAATCTGGTGACTAATGCCAATTTGGATTCTGTTCTAATGCTGGATTTAATTGTACCTGGTCTGCTGGAATTGGCCATAAGTAATCCCTATTTTTATCAAAGGCCCTATTACGAACAACATCTCCCTTATAGTTGCGAACCGGAAGATTGTTCACGACATCGGCAATCTTCCAGCGACGGATATCAGAATAATAGATTCCTTCAAAAGCTAGTTCAACACGACGTTCCCTTCTAATAACATTTCGCATCTCCTCTTTATTCAAGCCCTCCTCTACTTTTGGCATATTGACGGATTTACGTTGTCGCACCTGATTTAATGCATCATAAACCTTGCTATCAGGCCCGGAAGCTTCATTTCGAGCCTCCGCGTAAGTGAGCAGGACTTCTGCATACCGCATCAGGATCGGGTTGAGCTCAGATCCATTGTTACCAATCAGAGGAATAGTTGCGTCATCTTTGTACGATGTATATTTCTTTAATCCAAATCCCGTGTTAACAACCTGACTGGCCTGGGTAATCTGTCCATTGAATCGATATCCGATACAATTTATAGACTGAAGGAGCCGGGGATCTCGATGTTCATAGGGCCTAGTAGGGTCATATTGCCCTGATTGATCCCAAGATTTGCCATCATCCATGAGGTAAGCATCGACAAGATCTTTGGTAGGTGCCGGCCGATTGAGCTGAAAACTAACATAGTCAAAACTAATAAAGAAACGTGGCAAGCGGTATTCAACATCAAATACAACTTCAGAACTGAGCTCATTTTCTAAAAGAAAAAGGTCTCTATAGCTGTCAAAAAGCTTATATGTATTCAGGTCCATCACTTTTTGCGCATCCGCATATGCTTCGGCCCAGCGTTCATTATATAGAAGAACACGTGCTCGCAAGGTTAATGCTGCTCCTTTGGTTGCCCGCCCAAGGTCCGCACCACTGTATTTAACAGGCAAGCTCTCGGCTGCTTCGGCTAAGTCCTTTAATATTTGTTCAACGACTTCTGCCTTACTATTCCTAGGCAATGAAGCATGCTTCTCCAAATTCGGCTGTTCTAAGATCAGGGGTACACCTCCAAATACATCAATTAAATAAAAGTAGTTTAATGCTCTTAGAAATTTAGCTTCACCGATCGCTCGTTTTTTTAAATTTTCATCCATTTCGACAGCCTGCACCTTGTCCAAAAAAGTGTTTGAACGTCCTATTCCTTTATATCCCACTTGCCAGCGATTGACGACCAGTGGTGTTAAAGCATTATGAACACCTCGGGCAATTGCATCTGTACCATTGGCTTCGTTATAAGCATAACCATTTGGGCTAATCATATCTGTTTCATAAAACCAATTGGATCCTGCACCTTCCTGTAAAACCCGGTAACATCCTGTCAGTCCTGCCATGGCCTCATCACTATTTTTCCAATAGGTTGCTTCGCTATACTGGTCTGCTGGATTTATATCAAGATTATTGTCACAGGCAGATAGACCGCCTAAAGATATCAATAGTGCAAGTTGAAGTATTTTTATCGTTCTCATTCGTTTCAATTTAGAAAGTTAGGTTAAGTCCCGCTGTAAAGGTCTTGACAGTTGGATATTCATAAAAAGTAGATCCATTTAGGTTTTTCTCGGGATCAAAATCATCCATTTTACTAATGGTTAGCAGATTCTGTGCATTGACAAATACCCGCAGTTTGCTAATGCCAACCTGATCTGTCCAAGTTTTGGGTAAGTTGTAGGCCAACTGCAGATTTTTGAGCCGTAAGTATGCTGCATTCCGTAGCCAAAAACTAGAACTTCTGAAATTTTCGGTCGTACTTCCCTCAAACGTCGTCAAAATAGGTAATGGCGCACTAGGGTTCTCCGCTGTCCAAGAATCGGTCACCCATTTTTTTGGTACAGATGTACCAAACCAGAATGGCATTGCACCGATATTTTCAGCATAGGTGTATACATTTCCCACCCCCTGAAAGAAACTGGACAAGGATAGGTCTTTATAACTTAAATTAATATTGAACTGATAAGTCAACTTAGGGATATTGGATCCTACAATCTGCCTATCGCTTTCCGTAATGAATTTATCATTGTTGAAATCTTCATACTTAAGGTATCCCGGTCTTGTATTATTCGTTTGAAAAGGGCTGTTTTTTACTTCTTCTTCACTTTGGAAAATCCCGTCAGCTTTGATCAGATAATAGGAATTGATCGGATATCCTTCTTTTAAGATCGTGCGTCCGCTGTAGATGGTTCTCCCTTTAAGACTGACAATCTTATTTTTAATGTAAGTAATACTACCACTTACCTGGTAACCAAAATCATTGATCTTATCTTGATAATTCAAGCCCAGTTCTATTCCGGTGTTATCTACCGTGCCTACATTTTGTATAGGCCCACCCAGCGCACCAACCTGATCAGGCAATGTTACCATCTGTAGGATATCTGTCGTACGTTTTTTGAAGAGTTCTCCCGTAAAACTAAGCCGATTATTAAACAATTGTGCATCAACACCTATATTCCCCATGGTGGTCGTCTCCCAGGTAATATTAGGATCATTATAATTGAGAACGGCACTACCGGAAGCAATTGTCGATCCAAACGGATAGTCTTGTCCCAGGCTAATCAGATTGACAAATCGGAATAGATCAATGCGTTCATTCCCAAGTGAACCGTAAGAAGCACGTACCTTCAGATCATTTACCCAAGTAATATCCTGCATAAATGACTCCTGTTTTAGACGCCAGCCAGCGGAAAATGACGGAAACACCCCCCATTGTTTTCCTTTTGCAAAACGCGACGAACCATCATAGCGCATATTTGCTTCAAATAGATACTTCTCTTTATAGCTGTAATTAGCCCTACCAAAATAAGAAAGCAACTTAGACTTGAATGAAGTCCCGGCTACTTGCGCATTGGATGATCCGGCATTCAGTTCATAAAGATCATTCCCAAGATAGCCTTCATTCTGGGCATAGAAATTCTCATCCGAAGCACTTTCCCTGCTATGTCCTACGAGCAATTTGACCTGATGGTCTTCAGCAAATGTTTTTTGCCAATCCAGGGTCTGGAAAAGAGTAATCGTGGATGCCCCTACACTGGTTTTTCGTAATCCTCTGTTAGAGGGACTCGCACCATCGAAAGGAACACGCTGTGCTTCATTTGTTTTAACTTGATAGACATACACATCAGGAACAAATCGACTGTTCCGATCATCTGTTTTATTTACGGCTCCATTGATCTTATAGGTAATATCGAACGGAAGCTTATATTCTGCAAACACGTTTAAAAGTGCGCGCTGTTGTCTTGTATTATTTTGTCCCTCATTAGCCAGCACCAAAGGATTTCGATACACGTTGTGGCCCGGAGTGCGGATAAACGTATTGGCATATCGCCCATCAGCTAAGTAAGTCGGGTGGAATGCCTGAGCCTTAAAGGTCATTTCCATCAGATTGGCTACACTTGAAGTCGGTTCATCTAAATCCTTGTAGCTCACGTTGATGATCCCGCCAACTTTTAAACGGTTGGTAATCTGCGCCTGTGTATTATAGTTAACACCGTATCTTTTTGCGGATGTTCCCATGACAGCTCCATTCTGCTTCAAGTAATTGAGCGATAGCGAATGTGTCAGTTTATCTGTACCGCCGGAAAATGCGACATGATGATTTTGGATGGCACCTTTGCCAAAAATAATTTTGAACCAGTCATTATTCGGATACACAATCGGATCTTCCTTCATGCCTTTTGTGTATTCTTCAATCAAGGCATCCGAATAATCAACTTGCGTTTTCCCTTCGTTAAGTTGGGCCTGATTCCTGAGCTTCATAAACTCAATCGGATCTTTGACAAAATCAGGCAAGTAATTGGCTTCTTGATAACCAAAATAGTTATCATATTTTACTTCAAATTTTCCTGCTACGCCACTCTTGGTTGTAATCAAGATGACACCATTCGCTGCCCTTGCCCCGTAAATCGCCGCTGAAGCGGCATCTTTCAATACTGTGATACTGGCAATATCTGCTGGATTGACATTGTCCATTGAATATTCAATCCCATTCACAAGCACTAGGGGATTGTTATTGTTGAGCGTGCCCTGTCCACGGACCCTTACAGTCGCTTCATCCCTTCCGGGCTGTCCTCCCGGTTGATTGACGTAAACACCTTGTACCCCCTGGAGCAATTGAGAAGCATTTGAAAGCGGTGCGTTATCCTGTTTTTTTAGATCGACAGAAGTTACCGCACCTGTCAGATTACTTTTTTTGGCAGTACCGTATCCGACTACGACGACTTCATCTAATTGATCCACCTTTGGCGTCAGCCTAATCTGATATTTTTGCTGACCAGTGACAGTCAACCGCTGATCTTCATAGCTCATAAACCTAACTAAGAGCTGATCGCCTTCCTTTGCTTTCAGTGTAAAATTTCCATGTTCATCGGTAGAAGTTACTGTCCCTTGTAAATTCTGAACCGTAACACCTGAAATTGGACGTCCATCAGGGCCTGAAACGGTACCACTGATCTCTTTTTGCAGTACACTGGATCCAGGATCCGAATTTATTCTAAGTTTTCCCTTCTCCTTTTCAACGAGAATCTGTTTGCCGCGCATAACATAAGTCAAACCGGTATTTTCCAATGTTTTGTTTAACGCGTCGGATAATGAAGCATTATTCAAGTAAAGTGTAATCTTATCCTTATTAACGATATCTTTCTGAAGGTAGAGGATATGATATCCCGACTGCTTGCTTATACTCGTTAAAGCTTCTTTCAGATTACTATTTTTTAAGGAGAGTTTTATTACTTGAGAATATACTACAGCGTTCACTTGGCTACAACACAATAGTAGCATAACAAAAGTCAACTTTAATGTCATAATGAACTTGATTAGCGGTGGATTAATCCAATTGAAAATTGGAACAAATTTTTTATACATTTGTTAATAGGTTTTAAATTGTTGCTGAATAGGTCTTTAACATATTGGAACCTTAGGCGCATGTTCGCATGTGTCCCATCCCAGAAGTGTTGGTCGCACTTCTGGTTTTTTTTGGTCCTTTTCTTTAGGTATCTATTGGGTGATATAAACCTCCTTTCCCTTGATTTTAAATTTGACACCACTCAGAATGGACAGATTCTGTAAAAGTTCCTCGAGTGGCATATCTGCAGAGAATGTTCCTCCTATTTTACGGCTTACATTCATGCTTTCATCAATAATTGTAACATTATACCATCTGGAGACTACCTTCATGAGTTCATTTAGCTCAAGCCCGTCACAAGAAAAATACCCCTCTTTCCAAGAAAGTAGTTGTGAGGCATCAAACTTCTGTTGCACGATGCCGCCATTTTTCTTCTGGCTGAGCGCTTCGATACCTGGCTTCAACGTATATAGTTTGTTTTTAAACTGGAAGTCTACCCCACCTTCCACGAGTGAAGTCCGCACATAGTCCTCTTCACCATAGGATTGCACATTAAATTTTGTTCCTGTAACCAGAACTTCCCCATTGTCTATCATGACCCTAAAAGGTGATTTTTTATTATGTGCAATTTCAAAGTAGCCTTCACCTTCTAGGTAAACTGTACGATGATTTTTATCAAAAATCTTTGGTAATTTCAACGTAGCGCCAGCATTCAGCCAGACAATTGAACCATCGCTCAAGACGATTTCTTGCTTTCTTCTGGCAGGAACATTGATCGTCAGATCCGACTCGTTGGCATCCCTACCTCTTTGTTGCTGTGTTAGATTTAGATCTTCGGCAACATGATAACTGTCTTTCAAGATTTTGACTGAACCATCGGGAAGAACTACAGTCACTTCATCGCTCTTAAAAGTCTTAGATCTGGCGAGAACGATTTCTTTGGGACTGGGCGACAACGGCTGTTTAGTTGTCAATAACCAAAAGCTCGAAGCAATTAAAACAAGTGCAACTGCGGCATAGGAAACAATAGCCTTCCAGCTCATCTGTTTCACTTTAGCATTTTGAAGCATAGGCAACCCGGCGCGAATACGTGCATCCACATCCTTTTTATGTGCTTCATTTTTCCATGCTGTATGATTTACGACAGGATATTTAAGCAGGTAATGTTCGATGGCCTTCGTTTCCTCCGGTGTACACAGATTAGTTCTATACCTGTTAAAAAGTTCTTTTGCTTCCTTTTCGTTCATAAAGTATTTGGTTTATTATTGCCTATATACTATTAAAGAGTCAATCCGAAAAGCAAAGTAGTAGATAAAAGAAAAAAAATTATAAAGTATCCAGCAAGATCAGTACCATCAAATATGGGATGTATTCTTTATCTATTTTTGTTTTCAGGATCTTGATCGCATTGCTGATCTGTTTTTTGACTGTTTTATCAGATATGTTGAGTTCTTTGGCGATCTCCAAATAAGAAAGATGGGATTTTCTACTCATTAAGAATATTGTTTTCATCTTGTCGGGAAGCAGATCAATATGGCTTTGAATCATGGTATTTAATTCCTTAAAATCCAACTCTTGGTCTACTGCAGAATTATGCTTACAATAATGGCTGGCATAGCTATCCAAGTTCTTTTCATTCTTTAAAATGTCTCTGAGCCTTCGAAATGAGAGGTTCCTGGCCATAATAAAAAGAAAAGATCTCAATGACTTAATTTGAGGTATTTTGGCCCTGATTTCCCAGAGGTCCGTGAATGTTTGCTGTACAATATCAATAGCCTCCTGTTCTTCGGGTATTATCCGAATGACTTGTTTATATATCCTCTCCCAATTTTGTATGTAAATCTCCTCAAAATCAATTTCCTCGGACTGTGATCTCGAAGCTTCATGAATATACTGTAAATCATTTTTCATAAGGCAGATTCAATTTACGTGGATTGGTTATTATTTATTGGCAATCTTACAAACTTTTCTACACTTTTCAAAAAACAATCCGATAGCTTCAATCGTAGATCTATGTGGAGATTTCGGATCTCCAGACTATTAAATTCCGTCGTAAGTTGGCCATCTATATTAATGCTAGCAGTAGTATAAAATTATACATCTAAAATCAATAGAGCCATTTTTTTAATGATCAAATTTGTTCGAATCAACTGATCAATGAATTCCGAAATCATATGATCAGAGCCTCCGGATCTCCAGTTTTACCCTCGTAGTATCTTTTTTCATAATGAAATTATATTTTGTGGTTTCTCCTGCTTGATGCCAAACTGTGCGAATTGTGTCTGTTCTAAATCCTGCTTTCGCAAAAACCAAATCGCTTATGCAACAGGATTTTTTTGATAGCTTGAAATAACCAATTTTATCAGTTCTGGCTTGATTCTCTTCACGCTGGTATTCGGAAACGAGAACTTCTACAATCGGATTATTATTTTCGTCTATCACAAATCCTTGATAAAATTCGTTCATGGTACTGCACGAAGCAAAAAATAATATAACTAAAAACTGTATGGCTAATCTTCTCATCTGTTTAATGTCCTTTCAATTTTTACGATTGTTGTTTTTGCATATCTCAACCGTTTGTTGTCCGATTTCTTCCATTTATAGATACCCTTGGTAACCATTTGTTGGACCTATGGTAAATAGCAGTAACGCAAAATGAATGAACTTTAATTGAATAGTTAATTTGTATTTATCCTTCCGGGGTATTGGCTCCGTGATTTTTGATCGCTAATAAGTTTCCCTGCTTTGTCATAGGTGAATACACGTACTTGTCCGTTAGCTTGTGTTGACTCCTTTTTATGTAAAACACCATTTTGATAATATTCCTCTATTTCACTAGCTCCTTCTCTATAAGAACGTGTTGATAATTTTCCTTCATAATAATAGTCATCATACCGAATATTATTTTTAGTGTATTGCCTATTATAGACGCTCCCGTCCTCTTTAAAGGTCTCATAAATATTGTGACCTTGTTTCTTTTTTTTATTTCCATTGGGATAGAAATCTGTGAAGGTTTCTGTTACCCGATCAGCTATATGGGCTATGGTGCCGTCTTCATAGTATCTCTTTGAAATACCTATGCCATAATGCTTGTTTTTATTTAAAGACATCCAACCCTCACTTTTGAGCCTTTGTTCCGGATCAAGATAATATTCTTTATAATAGGCTTTCTCTGCATCCCGATGTCCTTCGAGAGATAAAAAGCCTCCTGTATATACTGTAAACGTTTTTGCCTGTGAATTTTCAATTTTGTATTCACTTTTCTCCTCGCCCTTGAGTATAGAGACGTTTCCGTTAATAAGGCCATTTTTTATAAAAATATCGGCATTTTGATTGCCATGTTTAAAAGCGTAAGTTCCATCTTTAAGTACAACGCTTTTTTTGGTCTGCGTGTCAATGATGCTGACCTTCTGGAGGAATAATTTATCCAAATTCCCTAGTCTAACATTCAATGTGCTGGACACTTGGGCGAAAGTAAGATTTGCTATTAAAGTTAACAACGTCAATAATTTTATACTCATATTTGCTTCTATTATAGATCACTTTCTTTCAATACTAGTTCCATTTTAATGCTTTCTTTTACCTGATTTCAAGTATCCTTAATTTCGGTTCCCAATATTCCATCGAAAAGTTTTTCTCATCATTTCTATAATGATTTTTTTTTCAAGTGTATACAAAATTAAAATGATAGTATCATTACATTTACAATCCGCAGGGTTTCTTTTCAGATCCGTGCGCATTCAAACATTAAGCGCTATCGTGAAAAACATCTAAAATTTCCGGATTAATCTCTGACGCAAGAAAATCGGCAGATCTGGACAGAAAATATGATAGAAAAATTGTTGTGTAAAATTGCTGTATCCTTACAGCTACTGATAGGTATTGCTCATTTTTTAGGGACATACTATTCAAAATAATTGCACCAAAAAAATGAAAAACTGATAGAAGACTTGATCTAGCAAAAAAGGATCTAAACTACGAGATTGTAGATAAACAGACGAAGGAAATCGTGTACGTCAGTAAAAGTCTTCAAAAAGAAGGACAAAATTATCTTAGCATCTTATAGAAAAGGGGTTGGATCCTAAACGAGGGTGCTGAAATACGGAATAAAAAAATGCGGCATCAAGAAGGGAATTTAATTATTTTAGTAAATTGATTAAGTGCTCATAAAATATAATGCAAAAAAAAGAAAAACTAAATCACGGAGATATATTCTACCTTCAATTAGAAGAATTTAAAAAATTTATTTTTGGACAAATTTTGTTTGATGTAGAAAAACAGTATTTTTCAAAATCTGTCGAGCAAGATGAGGAATCATACTTTGATGTATACGAAGATTGTCATTTGGTAAAAATGTTTAAAGGAATTTATGATACACATCAACTGCCTCAACATCTCGAATCATTGATAGACGGTGTTTTTATTTATCGGATAGATTCAAAAACTAACCGGTTAAATTGGGGCAAAGCAGGGCATATTGATGTTGATTATAAGAGCATTGAATTTCCTGAAATAATAGGTGAATCAGATGGTAAGGTAAAGTTGTTAAGAGGTGAACTAAACCTGGACACATCATATAAAGACGCTGATGAATTTGATGTAAGCTGGAGTGCTGAATACGCTGAGGTATTAGCGAATGAATGTGTTTACCTGCAAGATCACAAAGATTTAATTGCCGGTGAGCATTATAGTGACAGTTTTAAAGAAATAAATTTTAGAAACTTTCCTGAACAAAGAAATAAGGTATACAAGAACCTTCAAATTGATTCAGAAAAAAGTTATTATGATTTATCAAAAGAAATGGGTTTTGATTTGGCTATATTTTATAAAAATGATTAGGTAATACGCATCACTCGGAGGATTTGGGCTATTTACTATTTAACCTACAGCGAAACTGTCAAAGTTAATACAATCTACACTTACTGCACTTTGTTTGATTACAGCTGGAGATTTCTCATCTCCAGACCATTAAATTCCGTTGCAAATTGACCATCTCTATGGGAGAACATACTCAGGCATGGATCGATGAATATAATAACAACAGACCCCATGAAGGTCTTGGGAATCTCACACCAACGGAATTATCAGAAAATATTAGACACAAACAACAATAACCTAACGCAAAGGTCAAACGATGCCCCACCCGGCAATAACGTTCGACCCCGCATCAGGTCAATTTTTTACAATTCGTCTTACGAATCGAAGTCTCTTTTAATTGACCCGCTTTACATTAAAATCTTTTAGCGTGACCCGTTCATTTGACTGCACAACAAGATTTGTAAATGGCTTTTTGGCAAAAAACAACGCACTCATATTTACTTTTCCCTTATCGGCAAATAGTTCAATTGAATTTCGGTCAAGCAAAAAACGCACATCGGATCCCGTCGCCATTGCAATACGGGGCGCGACAGGACGAAGGACAAACTTATCACTGAAATTGGTTTCCCCAGCCTTTGAACGATCGATATAATATTCGTTTTTCTTTTTATCAAAGCCAAACACCAGATGATCCCCGTCATCATTAGATAATTCAACTTTAAATTCAACGAGTTTGTCCAGCGCAAAGGATCCATCAAATGTATTCCCTAATTTGGCAATGAATTCACTAAGATCAACGGTCTTGTTTACTTTAATTTGCTTGGGTTTTAACACAGACTTACTACCCCTACTCAATTCCGATACCGGCTTTGATGTCAGGATCCAGCCGGCCCCATCTTTGGCCAAACCAAGTTCCCGAACAATTGTATTTCCGCTGCGCCAAGTGGGTGTCGGAACCTGATTTGCATATTCCCAATTGCTCATCCAGCCAATCAAAAGGTTGCGATCTCCGGTATTGGAAAAAGTCACGCCGGCATAGTTATCAGGGCCATAGTCCATCCAACGGGTATCTTTCTGGTCTGTAGTAAACATATGTCCATCAAATGCACCAACAAAATACTGTGTTGCCGAGCCCGTATTTGGTCCACCGGGATTAATACTGACCAATAACACCCATCTTTCTCCTTCCGACGTATTGAAACGGATTAAATCCGGGCATTCCCAGACACCACCATGCGCGCCAATTCCCGCACCGAATTCACTGAGCTTGGACCAAGCTTTCAAATCCTTAGAACCGTAAAAAGTAATACTCTGCTTAGTTGCCAGAGCCATTATCCATTGACCGGTTTCTTTATGCCATAATACTTTCGGATCCCTAAAATCCCAAATTCCCGGATTGGCAATAACGGGATTCCCTTTGTATTTCGTCCATGTCTGGCCTTTGTCCAAACTGTAAGCAATACTCTGCGTCTGATGTAATCCAGTTTTTTTATCCTCGATTTCATGGCTGTGGTTGGTATATATCGCGACCAAAGCATCTTTTCCAAAACCTGCGGTATTATCCTTGTCAATGACGGCACTTCCCGAAAAAATGGTTCCCAAACTATCCGGAAAAAGGGCGATTGGCTGTTCTTTCCAGTGGATCAAGTCAGTACTGATCGCATGTCCCCAGTGCATCGGTCCCCAAACAGGTTTATGTGGATTATGCTGAAAAAACAGATGATATTCACCATCGAGATACACCAATCCATTCGGGTCATTCATCCAGCCTTTTTTTGGGGAAAAATGATATGCGGGACGATAATTTTCTAAATTATTGCTTTGCTTCTTTGCAACTGTAGTTCCCTTTTGTCCGTAGCTCAAAAAGGGAAACGCCAATAAAACGAGTGCTAACTTTTTTACCATAGTCATAGATTTAAATTTGTATTATACTTCTTTATTGCGATTGTTCAATTTTCATCCCACTGATCTTCACGCTTCCTTTATCGGCAAACAAAGTCCACGGATTCTGATCCATTTTGAGAATCCGGTTCGTAAATGCAACCTGATCATTTACATATACCACGCATATGGATTTTTCAATAATGATTTTCAGTTTAAAAACCTTACTTGAAGGTACGATAAGCGGCGTAAAATTAAGTTCCGACCGCCCTGTACTGCTGTCGTTCCTCGCCTCTTTGTACATAAAAAGTGAAGGCATATTCCAACGGTTAGCAGCAGTGAGGTCAAACAAAACACTGTATGCTTCATCAGGACTTTCGCAGGCACCAAAGGAAAATCCAAATTGATCGGATTGCGTAGCGTCAATAGTCATTGATAATTTAATAGCGTCCGTATTTCTATTGAATAAGGCATAACTTCTGGTCGACGATTGCGCGGCAATACGATAACTTCCCTTATCACCCGAAACATCCCCCTGTGATTTGATCATCGCAAATTCCACTTCTTTATTGAATTTCCGATCCACCGCCTCAGGAATAACGGGGTATAACCTTCCGTTAGCCTGTCTAACCAATTTATGTGTAATTAAATTTCCAGCCCAGGGTAATTCTTTATTGTTGTTGACGGTCTGTCCGGAGGAACTCCAGCCGGAGATGTAACGCGATGTTCCATCGCTTATTGTTTTACCCGCATATAAATAGAGGCCATCAAAAGTCTCGTGATGTCCACTGGCGTCACGGCTTATTTTCCAAGGACCTTCCGGTGAATCCGCCACACGGTAAAAAGTCTTACGATGCTCGTCACGGTTGATTCTCGAAAATGTCAGGTACCACTTGTTTCCCATTTTAAATATATCCGGACATTCAAGCAGCTCAGCATCTGTTTCAATCTCATTTTTTCCCAAAGTATTTCCTGTCGTAGCAACTAAAGGATCTATCATGGCCCAACTTGTCAAGTCAGAAGACGTATATCGCGCCAACGTACCCTTGCCATCCTTCCGTGTCGTCACCAGCATCACATAGGTATTCCGTACCTCATCCCAGTATACATGTGGATCACGAAAATTATTCCTGTCGTACCCTTCTGGAGCCTGAACCGTTGCTGCGGGTTGTTTTGTCCAATTCAACAGATCGTTGGAGGTTGCAAGCATAACCTTCTCCACAGGATTCAGATTGCTGTTATGTCCCGTATAAAAACAATAATGTGTACTGCCTTTTTTTAGAAAACTACCCGTGCCAATCCATTCATCCTGACTTCCGATAGCACCTGTCGGCAATACCTCCGTAAAGCCTTCAAACAGTCCATAATCACTCGTCCGGGTTAGATAAATCGGGTGCCGATTTGCATTTTCATAGAGATAGAACAAATAAAATTTTTTGTCATTAGTGTTATAATAAGGCATTGGATCCCCTACGAAACCCTGCTGGGGCCTGTAGTATGTTTGATACAGCCCCGTCTCCTGTCCCGGCAGACAGTTCGTTGATACATCCACTTTTCCTTTTTCATCGGGCATTTCCGGAATAACGGGTTTATCCTCGCTCTTGCAACCTGTCAGTGCATTCATAAAAAATGAGGCCAGAAGCAAATATTTCTTGGTTTTCATACACGATATATTAAAAAATTCCAATTACATTCATAAACACCTATACAACGCATGGTTGCACTGTACAGGTTTTGGATTATTGTTTTGGCAATGCCTTTAACTCATCCCAATACATACGTTGCGTCTCAAAGACTACTGGTTGATCTTTACCATGCTCGTGTGGCATTACAAGGATATTATTGATCACCGCCTTCCGACCCGCTGGAATCTGAAAGATCAGTTCCTGCCATTCCCCGACATGTTCCTTCACATAGCTTGCACGAAGCCAGTCTTTGTTCTGCTCACCATCCGATTGGATCTCCAATTGAACATCCCCCTCAACATCCTTCAATATCATCATCGAAAAACGGGTGTAATCCGCCGGATTGATATTCACCTTATTGGCATTCCAGAGTGCGCCACCATGCCAACCCTCGCCCTTATCCCTATCGCGAATAAAGGAAGCACAGAAAGGTGTATTATTGATACCATTCATTTTCGGGTTCGGGAATGGCGAATCAACATTTGGCACCCCCAATCCATCGAAGTGCGGGACAACAGTTTCACCATTATAGATCTGTATTATTTGCTTAGGCTGTTCACCCAATATTGCGGTCACAGTATATTGGAAAGTTTGCCCCATATAGCTGAGCATATACTTTACAGGTGAACTAAAATTAATAACTCCACCCTGTCCTGGTGTGATACTTGCACCGGAAGTAAACTCCACGGAAGGTGTCAAGCTTTTCAAATCCGTTCCGATAGGCAAATAGATCTTGATGGCCTTAGTGCCCTGATCTATAATCCCCGATCTATCTCCTATACGAAATGCCGTAATTTCAGCTTTAATTTCCTTAACCGTCACCTGATAAGTACTGTATAAATTACCATTGAACACCTTGTAGGTAATGGGTGTCGTACCTGAAAACATAAAGTTTTGAGGTACATCTGCCGCAGGCTGCACTTTTGCTCCATTTGGCAGCTCGATATTAGGTTTCACAGCAGAGAGATTGATACCCTCGGGAACCATCACGAGGATCGAACCTTTTTCTTTGTCCACCGTTCCGGCTGTATTACCAACCTTGAAAGAAAGAATATCCACATCCGAATTCAGATCAAGTGAACTTCCAACATCTTTCTTACAGGCTAGTATTAGCCCAAAAAAGAGGAAGGCAAGACCAAATCCTATATTATATTTTAAAGTCTTCATACTATTTTTATTTTTAGATCCTCATAACCATGTATCACGCCTTAAAATGCTTTTAATGCATATTATGCGCATACCATATCCGGCCGTATTAGCTGTATGTTAGTAACCTGGATTTTGCTTGTACAAATATTTACTTAATCTGATCTGTGACTCGGGAATCGGCAGATATTCGTTTTTGTCCGCCGTAAAATGTGCAACCGAATAATAAGAACGCCTTGATTTTTCTGAGTCATAGTAAGCATTCATCGCCTGCTCCGCAATCCCCCAACGCACAAGGTCAAAGAACCGACCATTCTCCATCGCCATTTCCAGACGGCGCTCCCATCGTAAGGCCTTACGCGCGTTTTCCTCGTTCCAATTAATATTATCACCATTTTTATAGGTTTCTACCAACGCTTTATCACTAGCATAACCAGTCAAGGTCATGCTATTTTTTGCACGGGTACGGATTTGATTAATCAAAGGCAAGGCTTCTTGCGACCTATGCAGTTCGATCAATGCTTCGGCACGTATGAGCATTACATCCGCAAAACGAAGCACGATGCGGTTTTTTGTATTGGCATAGAAAGGTACCATCGGTACAAAACAATCACAATCCGGATCTACATTTTCCTTTAACGAAGCATATACGGAATAGTCAGCAGGATTTCGATTCCAGTCTTCCTGATAGGTGCGCTTTGCACTATATTTATAAGGCAGCCCCGGGATAGCGACGGTGTGGAACAATCTTGGGTCGTATTTCTCCGAAGCCGTGAACGTATTCAGGGTATTAAAGTTATCCAATGGTATTCCCTTTCCTGTGGTACGGAATGCGTTTACCAAATTTTGGCTAGGTTTATTAAAGTCACAGCAGCCAAGCCCCATTGGTACGGATAATACATCGGAAAAATTCACACGTCCGAATTTTGTGCCGTCATCTTTTGAAAATTGGATCGAAAACAACGCCTCCTTACCATTTTCATATTGTCCGGGAAGGAAATTAAACGCAAAATCTGCTTCCAGGGCATGATTGGACGAAAGGACAATTTCCGTATTTAGCAATACCTTTTCAAGATCCTGCACATTGATGCCGGTTACCAGATTTTTTTCGGCATTATCCTGACGGTAAGCTTTGTAAAGATAGGTTTTTGCCAGATAAGCCGCAGCTGCGATTTTGTTTGCCCGGCCGACTTCCGACTGTACGGCTGGTAAATGATCCACAGCGTATTGAAAGTCATCCACAATTTTTTGCCATAGAGCATCGTTGCTCAATTCCCTATTAGAAACCGTTTCATATCCATCAACGGCCACATTCTCATCAATATAGGGAACATATTTAAAAAGGACCTTGAGCATAAAGTAAAAGTGGCCGCGTAAGAAACGTGCTTCAGCAAGCTTTCCCTCTTTGCCAGCAAAATCCCCGATTTCATGAATGGTTTTAATTGTGGTATTGGCACGGGAAATCGCTACATAAAGCTGGAACCATAACTTATCTAGCTCTGGAAAATTGGTTCTTATATCGCTTGAAATTTCCAAAGAATGGAAAGTCTGTATGTCCTGTGGTCCAGAACCTCCCTTGTAAGCATCATCGGATCGCACCGTACCATATGGCCATAAACTAAAAGGCACATCATAATGGTCATTGCCTAAAGCCGCATAAGTTGCCGTCAGCAATCGTTCAGGCTCTTTCACTTGGTCAGAACTTAAGACACCATTTGGCGTTTGGTCCAAAAACTTGCTACATCCGGACAATAGTCCGGCTCCGACTAAAAGTATAGCTATTTTATTGGTTATTTGTTTCATTAGTTTTATAATTTAAATGCGGATCAAATCGTCCACATACCGGTTATTTGTTCTTATCTATTTCTCAACTATTAAAATCCAATATTCACACCGGCTGTCCATGTCGTTGGAATCGGATATCCCCAACCAACGTTTTCCGGATCCACGCCTGTAAAGTTCTTTGACTTAACAGTAAATAGGTTCTGTCCAGTGACATAAACACGTAAGCGGCTCATACGCAAATGAGAAGCGGTTGCTGTAGGTAAGGTATAACCGAGTGATAGGTTTCGTAATTTCATATACGAGCCATTTTCAATAAAGTAATTTGATAACCTGCCCTCATCATTATTGTTTGTTGTCTGTAATGCTGGAATGGTTGAATTTGGATTCTGTGGCGTCCATGCATTGAGGAGACGTAGGCCTTTATTGGAATTTACATCATCCACGCTCCAGAAATCCGTTTGTTTTTTCAGCCAGTTTTCCACATCGATCCCTTGTACCCCTTGAAAATACACAGAGAGGTCAAATCCTTTATATTTCAACGCTATATTTAAGCTGTACGAAAAATCCGGATGTGGATTTCCGATCCAGGTACGGTCCATATCAGTAATCTGCTTATCTGCATCATACACATTGACATAACGCAAACGACCGATACCCTTCCCATCCTGTTTGACGTGAGCATCCACCTCTTTTTGGTTCTGAAAGATTCCATCCGTCACATAGCCATAGAAAGATCCCAATGGGCGGCCGATAATATTATCTCCCTGACGGCCACCGTAAGAATTCTCAACAGCCTGAGGCAAATGGGTAACCTTGTTTTTATAGGTTGAAAATACCGCTGTCACATCATAATCCAGCCCGAAAGAGGTCTTATTGCGGTAACCGGCGGAAAGATCCAGGCCTTTATTTTCCATGGAGGCTCCGTTTGCCCAGCGATAGCCACCTTCACCAACAACCCCGATATAAGCTGGATTGATCAACATATCTTTGGTTGCTTTGACATACCAATCTAACGAACCATAAAGGTTTTGGTTAAATAAGGAGAAATCCAAACCAACATTGGTTTGTGTAGTCGTCTCCCATTTCAGGTCATTATTCTCCGTTTGGATTTTGCGATAACCCGATTGCAATGTCCCACTGCCTGTACCGGAAAGATCATAAGCTGTTCCGTCAACAATATTCCATGTTGGATCACCGACACCATATTCAGGAACAAATAGCGCATAGGTAGCCAGATCACCAATCCCCTGATTTCCGGTCTGTCCCCAGCCCACACGAAGCTTCAGATCTGAAATATAATCCTTGGCACCTGCCATAAAACTTTCCGAAGAAATCCGCCATCCCGCAGTTACCGCGGGAAATGTCGCAAAACGATTATTTTTACCGAAACGTGAAGAACCGTCATGTCTTACAGTAAATGAAGCTAGATAACGGTCATCATAGGAATAATTGGCTTTCCCAAAATATGAAAGTAAAGAGAAACCTGTTGAAGTCCCACCGACTGCAGCGACCCCTGTACTCACACCAGGCCACATATATTCAGGGGTTTCGATAGCAAAGGCTCCGTTGCCAGCGGTATAGGCATTAAACTTGATATCGTTCTGACGGTTCAGTTCAATACCAGCAAGCACATCCAGTGTATGTTTATCCATCACCTTACGGTAGGTCGCCACATTGGACCAGGTCCACTTCATACCATGTGACTGTTCCATATTGACACCGCTTCTATTACTGTTCATAAAGCCCGACCGGTAGGACAGTTCCATATTACGCTTATAGAAATTTCCATAATCAATTCCGAAGCTTGTTCGGATATGTAGATCTTTTATGACCTGTAGGTCAGCATAAGCATTTCCAAATAAGCGCCAGAAATTATATTTGTTATTCCGGTTATCATTAAGCAGACGTACGGGATTATGGCGATCGTTCATCCCCAAAGACGGTCCTCCCCATCCAATTCCATCAACGGTATGCACTGGTATGATCGGTAGTGCTTTCAATGACAGGTCGAGCACGTCGCCCGGCGCCTGCACTTCACCGGTATTATTCACCGTAAAATTCTCCCCAACTATTAACTTACCGTCAAACAGTTTATAATCCGCGTTCATGCGGGCCGAAATCCGTTGAAAGTTGGTTTGTTCGAGCGTTCCATTATTGCGCAGGTAGCCCATTGAGAAAAACGAGCTTGATTTCTCCGTAGCAGAACTTAAGGTTGCATTATAGGATTGAAGCAGTCCAGGTTTCGAAATTTCATTGAACCAATCTGTATCAGAAGAAGCCATTGTATGTTCTTTATCCAGGTATTGGGAGACAAAGACATTATTGAGCTGTGGATATCCATTCGCATCATTATTATAGTCAAATTGATAGCCGATATTATTTTCGTTCGGTTTACCGCCACTGTCTATCGTCGCCCGCCACAACGCCTCACCATATTGGCGCGCGTTGAGTACTTTCATACGATTGTTAAAATGGCTACTTGTTGCAAAAGCATCCACTGTCAATTTAGGCGCCCCGATTTTACCTCTTTTTGTTGTGATCACAATCACACCATTGGCGGCACGTGACCCATAGATACTCGCCGATGAGGCATCTTTCAGTACCTGAATACTCTCGATATCATTGGAATTGAGCTCGTGCATCCCGCCCTGAGTAGGTACACCATCAATCACATACAACGGATCCTGATTGCTATTAAGTGAACTGATTCCCCGCATACGGACCGTAGCACCTCCGCTGGGATTACCGTCGGCAGTTACTGTCATACCCGACACCCTGCCTTGGAGAGCCTTCATGGGGTTGTTCTCAGGGGCTTTCATCATTTCTGAAACATTGACAACACTAACAGCACCTGTCAAATCTTTCTTTCGCTCCGTCTGATAACCGGTCACTACAACTTCATCGAGCCCCTTCTCCGCGCTGACCAAACGAATGTCAAGAAACTTTTGTCCGCCGACAACCACAGTTTGTGTCTCATAACCCACATAAGTTATCTCCAGGGCTGGATTAGTA
Source organism: Sphingobacterium sp. (assembly GCA_031277685.1). Taxonomy (GTDB): domain Bacteria; phylum Bacteroidota; class Bacteroidia; order Sphingobacteriales; family Sphingobacteriaceae; genus Sphingobacterium. The sequence continues at coordinate 55,928 of JAITLV010000085.1, read as the reverse complement.
CTGGATGTCTGGAGCGTAAACTCCCCTTTTCCATTGGTCTTGGTTGCCTGTGTGGTTCCCTTGACCAATAGTGATGCCCCAACTATCGGTGCAGATGTCCCACTGTCAGAGATTCTTCCGCGCACCTCTATTTGTTGCGCAAAACTGGCAACAGAAAAGAGTACCGAAGAGGACAACAGTATAACTTTCTCTTTTGTAAACATAATAAATTGGTTAGTTTAATAAATGGTATAATATTTTCTTGATTCCCTTACTTAAGATTAAATTTTTGCAGCAGGTTCAGCCATTCAAACCTGTTTATCGCGATAGTATCATAATTCGGGCAGGCACCACTACTTTGGGTAACAAATCCACTCAATGTGGCTGCAAACTCCAATATTTCCTCTGCCCTGATATCCTTATCCGTTTGGCATCTTAGGAATAAAAATGCGGCTAAAAAAGAATCCCCGCTACCGATAGTATCCATCACCTCCACTTTAAGAGCCGGGTAATGATAACTAAATTGCCCGGCAAGGGAATGATAGACCGCTCCATCGGCACCGTAAGTTACAATGAGCTCCCTGATAGCAAAGTGTTCCATAATCGTACCCACCTTCTCTTGGTCACTGCATATGCTATCTAGCTCAAGCCATTCGGCAACAAAGCCGAGCTCTTCTTCGTTCATTTTAACCAGATCGGCATAACCTAATAATTCAAAGATTCGTTCTTTGGAATAAAATGGTGCACGGAGGTTAACATCCAGCACCTTGTATTTGGCCACTTTCAAGAGTGCTTTTAAGGTCTGATAACTGATATCGTTTCTTGTAGATAGGCTGCCAAATACAAAAAAGTCAGCCTTCTGAACAGATTCGAGCTCTTTTTCTCCCAACGCAATAAAATCCCAGGCAACGGGGTAAATGATCTCATAGCGTACATCTTTCTTTTCGTCTATATACACCTCCACGGTAGATGTAGGTTGATCGCTGTCCTGTTGAAATAATGTAGTCGGAACAGCAAGTTCCTTGCATAAGGCCATAATATCATAACCATTGGAATCAATCCCAACACGGGTAAGCATCTCTGTATAGATACCCAGTTTATTCAAATGATAGGCTACGTTGAGCGGCGCGCCTCCCAATTTTCTTCCGGAGGGCAGGTTATCCCATAAGATCTCTCCAAAACAAATTCCCTTAACATTCAATGTTTCAATATTCATTGTCATACTATTTTATGAGTCACTGGCACATTTGGTATGCACCTATCGACGCTTATCAATAATTTTAATGTAATTAATGCTTAATGCAATGGCATGGCTCCGTCCATATCCTCAAGCGATTTTCCTTTTGTCTCTGGCATCATTTTCCATACATAGAGAAGCTGCAGTACCATAAATCCAGCAAAGATCAAGAAAGTATACCCCCCACCAAGGAGTTCAGTAAGCGCAGGAAAACAGAAGGTAATTACCGCAGCCATTACCCAATGGGTCAAACTGCCCAAAGTCTGTCCTTTTGCGCGCACATCGTTCGGAAATATCTCCGAAATAAACACCCATATAACCGCGCCTTGAGAAAAAGCAAAAAATGCAATGAACAACATCAGATAAATAGTCACCTTAATTCCTTCAACATTGCCTGAAAAGAATGCATGCGAAACGAGAGAAAGTGAAACAATCAGCCCAACGGAACCGATAAACATCAGCTTTCGACGACCGACTTTATCAATGAAATTGATAGCGATAAGCGTAAAAATAAAATTGACCAGACCTACCCCAACAGTAGAAAGCAAGGAACTCTGAGCACCGAGACCTGCCATCTCAAATACTCTTGGCGCATAGTAAATAATTGCATTGATGCCCGAAACCTGATTAAATACAGCAAATAATACGGCAAGAATAACCGGAAAACGATTCTGTTTGGAAAATAATCGTCCCTCACCCTTTTTCTGGGAACGCTCACGGGCGCTCAATATATGCTCAATGTCCGCTTCTGCTTGTGGGCCACTAACCTTACGCATAATAGCTGTCGCTTCTTCTTTTTTGTTACGGTGCAAAAGCAACCAACGGGGACTCTCCGGAATAAAGAAGATCAGCAAAAAGAAAATCAGTGACGGTACCGCCTGTACACCGAGCATCCATCGCCAGGATTCCTCTCCCGCCTGTCCGATAAAAAAATTAGAAAGGTAAGCAATCAATATTCCAAGCACAACATTAAATTGAAACAATCCCACCAATTTACCCCGCGATTTAGCAGGTGAAATTTCTGATATATAAATAGGCGCTGTGACAGAGGAAACCCCCACACCTATTCCACCGAGGAAACGAAACAATATAAATAAATGCCAATCTTGTGCAAATGCAGTACCTATAGCAGAGAAAAAATATAATGCGGCTACAAAAAACAACGTATTCTTCCGTCCCAGGCGATCGGATGGATAAGCACCCATAGCCGCTCCGATGACGGTGCCAAATAGTGCAATCGCCATGGTAAGACCGTGCTGAAATTCACTAAGAGACCAGAAGGACTGCACCGCCTTTTCAGCACCAGAGATAACCGCAGTATCAAAACCGAAGAGAAATCCACCTAAGGCCACTACGAATGACCAGACTAAAACTGTATTCTTATTCATGTTAAATTTATAATTGATTGACTCAAATTTAACATAAGAATAGTAGGCAGCTTAATTTTCAGCAGACAAATAACATCGATTTTAGATCAACAGTAAAAACACATACAAACCTATATATCAGTAAATTAAAAAAATAACAAAATAATAAAATAATAAAAATTGAACAAATAATATAGATTTTGTTTCATTTGATAATCAACAACATATTGTGTCTATTATACACTAAGAAAATTAGGTAGATTCGAAAATGACGAAAAGGACCTGGATCTATATATACTTAAAATTCTATTGATACTTTTGATATTTTATTTATTAGTTTTTGCCACCTTCCGAGACAGTAATAAATGGTAGCACATTAGATTTTTTAAAAAATATTCGAAAATACGTTACATTTTAAATCATTGTTAGAAAAATAATCTTACCTTTTCCCCAGATAAGGGAATCTATCAGTTATGAGAGACGGAGATTGTGTATAAACCACACAATAAGATGCTGAAAAAGGTATCCATCCATTTCTATTATAAACACAAAATTCATAAAAACCATTTATTAAGAATGCTAAGATTGTATATCATTTTGATGGTAATTATTTTACCCATTTTTCAGGCATGTCAACCTCGTGAACATACCGAAAAATATACAATTGCCTTTTCTCAGTGCATTGGTAACGATGCTTGGCGGCAGACTATGCTGGAGGAAATGAAAAGGGAGCTTTCTTTTTACCCCAACGTCCAATTTATATACCGTGATGCCCAAGGCAACAACCAGATACAAATTGCGCAGATTCGGGAACTATTAAAAAATAAGATCGATCTCTTGATCGTCTCGCCCAATGAGGCTGCGCCAGTTACTCCTATTGTAGACTCGGTCTTTCGGTTGAAAATACCTGTTGTCGTCACAGACCGCAAGACCTCATCGGGCCTATATAATGCATATGTGGGTGCGGATAACCTAGCTATTGGCAAACTTGCCGGGCAATTTATTTCTACCACACTACAAGGGAAAGGCCAAATTGGGATCATTACGGGGCTCAGCGGTACCTCGGCTTCGATTGAAAGAAAAAAAGGTCTGATTATGGGGTTGGATAGTGCTGGAACAACCCGTATAGACGTCGATATCCAGGGCGACTGGAGTAAAAATACCGCTTATGCAAATGCTCAAAAACAAATCAATGACCTCAAAAATCAGGATTTAATATTCGCTTTCAACGACCAAATGGCTTTCGGTACAATTCAGTCGTTGACAGAAGCCGGTATCAACAATAAAAGAGTTATTGGAGTGGACGCATTATCCGGTCAGGGAAATGGTCTGGAAAAGATCGCGGACGGAACTCTTTATGCATCTATGTTCTACCCGACTGGTGGAACAGAAGCTGTCCGCACTGCCATGTCTATCTTGGAGCAGAAACCTTATACCAGAGAAAACATTCTCGGAACTTTGGTTATCAACAAAGAAAATGCTAATCTGATGATTCTACAGTCCAATAAGATAAAGGGACAACAAAAGGATATTGATAAGAGACAGCAACTGATCGATCGCCAATATAAAATCTACAACAGTCAGCGCACCACACTGCGCATTGTATTGACAAGCCTTATTATAACTGTGATCCTAGGGGCAATTTCAATTATTGTAATTCGAAACAATCGTAAAAAAAACAGGTTGCTTAACGAACAAAATCAGGAAATCCTAAGTCAACAGCAACAGATTGTCGATATGAATCAACAGATCCGGAACGCAGCTGAAGAACAGCGGGGATTTTTCACAAACGTCTCCCACGAATTCAAAACACCTCTTACACTCATAATGGGTCCACTTGAGGAACTGTCAAAAGAAAACACCCTCTCTCCTACAGGTTTGGATCATCTTCTTTATATCAAACGGAATACGCTAAAACTACAAGACTTGATCAGGGATCTTATTGATATTCATCGGATAGATAAGTCGAAACTGACCCTCCAAGCTGAATGTGTCCACATTAATAGTTTCGTCCAGCAGATTGTCTCGAATTTTAAGCCTCTTGTGAAAAAGAAGGGTATTTCGCTCAGTTATACCAACAAAACTCCTATTAATGAAGTTTGGATAGATGAACATCTGATGGAACATGCACTTTCAAACTTATTGTCCAATGCATTTAAATACACTACTAAAGGTGGCGGAATAAATATTCTTGTTGATGAAAATACTTTCGGCGACTATTTCCATATTCGGATTATTGATAACGGAACCGGAATATCAGCAGGTGATATTGATCAGATATTTGACAATTTCTATCAGGGTGAAGATCACCAATTAGGGTCCGGTATCGGTCTAGCTTATGTGAAGCAGATCGTGGAACTTCATCACGGACAAGTAACAGCTAGCAGCAAGAAGGGAGCTGGTTCTGCTTTTACCTTGCGTCTGCCAGTCGGAAATCATCATTTGTCTTCGGAAGAAAAGAAAAGCACAGTACAGCCAACAACTAGGTTTGATTTCGAAACAGCCTTATCCCAAGAAAGTATCGAAGAACATGATAGCGAAATGGTCTCTTTTTGTTCTGACAGAGCTTCTACAATATTAATTGTCGAAGACCATTCTGAGATTAGGAGCTTTCTTAAAGAAATACTGGCAACAATCTATAATATTACATTTGCCACCAACTATGCTGATGCCCTAAAAAAAATGGAAACTAATTATCCCGATCTGATCATCAGCGACATTATGCTTCCCGATGAAACTGGAATAGAACTTCTCAAAACCGTCAAAAAAAGCTTGCGTTTCAACCAGGTACCAGTTCTTCTGTTAACAGCTGTTGATACCGAAGAAAGTAAGATCGAAGGAATGCGGTACATGGCTGACGCTTACTTAACAAAACCATTTCATGTAGACCATCTGAAAGCAGTTATAGTCAACTTGATTACATCTCGGCAAAAGCTAAAAGAGCATTATTCAGGTTTAGTTAAAGCATTTGAAATTCAAACCGAAACAGAACATACTTCACAGGATAAGCGCTTTATCCAGAACCTCGCTATGGTTGTCGAAAGTCATCTTGGTAATAAGAATTTAAGTATTGAGGATATAGCTAAGGAATTGAGGCTTTCCAGAATACAACTTTACCGTAAAACGAAGACGCTCTTAAATTGTAGCGTCAATGACTTTCTATTACAGCGCAGGTTGACCAAATCTCAACACCTACTACTTGAAGGTCTTCAGGTTAACGAAATCGCGGAAAAAGTCGGTTTTTCCTCTGGGACATATTTTACAGCAGCATTTAAAAAGTACTTTGGCATAACCCCTACCGTATATCGAAAGGAGCAAATAAAAAAGGATATTTAGGCTTTGATCAATGAATTCCGAAATCATATGATCAAAGCCTCCGAAATCTCCATCCTTTATCTTTTTCTTAAAAAATGATTTTGAACGATTGAATTTAGAAAGATTTTTGTACCCACAGCTTCAAACTTCAACATTTCGGAAAGATCTCCGAACAAAGGAATTCCTTTACCCAGCAGATAAGGAATCAGGGTAATAATCATCTCATCAATCCGGTCTTCTTGCAAAAAGCCCTGAATGGTCTTTCCCCCATCGATATACAGGTTATGATATCCTTTTCCATGAATTTCAGCCAGTACATCGTTTAGACAGCCTTTGACAAGAGAAGCTTTATCCCTGAATTTTGCGGGGATCTCCGTCATACTGTCGCTTAACACAAAAACATGCTTATCATAATACCATTCGTCAAAACCACACACCACTTCAAAGGTGTTGCGGCCCATGACCAGCGCATCAATCTGTGCAATAAATTCCTTATAGCCCATATCATCCTTCTCGGGATTCGGTATGGAAAGCAGCCAATCGATTTCTCCGTTCCTATCGGCAATATATCCGTCCAGACTGGTGGCAATGAAGACCTTGTTTTTCTGATTCATTTTTATGTTTCTAAAGTTATACCACAAAATTAAATCCTTCGACACATTTAAAATTGTACAGAATTTACCCTGCTCCAAATTTTGAAAATTCTTTTGGAGTATAACCACTGAGTTTTTTAAATACCTTAATAAAATGAGACTGGTCATAGAATCCTGCGTTCAGCCCAATGTCAGTCAATCGTTCCGACGAATTGTTCTGAAGCAATATGACCGCTTTGTTCACTTTGTAAAGGTTCAGATATTCACTGGGGGTCAAAAAATAATGCTTTCTGAATTTCTGAATGAAACTTTTCTGCGAAATCAGCAGCAGTTTACTGAAATCTCTCAGCATTCCCTTTCCTGCCATTTCAGTAGCCAGATGTGCTTCGAACCTCATCAGATGAGGGTCGGTATTTACAGTTTCGAATACACCCAACAAACATTTTTCGGCTTGGGCAAAATTAGGATTCTCGGCAGCAAAAAGACAGTCAAATAAAATCGCAGCTACTTCTTCCAAAGATGAGCTCCCTAATTTTGGGAGCAGTATGCCATAGCAAAACGGCTTTAAGATTAACCCTATGCACGCGTAAGCCCCATTTGTTGTGGTCAGAAAAGGTCGATTTTTTAAACCCGATAGCACCTGAAGTCCTGTACGACCGTTTATCTTTTCGGTATTGATACCCCCGATGTCGTACTCATCACCATAACTGAAAATAAGTTCGGTAAACAGAGCAGCATGGTGAACAAAATCCATGGTAAGATTAGGCGACTTCCCGACCCAGATATAATCAATAAATCTGCTGAGCGGATATTTTGGCCGGTAAGCTATTTCTTCGATCATTTTTATTGTTTCTGAGTAAGCCAATAGGAACAGATAAATATAAAAGTTATTTTTCGAAACTAAGCTCGATATGATTTCCTTCTGTATCCTCGATAACAGTAATATAACCTGCGGGAATCAAAGTTTCAGTAGGGATTAGATACCGCATCATAAATTTATTGATACATCTGGAATCTTTATCAAAGGAGAAAAATCACCTTTGAAAATATCTAATTCATAAAAATTATCATCAGAATCCACGATAACAGAGATAAGCAGATACATTCCGTCGACATCATGAGAGCCCATATCGACTAGCACACCACCAAAACGCCTATAATTCTCTCCTTCTATCATCACTTGGAGGCTGCCCATCCCACCATCGTCCATTTCTTCAACAAACAGGTCTTCCAACGAAGCTGTAATATGGGATCCCTCTGGTATATCCTGCAATACACATTTGCTTAAACAGTAATAAAACAAATAAAAACATATATTATGTAACAAAATATTTGCCGCATAAATGTATATACATAAAAATTAACACAACATTATTTTATGCCGTTTTACATGTATTAACAGTTAATCGAATGTTTTACTATTATATAATAAGGATCCTGTTTCTGCACAAGGGGATATGACGCCTGAAATGTTTATCGAAAAGAGGTCAAATACCTTAATAGAAATCTTTGTGTATTATCAATTTGCTATTGTTGAGCTTTAATTAAACGACATTATTAAAACTGGTTTACAAACTCATGTATTATTTTTTATCAATGATATGAATTGTTCTACCAGTAATCCTAAAATCGAATTTTGGCGAACTTAACTTGAGATAACCTAATATTGTATTTATATCGTCCGTTTGTTCTATATCAATCGTAAAACTAAGTGTCTTTAATGCGGGACTATCAAATACAAATTCATAATCATAAGTACGCCCCAAACGTGCAGTGATTTCAGCAAGGTTTGCATCATCAAAAAAGAACATATTATCTTTCCAAGCAACTAATCCACGTATATTCTCATCTGATAGCGATAACTTTGCCGTTTGTGTATTATATTGCCCCACTTCACCCGGGATTAATCGCCGTACTTGTTTATTTACCTCTAAATCTACACTACCTCGTACCAGCGCGATCTTTATTCGTTCACTTAACGTATTGACAGTAAAAGCTGTCCCCAACACTTTGACCTGCAAATCTCCACTATGGACAAAAAAAGCTCTTTTGGAATCGTGAGCTACATCGAAATAGGCCTCTCCATCCAAGTAAACTTCACGTTTGTCCTTGTTAAATGCTACTGGATATCTCATAGTGGTGCCTGAATTTAACCAAACTTGGGTACCATCAGCTAAAATTACTTTTGTACGCATGCCTAAAGGTACTTCCAGTTTATTTAAATTAGTTATTTTATCGTCGACATTCTTTTCTTTATAACGAATCAAATTTTCAGCAATATCGATTTCACTTCCCTGTTCCTGCAGATTTTTAGCTTGAGTATCTATCAAAACTTCTTCGCCATTTCCAAGTCGAAGTTTAATTCCTTTGCTTTGAGTCGATGTATTCGCAATCGTTTTATCAACAACTACTGGTTGTTGGTTGTAAACAACTGTCCACAATCCGATTCCCACAATCGCTATAACAGCCGCTGCATAAGTTAGGATACGTCTGAAATATTGCTTTTTCCTTCTTTTGACAAATTCCTGCATGCCTTCGACTAAAGGGAATTGTTCGTTCGGATTCTCTCCACGAAGTTTGCGGCGCACATCCTCCGCATAAAGAAGCATATCGATTTCCTTATCCGACAGATCTTCCATCATGTTGTTTTCATTTGCGTCAAGATAGGCCAGCAACTTTTCCCAATCTATTGGATCATCTTTCATATCATTTTTATTTAATTAAAAACAGCCAACTAATAATCCCAATTATCCACCTACATTCCGTCCTAAGAAAAACATATGCCAGTTTAATTTGCGTTTTCACCGTATTAACCGAGATGTCCATATTTTCCGCAATCTGTCCATAAGTCAAGCCTTCTCTTTGACTTAAAAGAAAGATTGTCCTTCTTTTGTCTGGTAGCTGATCTATCACTTTCCAAAGTTTATTTTCCCGCTCATTTTCTAATATTTTCCGTTCTGAATCTGATTGATAAGTTAAATTTTCAGCAGCTTCATTAGTGATATAATCACTATCGTAGTTTACTTTTATCGCCCGTTTAAGATGATTCATGGACGCATTCCGTACCGACCGATAAGCATAGTTTCTAAAGCTCCCCTGAATTTTCACACTGGACCTTTTCTCCCAACAATACAAGAAAAAATTTTGTACGATATCTTTTGCAGCTTCAGAATCCTTAACTATTTTCATCGCGACATGACAAAGAAAGGAATAGTGCTCCTGAAATAGTTCATCCAAGAGCTTCTCCGTTAACAGTAGTCGTGCCTGAACAGGTTCCTCCCAATCCTTTTCTACAAAAGCGTTCTGCATATCATGAATTTCGATAGGTTTTATGATACCAATATACGAAGTATTCATATAAACTAAATAATAATCATTTACTCACTTTTTTATATCCACTGACTGCTATACAACCTCGTTCATCAAGTCCAAAATACGTTCATTTCGGATAATCATCATACCCTGTCTATCTTCTGTGATACCGGCTTGTAGACGATAGGTGTAACGTGGGGTATTATTTTCCAGAATGGTCGGCATATAACGAAATTGGATATTTTTAACGGATTTTAATGCTTCACCTACTTCAATGATATGCGTTGACACGACAAATAGACAAGCCTCGTATGCAGCAAATTCGCCTGTCACTGCCAGCGTGCCATCGTAGGCATCCTTGACATTGGTACCTTTGAAAAGTTCATCAAAGATCAGCATCAATCTTTCACCACGAGCAGCCTCTACCGCAGCCTCTTTGACTCGCATCACCTCAGCATAGAAATGGCTATAACCAAGACCAATATTGTCGGCTACGTTGATGGACGAATATAGGCCGTCTCTTACAGAGAATTCAAAGCTGTCTGCTGCAACCGGAAATCCCATATGAGCAAGATAGAGACCTATCCCCAATGATTTCATCCAAGTCGATTTTCCCGCCATATTTGCTCCCGTCAAAAAGAGTACATTGCTTGATTCCTTCAACTCCAAATCATTACCTACAGCTTTATGGATGCTTGGATGTCTCAAGTTCGTACAACGCAGTATGTTTTCCGCTGCTGGCAAGGCATGCCCATATTGAAATCCGTGATTCTTTGCCACTTGTGCCACCGATTGATAGATATCTACTTCATACACAAAATGCAGTAAAGATTCCATATTGCTTAGTAGCTTACCCTTCAACAAATATTCGTAAAATGCTAATGTACCCAAGGATAGTGTCTGATAGATATCAGTCTGCAATAGCTTAGTGAGATGTGGATTGACCAGTACGTTTTTCACTTCATTAACACGTTCATTAAATGGAGTGCTAGCAGAGACAAAAACTTCAAGCATCCCCTTTACGGCATTTAAGAGCTGAATGACAGCTTGTAAACCCTGCACATTCTTTTTATAGCGATCATCTCGCGTCAAGTTGCACAATAATTTATGTACTAGTGTTGTACCATAGACCAAAGTCTTATTGCCCAATGTAGCGGTATCCAAGTACTCCCGCATCGTAGCCACAGACTGCCTGTCAAAGCTGAAACTAAATTCCTGCTGTTGAAAGTATTGAAATGTAGCGCTACGTTCATTGATGGCTCGGCTGTCAGTGAGCGGATTGTTGAACATTTCATCCAACAATTGCTCAGCACCACGTGTATGGACCTGGTTAAATAAGTTGTAAATGGTTCCCGACCTGAATTTCCCCAATAGATTAAGTTCATCAAGGGTCTGTTTATCTATTTTGAATTTTTTCATTGCTCACTTTATATCGTTTTTTTCAACTGTTGGACTTGAAGCTTTTTCTTTCCATTTTTCAAGATATCCAAAATCCCCTCATTTTGGATGATAAGCATGCCATGCCGGTCATTGGTTACCCCGTTTTCTAATTTATAAGTGTATACGGGCTTTGCTCCATCCATTTTGGTGGGCAGGTACCAGAAATCAACTCCATTGATTAGGCTTAATTGTTCGGCAGCCTCCACAATATGAGATGAAATGATAAATCGGCTTGTATCTTTCCGTGCAAAACCACCTGCCACTTCAACGGTCGCCTCATGGGCATCTTTGACATTGGTGCCTCGAAACAGTTCATCGAAAATGATAAACAGGGATTTACCTTTCCCTAATTCCGTTGCGATCTTTTTTACACGCAATACTTCTGCATAGAAATGGCTGGCTCCGATTCCGAGGTTATCCGGCAGGTTGATCGTCGTATATATACCGTCCATTACAGCAAAATCCATTGACTTTGCTGCGACCGGAAATCCGATATGGGCCAGGTAGACTGCTGTTCCAATGGACCGTAGAAAGGTGCTTTTGCCTGCCATATTCGCACCTGTTAATAGGGTTAGGCTCATCGGCCCCTCCATAGCCACAGTGTTGGTGACTGGTCGCTCAAGTTCGGGGTGATAAAGCCCTTCAATACGCAATACCTTACTCCCCTTTTCATGTACTGTCGGAAAGGCAAATTTGCGTTCCCTTGCGATTTCCGCAACCGCAAGATAGACATCAAGCAGATACATATGATTAAGCAACGATTCGATGTTCGCATATATCTTGGTTCGGAAAAGCAAGTCATAAGCCGCCACGGCGGAGAAAGCTACTTTACCATCTCTGTGTTCTCTGAAAACCGGTTCAAAGACAAGGTCATCCAAGATCGAGCAAATTGACGCACGCAACTCCCCATATACTTTAGCTTTTGTGATAATTTCAGTATCCATAAAGCTGCGCAACCCATTTAAAAACTTAATAATTGCAGTTACGCCATTTTGGATGTCTTTTTCACCCAAGCCTGTGCTGCTCGCTCCGGTGGAAACAGAACGGTTTCGAATGTATTTCTCACACAGGTCAAACATAGCGGGATCAAAAGGAAAAGCAATCTTCTGTTCGGAAAAATAACGAAAGATAGCTATGCGGTCAGCGATCGTTTTTTGATCCGCGGAAGGTTGACGAAACAAATCACGCAAGAGGTTTTCACCTCCGCGTGTACGTGTTTTATTATAGATTTCAAAAATTCCTGATTGATCCCTTTTACCGAAAATCCGTAGATCCTCTAGGGTCTGTATATCTGTTTCTAATAACATAAGCTCAATTTATTTACGTTTACGTCTAATCAATACGATAATACCGATCAGTACAATCACTACAGGTATAATGTATAGAAATACAAACCGTTGTGTTTCTGCAGCCGAGTTCGATATGGTTAAGAGTACGTCCAAAGGAGCAGGCTGAATCGTGTAAATGGGCCACCTATTATTGTCCAACCAACTGAAAAGCGAGACCGTAAAGTATCCACCGCCCTGTCTGAGGTTAGACAAGAAATCAGTGTCTCCAGCTGCGATAATCCGTTGTTGTTGGTTGTCTTTCTGTCTGGAAAGCCCAAGTAATGTTGTATATGTTGCCTGACGCGTGTCACCTAGTACCTTATTGAATACTGGTGGGACTGAATCTATGATCAATTTGCCAATTTTATTATAGGTTGCACGTGTTGAGTCGGTTTTGAGGATATGAAAAGGTTTAAAATCAGTATTCCCGATTGAGTACACGGCAATCGTGCCCCGCATTGGTAGCCCACCTTGAACCACTGGCTTTCCTGCCGCAAGCCGTTCTCGTTCTCGCTTGTAGTTGTCCGATAGCGAAAACCCTTCCTTTGTGATCGTAGGTAAAATAAGATCAGGGGTTTCGTTTACCGAAACTTCGACCAACGTACCTGGACTAAATTGCGCCCCAACTTCAGCCAATAACGGGTTTAGGATATCCTGCTTTTCTGGTTCTCCGAAGAAAATAGCGTTTCCCCCTTTGGCCAAATATGTGTGTATTTTTGCTTGCTTCACGGCACTCAATGTCGTTTTGGGATCGGCAATGACTAACCCTGCAATACCATTAGGTATATCTTGATGTTCCAGATCGATACTGTCACAATCGAATCCCAGATTTATTAGGCCAATCCGGTTATTGATATCTCTTGCAAAGAAACTATATTCCCTTTGCCCCGTTTTATAGATACTTCGTTCCAGATTGCCGCTGGTAAACAATAGTTTTGGAAGTTCACTCTGCTGTAGACGTTTGAACGCTGCTGATACATTCATTTGATCGGGCCAAAATCCACCGTCCTCAAAAGTTCTCAAAAAGGTTTTGCGACCTTGATATTCTAACTCCATTACAAGCCGTAGATTCTCTGGCTTGAGATCAATACGCTTACGGATTTCTTCAGGTCCAATAAACTTCTTTAGATCCACCTGCAACGCTTTAGCCATGATCTCCGCAATTTCCTTTAAAGATTTATTCGGGTACATCTTGTATAGTGAGCTATCACCCGGAGCAACATCATAATAATTTACGTATTCAAACTGTATATCCGGTTTAAATCGCAGATAAGGTTCCCATAAACGCATTTCGTAGCTTTTACGTTGCTCCGGCAGCCCCCCTTGTTCCATACCGCGACCCAAAAGATTTGTATATAGTGTAACTTTTAGTGGTGATTTTTTATCAAATTTTTGGATGATTGCTTGTACATTTGGGTGAATCGTATTGAGATTATCTCGAGTCATATCCAAATAACCAATCCAAGATGGTTTTGAGGTAATATAACCTAAGCTAAGGATAACCACCACTACAGTACCATATTGTACCAATGTTTTTGAAAAACTCTTGGATTCCGTTGCTCCCTTAACTTTGAAGTAAGTAAAACAAAGGAACATGGCAATGATCAGAATGAAGTAACATACGTCGCTACTTGTGATCAATCCTCTCAACATCCGTTCGGTTCGGCCAGCAATCGATAAAAAGTAAGTTAGGTCACGTATAAAATCGTATTGTTGCCATAACATGCCGATACTCGACAAAACGAAGATAACTAAAAATGTAGCTACCCCTGATACGATTTGATAGGTACTCAAACTGCTCATAAAAATGCCAATAGCGGCATAGCTACAGATCAATAAAAATAGCGAGAGCAATGCCGAAAGAACGATCCCCCCATCCACATGGACGATCGTAAATAAACTGGCAATCAAGAAAACACTTAGAATTATCAGTAGGCAGCTGCAATAAAAAACAATCGCTAAATATTTACCTAGAATAATAGAAATTGGCTTGATCGGTGAAGAATACAAAAGCTTGATAGTACCATTATTCAATTCCCGACTGATCAATCCCATTGTCAACAAGGGCAAAAAGAAATAGAGATTCCCTATTACAGCGTTAAATAAACCACCCTTGAGCAGGACAGTTTCAGTGAGCGATGTTGTAAATCCTTCAAAAGCGGGGTTGTTCTGTGTTCCCAATTCTTGGTAATTGGCAAAATGGCATATCTGTTTGGTATAGAAATATGCGCACAATATCCAAAAAGCCACTCCCAAAAACCAGGCAACGGGTGAGTAAAAAAGACTGCGGATCTCATTTTGCGCAATCTTATAAATAAGTTTCATCTGAGAGGTTATTATATTAGTTTATAAAGAAATGTTACTATATCCGATTTATAAAAGTGACTAGAAATTGGCTTGAATAGACAACTGTTTGAATACATCTTCCAGAACTGCCTTTTCCAGATTAATTTCCCTGAGACGCCATCCATTTTCCACACTCGCTACGATCATACGCTCAGCAATATCTTCGCTTTGATCAAAAAAAACTCGCACCTGTTTATCGCTTAGGTAATCAACTTTGGAAACACCTTGAATTGCTTGTAAAAAAGTAGATGCGGGTGGATTTTCGAGATACATCAATAGGCTTTGTGGCTGTAAATAATTATTAAAAGCATCTATTGTATCCGAAAAGATGACCCGTCCACCCTCAATCATAACGATATCCCTGCATAGTGCATGGATCTCACTCATGACATGTGACGATAACAATACCGTGCGGTCTTGTGCGATCTCCCGGATCAGTTTACGAACTTCAATCAACTGATTTGGATCAAGCCCATTGGTAGGTTCATCCATTACCACTAAACTAGGTTTGTGTATAATAGCTTGGGCGATACCTACCCGCTGTTTATAACCACCCGAAAGATTTTTAATGAGGCGATTGCTAAAATGACTGATTTGGCACTTCTCTTTGACTTCTTCTACTGCGGCGGCTATTTCACTTGATTTCATCAAACGCAGTTCGGCAGCATAACGCAGATATTCGTCCACTGTTAAATCCGTATATAAGGGCAAAATCTGAGGCAGAAAACCAATCTCCTTTTTTGCTGCTAAAGAATCCCTTCGAAGGTCGATTCCATTAATTAATACTGTACCTTCCGTTTGGTTCAAGGCTCCGCAGATAATGTTCATCGTCGTTGATTTGCCTGCACCGTTGGATCCCAACAGACCTACAATGCCCGTTTGACCAATTTCAATATTGATATCCCGAATGGCCCAGTTGAGCGAATACCGATGGGAAAGATTACTTACGTTTAATATACTCATGTTATCAGATAGTTACTGTAGAAAATACTAATGGATATTGCTGTTACCGATGGCCTGCAGGTCGATTTTATAATTCGTTTTGTAGAAATCTATTACGGCATTATATTTTCGACGAAATATTCCCGTAGGATCAAACGTATCGTTTAAGAACAAGGCATCCATTTCAGCCTTAGTGTATCCTGTGATACGGGCTACATATTCGGCAAGATCTTCATGCGCAGTGTTTAACAACCTAAAAGCGCCGAATGATTGGTAGTTGTTCTGATCAATCCAGGTATAGTCGATACCCGCAATAAATTTTGGTGCCATTTGTATTTTTTTTCTGGCCCCAACAGTAGCCCAAAGTGCACCATGTAAGATACCCCTAGCGCGTTTTTTTTGAGTATCGGTCAATGTATCCCATCGTGCATCTGTATGTCCGAATGCAATATGGGTAAAAGTCCATGCTGCATCAGCAAATTCTGGTAGCGGTTTGCTTTCTTGATCAAGTTGATGTATGTTCTTGCATAATAATATCTTATATGGCATCCAAGATGTTAAGAGCTGTGGATCGTAATAATTAAATAATTCTTTATCTAAAAAATTCAACGATTTCTCGACATAGTTTGGATCGCCTTCGGTTGCAACATATTTTATCCGGCTTGTAACATTCCAGTTAAAATCTGCTTCACTGAATTTATAGAGTATAAAGGATTTGTATTTCTGATAAAAGGCCACAATCCGTTTATCATAATCGTGATTACCTTGTGGCAATACATACTGTGGCTTTGGATCTGAAGCTACTAGTTGCTCCTCCTTACATGCGCTGAATAACGAAGCCATAATAAGAAGTGTATAAAATAATTTTATTTGAAGTCTCATCGTATCGTTTATTTAGGTTGTCGTATTGGAATAGTTGGGTTTGGTACGATATTCGAATTAAGAGCTTTGACAGTCCCTGGTATCGGCAAAAGATAGGCTGGATCACGTTGATCCAAAATATAGCGTTCTACCGTAGTTTCGGTTGAATAATAAAGGTGTTCTATACTTGGCATACCATAACGTTTAAGGTCAAACCAGCGATGATCTTCCTCACTGAATAATTCACGACGACGCTCAACACGTACATATTGTAAAAGTTTATTTCCAATATCCGTGAGATCCAAAGGGACATACTGACTTGCACTAAAGCGTTTCTCCCGAAGTTCATTCAACACGGCAATACATTGCTGCCCCGCTTGGAGATTTCCCTGCGCATACAATTGAGCGAGGGCTTCAGCCTTATTAAGATAGGCCTCAGCTATACGGAAAGCTTGACCAGGTGCTTGATTAAAAGCAACACGCGGAAATTTTGTTTGAATACGATTAGAAAAATAGATACCATTGCGTAGGTCCCCCTCTTCAAAACTAGCCACAAGTGCTGGAGAAAGTCTATAAGATTCTCTTTCATTAATCTGGAAAGGATCGACATCGGACGTTGAGCCAAAAACCCAAAATGTTTCCGAACTGTTTATGCCTACAACCGGCTTGGCTATGGGATTCGCAATTCCCCAGGTACGTAAATCCTCCAATTTGTAAGATGGATTGTTTAGCAATTCATCAGCATGCCGGATAACGTCATTCCATTTTTCTGTATAGAGGTATACACGAGATGCCAATAAATGTCCAGCTTCACTGCCAATACGATATTTATTATGGAATTGACCACTCTGATCCATTAGTAAAATACCATCTTCCAAATCCTTTACGATCTGCGAATAGACTTCTTCTACAGTATTTCTAGGCTTTCTAGCTGATTCTACTCCCCCTACGATTAATAATGGAACAGCAAGATTCGTTTTGCGGTCACTTTGTGTATCGTTATAGGGCAAACCGTAAAAATTGGCTAACTTGAAATAATAATAAGCCCTCAACAGCTTTGACTGCCCCGCTATATACGATTTAAATTCATTGGTTCCAGTGACCTTTGGCAGATAATCTTGTACTGTGTTGCAGGTCTGAATAAAGGGATAGAGTCGGTCCCAAAGGAAAACAGAAAGTTCTTTTTCTTTTTGACTTTTAGGATCTATCATATTATGTTGCCAAGTAAAAACATTAAAACTACCTGGTGTTGGGGTGTTCTTAATCATGGCTATATCATCATTAAAATATAATCCTCCCTGATTTAGGCCCGATGAATATCCAGGGTATCCAGATCCCAATAAAAATTCATTTAAGGACTCTGCTGATCTCGGTATCAATTCGGACTGTGATGTCTCTTCCAAAAATTTGGAGCAAGAGCTGTTCAAACAAGTCATACCGATTAAAATATAAAAAACATAGGATCTCATAGCTTATGATATTCGTTTAAAATGAAATGTTTACAGATAAATTATAAGATGGTAATTGCGGAAGACCTATTCCTCCGACAACTAATACTTCTGGATCTTGCCCTCGCCAGACCTTATCAGCAATAGTAAATACATTACTCACATTCAATTGTAATGATGCACTTGATAAATTGACACGCTTTACCCAATCCTTAGGTACGGTATATCCCAATGACAGTGACCGACATTTTAAATAATCAGCTTTTGCCAATAATGCGTCCGAGGCATCATACATGCGGTATCGGCTCATATCGGTACCATCTCCCAATCTAACTAACTGACCATACATATGGTCGACAAATCGGGGAATATTTGTCCATTGCTCATCCCCAGGTTTACGCCATCTATCTATTAACCAAGTCTGCATATTCTGCTCAGTCGTAGGTGTAGCTTGCTGTTCATCGCTTCCAAACAAAGGAGTCCGTAACCGATGGGCACCGAGTCCTAGAGTAAAACTGGCGCTCAGCGACCAATTTTTGTACTCTAGGGCTGTATGCAACCCGCCAGTTATCGTATAATTTTTTACGCCGGCATTCTTCAAATAGTCTTTGTAAGTTAAAGCTGATTGGTCTCCTGCCTCATCGATTACTTTAAAGGTTGGCAAACCATCATTATGATTAAGTCCTTTAAAATCGAATACATAGAATGTCCCAATAGGTTCATTGGGAAGTTGAACAGTTCCGTTGAGATAATCCTCTAATTTATAAATTTGGTCAACATTGGCTTTTTCTAAATTATTGTAATTTCTAGAGGTATTTCCTGAAATTGTCCAATTCCAATTTTTATTGCGAATTGGATTAAGGTTGACTGATAACTCCCATCCTTTATTACTGATTGTTCCACCATTTATTAACATGGAGCTGATACCATATTCAATGGGTATAGCCGTTCCTGTAATTACATCGTCGGTTTGTTTATGGTAAAATGAAGTCCCGATTCTAATAAAAGAATCAAATAAGCCCATTTGCATCTCAATGTTCTTACTGACAGTCTTTTCCCAGCGCAAATCTGGATAGGCTAAGGACTTCATATTTAAGATATACTCCCTCGCCTGTGGATGAATAGCACCAAATGTTGGAATCGTCAGAATGAGGTCCGGGCCGACTTGGGTGACCGCATTTCCCTGTGAACCATAAGAGCCCTTAAGTTCTAACTGGCTAATCCATTTACTATTTCGCAACCAGGGTTCATCCGAAATATTCCAGCGTCCAGAAACACTCCAAACCGGTAAAAAACGACTATTGGTATACTGTCCAAATCGATTGGAGGCATCCATCCGCGTACTCGCTGTGAAGATATATTTCTGATCATACGCATAAGTTGCCGTAGCCAAACCCGATAGCTTATTTTCAACTTTGTTGTCTCTCTTTCGTTGAAAACTATAATAATACATGTCTAGGTTCGCAAAGTTTTCACCCCGATCTTTTAAATATCCATATTCAAATTGATTATTACCTTGCCGTCTAACGCTTACGATTTCATGCCCCAAAATCAAGTTCAGCTTATCACGTCCACCAAACAGATCTTTATTATAATACAATAAATTATTCCAGGTAAAATTATAAACAGAACTATTATCAGTGTCCAAAATACCGCCAAAAGGTAATGCTGATTCTTGCTCTTCAATTCCTCCAGGCACTACTGAACCATAATCATAACCACGCATGGATGCAACTTGATAGGACCGTTCGGTAGCATACCGATT
Organism: Sphingobacterium sp.; assembly: GCA_031277685.1. Classification (GTDB taxonomy): domain Bacteria; phylum Bacteroidota; class Bacteroidia; order Sphingobacteriales; family Sphingobacteriaceae; genus Sphingobacterium. Next base: position 35,995 of record JAITLV010000085.1, on the reverse strand, counting down.
CCCACGTTGATTGGAAACTTGCCCCCCGAACGTTGTTTTAAATCTCAATCCACGCAATATTTCATAATCGAGGTTTAATTGACTTCTTAAAAATGACGTCTTTGTCTCGCTATTTGTTTCCCTTGTTTCATTCAGCGCATTGTAATGCAGTGGCTTCTCAACTACACTAGATCCATACAACGGCGCCTTTGTTGAGTAATAGAGATCAGGAGCAATTGTCCTACTCGTATTAATGGCATAGGTCATTGGATTGAATAATCCATAATAACTTTGATTTGTCGACAAGTTTGCTGATATATCAAAGTTAACTTGTAGCTTTTTATTCAGCTTTGATGAAATTCCAATTCTTCCTCCTATATTGTTTGCTCCCTCTTTCTTTGCAGCATGATTTTCGTCAGAATAATTAATGGAAGAGCTATACGTTGTTTTATCCGACCCGCCTGAAAGACTGATTGCGTGTTGATGATTAACAGTATTTCTGAAAAGTATATCAAACCAATCCGTATTTTGTGTTTCCAATTTGGCTACACGTGTATTAAATTCTTGTTCGGTGATTTGCTTATTGATCAATTCCCAATATGCTCCTTCATAGCCATAGTCGTACAGAGCCGTTTTATGGAGCAGCCCCTCCTCGATTAATTCGCGAGAAAGCTGTATCCGTTGTTTGGAGTCCATCAATTGTAAACGGCTATATGACGGACGTTCGATAATACCTAGGCTAGCATTGTAGTTGACCACAGTGGGTCCGACCTGTCCTCTTTTTGTTGTCAAAAGAATAACTCCATTAGCCGCACGGGTTCCATATAATGCTGTCGCGGCTGCATCTTTCAAAAAACTGATACTTTCAATATCGTTTATATTGACCCCAAGAATAGAATTCCCCATTAACCCCGCACGCGATTGCGAAAGATCACCACGCGTTAACTTGTCCAGCACCGATGGATTTAATCCAAGCGGTTTATCAGGATCAATATCAGTTGGATTTTCTTGAACAATACCATCAATAACCCATATTGGATTGGCATTGCCAATTAATGTAGACGTTCCCCGTATACGCATACGCGGTATAGAGTTCGGACTACCAGATACAGTCTCTATAGCAAGGCCAGGTACTTTGCCTTGTAACATCGAGGCAATATTGGACACATTCGGTTCAGCCACATCTTTACCTTTTAAGGTAAAGATTGAGCCGGTAGATAGCTTTTTCTCTATCGACTGATAACCTGTCAGCACCACCTCATCCAATTTCGATTCGATAGGGCTCAGTATGACCTGTATCTCCTTGAGATTTTTCAATGTAACCTGGTTGGTCTTGTAGCCAACATGACTAAATTGGATATGATTTCCGAGCTCTCCCTGAATCGCAAAATTTCCGTTTGCATCGGTCAGCGTATGAATACCTGTCTCTTTATTCATTACGGTGACCAGTGACTTGGGCTGATTGTTTTCTACGAAAACTTTTCCACGTATATAAGACATCACATTCACATTTGCTGATACCGATGAAGTTGATACACCAACTGCTCCTTCAACAGGTCTGGTGTGGATCACCACAACATTTTTTTGGATACTGTAGGTCAGTCCGGTGTCCTTAAGTATACGATTCAACAAGGTTGTCAATTTTTCATTCTTAGCCACCACAGTTTGGATGGGGACTTGATCAACCAATTGCCCGTTAAAGACAATTTGAATGACGGATTTTTCCTGAATTGATTTCAGTATTTTACTGAGTTTGGCTTGTTTGACGGAAATTGTCACTATTTTATCGTCTAGGGTTTGTGCATGTGCCGCCATTTCCCCAAATGACATGCAGACCAAGAGCGATAAAAACAAGCGTGAAAAGCGTTGTTTTGCCATAATTAGATTTTAAGGTTAATCATAATAGGTAGGTTAATTATTTAAATACAGTTGCCAAATGCTTCTCAACGTCCTCGCCATATAAACCTACAGCCACGACTTTCCCCGAAGGATCTATCAAGAAATTTGTTGGAATGAATTCAATGTGATATAAGCTTGAAGTTTGTTTGTTGGTCCCCTCTAACAATTGGTTCCAGGGCATTTTTTCATCACTTAATGCTTTCCGCCACTTTTCAGCTTCTGTATCAATAGAAACACTCAAGATAACAAAATTCCGGGAATTATATTTTTCGTACGCTGCTTTGAGAAAAGGTATTTCCTTACGACAGGGGCCACACCAGCTGGCCCAAAAATCCAATAAAACATATTTTCCCTTATAATCAGAAAGCTTTGTTTGTTTACCAAGGACATCATTTAACGTAAAGTCTGGGGCTACTTGATTCATCAGTTGACTTGTTATTTTAGGTTGCTGCATATTCAACATAAAAGTGGCCAATTTTGACTTCTTTGCATTTGGCCCCAATGATTTAATTAAACCCAGCACTTCATCAAGCGGTATTTTACTCAGCAAAAATGCATTGATTACGTAAGCCGAAATAGGCTCGTCTGGATAAGTATTAACCCATTCCTTTGCAGCCGATTTTCCCTTTTCCACGTAGTTTACATATTGGTTTTGCAAATCCTCCAAGGCCTGTACATCGCCAATAGCCTGAGCTTCTTGCATTTTTAGAGCAATATCATTTCCATAAGAAAGTCCCCCGCCACAGCGCGCCAAGATAAATGATTCCAGCTCTTTCCATTTTGAAACAAAAGGGCTCCCTGTGAATGTCGCGTCATTGAAAGTATCCCCTTTTCCTTTAACATTTAACTGTCCCGGCCCCATGTCCATATAGAAAAACTGACCTTTCTTTGGCTGCAAACCAACCTGTATAACATAAAACGTGCTTGAATCAGTATCGGTCACAAAATTAAATTTATGGTCTTTTACGACAGTCGAATCCGTTTGCTTTTTGATAAAGTCGATGAAGTAAACCTTGTCTCCCTCTTTTAGCGATGGGAGTTCGGCACTTACCTTTAGCTGCTGTTGTGCCATCAACTGCAGCGATGATATAAATAGTGCCGTCCCCACAAAGCTTCTTTTCAATATATAGGTCATTGTTACTTTCGTTTATGTTGATTAAATATGTTTTTTCAGATACTCATCCAGTTCGTCATTCATGTTTCCGAGTGTACGCATAACGATTCTACCCTCCCTATCGAGTAATATTTTAGTTGGGAATCCCGTAATTCCGTAAGTATTTAAAACATCTGGAGCACCACTCCCTTCGTCAGCAAGCACATGAATCCACGGAATCTCATCTGTATGGATCGCTTCCATCCAAGTTTTTTTTCGCTCTTCAAGGGTTTTACCTTTTTTTTCATTGGCTATAGCAAGTATCTCAAAACCTCTATCTTTATATTCCTGATACAATTCCTTTAAATGTGGATGTGAACGTCGGCAGGGTACACACCAGCTTCCCCAGAAATCGAGCAGAACATATTTACCACGAAGATCACTCAGCTTCACCTGTTTGCCATGTTGATCTGTTCGCTGGAAGTCTATAGCCACAGTTCCCGCTGTCGTAATTTTCAAGTCAGCAATCTTCTTTTTCAATGCAGTTGCTACCGTTAGGGACCGCAGTTGTGGTGACAATCCCTCAAAAGCTTTCTCATAACCATCCGCAGTATAGGCGTTAAATTCATTGGCCAATAAATAGAGACTTATATAAGATTCCGGATGTTTCTGTATAAAACTTTGTATAGTTTTAAGCTTTTCTTTTGTGATTTTTGTTCCTTCACTTTGCAAAAGAAAGGGTATTTGCTCCTGTTTTCCAGCAGCTTCCAACGTTGCTATTTGTACTTGTAGGCTGTGCAGTCTAGTATCGGTACTTACTGATAAATTAAAATCGTTAATATCAGAGGTCAGCATTTCCGATTGAACCGGATCTTCTTTAAAGAATTGCATCACAGTATTGAGCTGTATGGTGTAAACGTTATTCAACTCTTGGTTCTCAATAGACCACTGTTCCAATAGTCCGCAAGTCTCCGCAACATAAATATCTTTTTTTATTGTTTCAAGCCATTCTTTATACCATTTGTCCGCTATTCGGGGTGCTCCTTCTGGATACAGATCAACCTGTTTATTGGGGGCTATCTCCAGCAAATTGCTCAGTTTATCCTCACGCATTTTCTTTTTGTCCAACTGTTGTTGATATGCACTGAGATTTAGGGCTATCGGTGCCTTATTTTCTGTCGCTATCAATTTGGACAAGCTGTCAATCTGATTAAAACGATAGCTATATTGTAGTTTTTTGTTCCAAGGATCAATCTGCTCCTTCGAAACCGTACTTACCGCCTCATATTTTAATGTGGGAATCGGGATATTTGGTAGTGCCGAACTATAATCTCTTTCCATTTCACTGTTATAAGTGCTTGGGCTTGGTAACAAAATATCTGGTCGCACACCATCACGTTGCGTACTCTGTCCAGTCACTCGATAAAACAGATAACTTGTCAGTGCCAATGAACCGAGGTTCATTGCCGTTATATTTTTACTTTCATCCGCCATCCTACCGATCGGCCATACTTCTTGGGCTGTTCCCTTACCATAAGAAGTCGGTCCACCGATGACAATACCCCGCTGATAGTCTTGGATTACTGCCGCAAAGATCTCCGATGCGGATGCACTCCGTTCATTCACCATGACCGCCAATGGCCCCTGAAAAATTGGTTCCATTTCCGTCTGAAGAACCTGCACTCCAGTTCGGCCTTTGATCTGTACTTTTGGACCGTTACCGATCAATGCGCCTGCCAAGCGAACGACCTCATTAAGCGATCCACCAGGATTATCACGCAGATCGATAATTAGACTGGTCATACCTTCTTTTTTGAGTTTTTCAATATGAAACATGACATCCTTAGCCGCATGTGCCCCATTCGGGTCTTGTACATCATCATAGAAATCAGGCAAATGGATGATCCCTATTTTTTCTGCTCCTTTGACAAAGAAGGCACTCCTTGCCAATTTTGCGTCATCCTTGAGTTCAGTACGTTTGATGCTGACAATTTTTTCAGCTGATTGTTTCCCTTTGATACGTAATCGCACGTTACTGTCTTTAGTTCCTCTTATCAATCCTATGACTTCATTATTTGGCATAGCAAAGATATCCTGCATCTCCCCTTTCGCATTTTCTATCTGAAGAATCTGATCACCTAAATGCAAGAAGCCTGTATTGCTTGCCGCACCTCCAGGGATGATAGCATCTATAAAATATTCGCCCTCAGATTCCTTCATGGAAATTCCGATACCAAAGAAACGCTTAGAAATATTTTCCTGTCTTTGCTGAGCCTGTATCGGCATATTGTAGATGCTGTGTGGGTCAATCTGAAACAGAATGGCATTGATAAAATAACTAAAATTGACATCTTCAGCTTCAGGTTTTAGCATTCGATCGAAGAAAGTATTCATCCATTTTTTAACGGCCATTCGGCTTTCTTTTTCAAGTAGTGCGTCTTTTTTGTCTGTACCTTGCTGTTTTAATACAGCATATTTTTTTAGAACACTGAATTTCAAAGATTTCCTCCACCGCTCTTTTAGTTCATTTAACGTAGCGGGATAGGAAGACTGCTCCTGGAAATATTCAGCCTCGGAAAAAGAAAATGGTTTATTTAGGATCTCATCGCACAATTTGCGCAAGGTAGACATTCGCTTGGCGTAAATTGTATAACTGGCATTGAAAAAATCTACCGAATTTGCCTGTACCTCATCATCAATTATAGTTTGGTATGATCTGAGTTTTTCGATATCTTCTTTGAGAAATATTTTGTGATTGATATCTATATAATCAAAATATTTTTGCCACACTTTTATCGAAAAATCATCGTTCAGCACAGCAGGATGCACATGCTTCTGATTGATATAATACATTGTGGTCTTGAGAATAAGTTTTTTCTGCTCGTTCCCAAAAGGTACATCACCGGCATAGGTTGCCTTTCCATAAGTAATGAGGAAAAGGGCTGCAAAAACTTTGGTTCTCCAATTCGTTTTAGGAATTCTGATCATGGTTAGTCAATCGTTTTTTATAAGGTTTCTATATGAAAGGCAACCAAAGCACAAAATAGGGTGAATCCAATGTGAAGTTTTTTTAATCTTTTTTTTAAATAACTGTTAGCAAAGCGAATAAATAAGCTTTACTCAGAGGATATCTCAAATGAGTTTATGCATACTATCTGTAAAGCCACTAAAAAAAGTGTCCAACTATTCTTTAACTTGATTTAGGAAGATTATAAATATTCGGACAAGGTTCGAATCCCAGCAGTATCCTCACCCGGCAGGACAAATTATTTTGGCATTGGACGGCGTGGTCTACTATCAGGAAAAAGTAATTATCAGGAAAGGAGAAGTGGTAAAATCTCTGATAGATGTGCCACATTGTCTCGGAGCAAGTGCGCATACGGCTTTTGTGCAGGTAGCCATTACCGGGTGGAAAAAAGGAGAAACTGTTTGGCTCAATGGGGTAAAAGGCAAGGCATATAACAGATAAACAGGCTCACTATAAAAAATACGCTTTTTATCAATTTTAACTATAAAGGACGATCGGAGAAAATAAGATTATGTATATTCAATTATTCAAACGACATGGTCATGAAAAAAAAGACCCCATTCGATTTTTCATTAGTGTTTATTTTCAAAGGAACTCAAGAGGGATTCACCGTTTTGAACGCTTCAAGGCAGAAGCTATGCAAGGTCTTGACGAAGGTAAAAATTTGTATTCCAATAATAGCGTTCTAGCTCCGTTAACGAAGCATCTGTTGGAATCGATGATGGATAGCGAACTGGAAAACCACCTGAAAGAAGAGAAAGCTTCGAAAAAAAAAGCCTTCTTAACGAATTGAGCCGACCTTTTCCACCTAAATTATTTATACTGTTACAAGTTCAAGTGAATAAGAAATGTGGAGTCCCATAGGACTCCACATTTCTATAACTTACCCAATTTATGAAACAGCGTCTTCTGAATATTGAAAAATTATTTAAAACTAATCGTTTGTTCCAATTGGATAGCATTACTAGCTTTTCCAACCATTACCTGAAACTCACCGACCTCCAGTATACGTTTCATTTCGGTATTCCAAATACTAAAATCCTCTTCAGAAAGTCTAAATGTTACAGTCTTTTTTTCTGACGGCTTCAAGCTGATTTTAGAAAATGCCTTTAAAGCCATAAAAGGAGATGTAGTAGACGATATTTTGTCTTTGATATACAGCTGGACAACATCTTTGCCTTCACAAGCCCCTACATTCTGGATATCCACGGTGATATCGACAAATTCACCCGGTGAAAATTCAGTCTTGTCTAACCGCAAATTGCTATATGCAAAACTGGTATAACTAAGCCCATGCCCAAAACAGAATAATGGTTCGGGGCTGGAGAACACATAATCCCGTCCTGGTTTTTCAGCTGTGCCACTACTTTTATAATAACCTCGAGAACCCGGTTTATAATCGTATGTTACAGGTATATGGCCCACTGAGCGAGGCACAGAGACTGTTAAGCGGCCTGATGGATTGACTTTTCCAAAAATGATATCGGCAATTGACATCCCTCCCTGCTCTCCAGGATACCAGGCCTCCAATATAGCAGGAATATGATCTGCCTCCCAAGTGATGCTCCAGGGTCGACCATGTATCGTAACCAAAATAACTGGTTTGCCCGTTCTATAAATCGCTTGGAGCAACTCGCGCTGTACGCCCATTGGATTGAGATCTGTCACATCGTATCCCTCTCCTCCTGTAAAGGGGTCTTTAGGTTCATTGTCACCGAGCCCCACGCCCCAACCGAGTCCTGAAAGTACGGCACTACTTTCGCCAAGGACAACCACAGCTACATCACTTTTTTTTACGGCCATGATAGCCGATAAAAATCCACTTGTGTCACTGCCTGTAACCGAACAGCCCTTCTCATAATAAACAGGAATTCCAAGTTTCTTAATTCCATCCAGGACAGTAACACCCGATGAATTATCACGTGTATAGCTATAATCACCATATTGTACCTGATTGGCATTCGGTCCGATAACTGCGATTGATTTTACTTGATCTTTGTTCAATGGCAAAAGATTATCTTGGTTTTTTAACAAAATAATGGATTCATCAGCAATCTTTTTAGCGAGATTAATATGCGCTACAGTTCTCAGCTTATCAGCAACAGCTAATGTATCTGGAAGCTGCTTTTCAAAAAGTCCTGCTTTAAATTTTGCACGCAGAATACGTCTAACGGCAGTATCGATCTGACTCATATGAATCAATTTATCATCATAAAGAGACATTAGGTGATAATAAATATCCGTGCGGGGTGCTTCTAGATCGACTCCAGCGTCTAGTGCCATCTGCGCGGCTTCCCTTCGATCCCGAGCAACTTTATGATAATCCGACAACAGACTCAATCCTCCATAATCAGAAAAAACATAGCCTTTGAACCCCCATTCTTTTCGCAAGACATGGTCAAGCATCCATTTATTTCGATGTGCCGGAACGCCATCAACTTCATTATAGGATGGCATGACCGCATAAATATTTGTTTGCTTTACCGCGTATTCAAATGGCTGTAAGTGTAAACTCCGCATTTCACGTTCCCCTAACGATGAAGCAGCAAGATTTATTCCGCCTCTTTGGCTATTGCCTTCCCCATCTCTTCAATTAGCTTTGAGTTCCAAGTACTGCCTTGATTAATAGCCTGTGGAAAGATTGTCGCACCAAAGGCTAGCAGTCCATGCAGACATTCAGCTATCTGAATGGGTGGAATCCCCAATCTCGTCGATTTCTGTGCGTAGCTTTTCGTGTAATAGGACTGCTTTGCCACCTCCTTTGCGTGAATAAAAGGGCTTTCAACCACACCATAGGCAATACTTTCTTTTCTAAAACCTTCAAAAGAATGCATGCTCATCTGACGGATCTTTTCTTCTAACGTCATACGTTTGATTAAATCATCCAACCGCATCTCTATCCCATATTTGGGATCTTTATAGATCTGCGCAGTGAGTTGTGGAATATACAGGAACAGAGGATTAAACGCCAAGATAAAAAAAGCACAAATTTTAATTTCTTTCATCTATTCCTTTACTATTTTCCTTATTCTGTTATTGTTTTTATCATATACATAGACAGTGCCGTTCTTATCCACGGCGACTCCTGTAGGGCCATTGAAACGTGCAATTGCCAAATCACCATTCTGGTCACCAACTGATCCATCCCGACTGCCGGCATAGGTGCCTACCTGTAAAGTTTTTGTATCGATAAATCGTATACATTGGTTGCTGGAAGGTTGATTCTGACCATAGCCATAGCCAGCAACAAGAATATTTCCTTCTGCAGTACAGGCTAGCCCCCATGGTGTCTCAAAGGCAGCGGTAGCCAAGGCTCCGTCATGTAATCCAGGTTGGCCTGTCCCCGCATAGGTAGATACGGCCCTAGTTTTAAAATCGATCTTTTTGATGATATGATCACTATTGCTCGTAACATAAATATCGTTGTTACCATCGCAAGCAATATCCCCAGGTTTATTTACCTGAGCAATCAGCTTTGCCTGACCATTTGCATTAATTTCACAGATACTGCCCCCATTGGCATTCCACTCTGTATAATAGACAAAGCCATTTTTTTTATTGATGCCTATACCATAAGGTGCCGTCGAACCGATACCAGCTACCGTATCGGTCTTCACATAGGTACTGACAGTACCATCTACGGTGATCTTTCTTATGCGCAGATTTCTCCGATCTGCTACGAATACGTTTCCAGCATCATCACAGGCAACGTCATAAGGATCTTCAAACAATGCATTACCTCCTTTTCCATCAATATATCCCTTTACCCCCGGGTTTCCCGCCAATGTCGTCACGACACCAGCTGGTGAAATTTTCCGGATACAATGATTTCCCGGATCAGTAACATAAACATTTAAATTAGCATCAACATCAAGTCCAGCACGAGCAGCTGTCAAAATAAACGTTGCATTCAAACCCGGGCCATTAAAAAATCCCTCCTCTTGAGAACCTGCCAGTGTACTTACCGTAGTCTGATAATTATAGGTAAATAGTTCTTTGCTGACGGCGGTTGTCTCCTGATTGCTAATTTCAATTTTTCCGCTGCCAGCCCGCTGAGGTATACGCGCCAATATCGCCGTTTGGTTAAAATTTATAATTTTTAATGGTATCCCATTGAGGCTAACTGTCATACCCTCAGAAAAACCACTTCCGTTGATTATAATTTCGGCATTCGCACCGCCAGACAACGGTAAAAATTCGGTCACTTCCAGTTTGCCGGATGAGTTGCTGCCATCTTTTTTACAAGCAGCCGAAAAAAAGCTTATAAGAATAGCATGCAGTATAATGTAATTTGTAAATTTCATATGAATTGAATTAATATCTACCAATTGGGATTTTGATAAAAATCTGGGTTATTCGGTCCTACTTTATCCATTTCTGACTGAGGAATAGGCATCCAATAATGTTTGGCAGCATCAAACACTCGTGTTTGAATGACTGGATATGTATAAGTGGCAACTCCGCCCTGAACGTTAACCGAAAGTTTATGTACAGCTCCTTTATCAACCAGTTCTGCTATTTTCCACCGCCTAACATCCCAAAACCGATGGTTTTCGAATGCCAGTTCAACACGGCGTTCACGTCTGATATGCGCATTCATTTCAGCTTTTGTGAGGGCCAAAGGAAGGTTGGGCATCTGCGATCTCTTTCTGATCGCATTGACAGCATCATACACCTCATTGTCAGGACCAGCATATTCATTCTGGGCTTCGGCATAATTCAAAAATAATTCAGCAGTACGAAATAACACCCATTTTTGATCCACAGCGCCCGTTCCATTGAATAAATCCACAGTCGGCAAACAATATTTTTTTTGCCAATAGCTAGTTCCTAGCTCACCAATACCGGGGGCATCAGCACCGTTCGGGTTCAATACCTTGCCTTTCCAATTCGCTCCAGGGTATAAAATAGTCTGATAAAAACGTGGATCTCGCCCAGTAAAAGGCTGGCTATTATTAAAACCTGAACCCGATTCTCCCGGAAGCTTACCCGTTTCCTTCATTTCGTAAGAATCTATCAACTCTTGCAATGGTAAAGAATGTGCATATCCATTTGCTCCACGCGGATTCGACTCGCGATCAATCAGTCCTTGTTCTAACGGTCTGCTCCAGATTACTTCGGTGTTAAAATATTGGTTGAATATAGCTTCATAGCTATTTGAGAGTGTAAATCCATTTTGTATCGCTGCAAGCATCGCTAATTTTGAAGCTTCGGCCGCATTTTTCCACCGCTGTGGATCATTTTTAAGATTACAAATCGGACTAGCATAAAAAAGCAACGCCTTACTTTTAATGGCTAATGCGATCATCTTATTCGCCCGGCCCCAATTACTTGGCCTATCACTATAAGTGAATGGAAGGAGCTCTGCTCCCTCACTTAAACCTTCATTGATAAATTGCATCACTTCATCGATTGAACTCCGTCTAAGATAAATATCCCCATCATTTTGAAATGGATTCAATGTTTGTTTAATAATAGGTATCGGCCCCCACGTACGAAGCAGCTCGAAATAATAGTAGGCACGCAATACCAGAACTTCACCTTTCAACCTGCTTTTGCGCTCGCTATAATTAAGATCTTCAGGAATCATATTATAGTTTTGAAGGACAATATTACAGGCTCTGATTTTACTAAAATAGGTTTTCCAAAGTTCCATAAATGGGAAACTTGAAGGACTGTATGCTCCTTTGTTGAACGTATTGCCGTCCCATGTAGATAGGGACCAGTCTACCCCCTGAATACTCTCGTCAGTAGCACTGCTTAGCGGCCCCGCCATACCATGGGTATAATTGGGTAACGCCGTATAAATATTATTTATATAATCTTCAGCCGTATTAATATTCGAAAACACTTCCTTTTCCGAAACAATATCGCTAGGCAATCTTTCGAGAAAATTCTTCTTGCAGGAGAAACTACAGAGCGCGAGCGATAATATTATGAACTTAAAAATCTTCATATTTAATTCGTATTTGGTTAAAAGCTAGTTGATATTCCAAGGTTATACACTTTTTGTATTGGATAAGGCTGCCAGCCATACCTACCGGTATTGTTTATTTCTGGGTCAACACCAAGATCAGAAACGTGATCCCAAGAGAATAAATTCATTCCCGTAAAATAGATTCTGAGATTCTTTAAGGAGATGCGTTTCACGAGATCCTTGGGGAATTCATATCCAATTTCAATATTTTTAATTTTCAAATAGTCTGTATTTCTAACCCAATAACTTGATGTCACCGCATTGTTGGCCGCATTACTTTCTTGAACATGTAAAGCTGGAAATTTCGCATTTGCAGCATTTTCAGGCGTCCACCGCTCCAAATGGTGCGGACGGAATCCAAGCCTGAAAGCTTGAGTCAATTGTGCCGAATAAATTTGTCTGCCTCCAGCTGCTCCCTGGAGAAGAACACTAACATCAAAATTTTTATAACCGACCCCTAAAGTAAATCCTAGCACATGATTGGGAATATTTAATGTCGGGATCATAACCCGATCTGCTTCATCAATTTTATCGTCTCCATTGATGTCCCGATATCTAATATCTCCTGGGATAAGCGTACTGGAGAACGACTGTCTTGGGCTATTTGCGATTTCTTCTTTTGTTTGGAATAATCCAATCGCTTCATAACCCAAAGAATACCCGATCGGCAGACCAACATTGCTTTGATAGCCATATTTGAGTACGGGTTCATCCATATCGAGTATTTTGTTTTTGGTATAAGTATAAAGCAATCTAGAAAATGTGCGCAATGGCCCTATGTTGTGATTGGTCAACAATTCTGCCTCGATACCTCTATTTACTACCTTCCCCTTGTTACGGTTAATACTAGCCACAATGCCTAAATAATCAGGAGTAGTTAACGCCGAAGTAAGGATATTGGACCGAATTTCATTAAAGATGTCGACGTTCAACTTGATACTGTTTTTGAAAAATGCGGTTTCAATACCAAGATTTGTTTTTGCAGCTTTCTCCCAGGTAATCTCAGTATTTCCGACCCTGTTCTCAACATAGCCGTCTCTCCAGTTAGGCGTATTTCCAAAGACATAACCTCCACTTTGCCTATAATCAGAAATAAATAACCATCTATTAGCCCCACCGATCTGATCATTTCCAACATAGCCATGTGAAAACCGTAATTTTAATAAATTGACTTTACTTTCTTTATTATAGAAATCTTCATTGGAAATTACCCAAGCTCCTGAAAAAGCTGGAAAAAAGCCATAACGTTTACCGGGAGGAAAATTTTCTGATCCATTGTAACCAGCATTGAACTCCAGAAAATATTTATGCTTAAAATTATAGGCTGTATGTAAAACAAAGCCTTCATATACTTTAGGGAGATCACCCTGCTGCGACCTATAATATCTATTGAAGAGGAAAATACCATCCACATGGTGATTTTCACCAAATGTTCTGTCGTATAAAAATTTCAAATCGTAATAGTAATAGCGCTGGCCAGAAGCCCCTCCAGATTTACTGATGTTATTTTTAGTAGAATAACGCGTATATATGGGTTCTCCGGTATTTAGGTCTTCTCTATATCGAAAGGAGTCGTACTCCTGATTTTGCGAAAATGCGATGTTGCCATAGTTCTCAAAGGAAAATAACCCCCTAACTTTTAACCCTTTGGTAAGAAAGTCAAGCTTGCGGGTCACTGCAACATTACCATTGGTGCTATTCCAAAAATCATCAAAATAGCCGTTCTGTGTTATTACAGCATAAGGATTACCATATTCATTTGGCAATGATCCCATCGCAATTGTTCCATCAGGATTAAAAATCGGTGTAACCCCATTTCCAATTTGCGATAAAAGAATCATAAAGAAATTATTATCGCCTCGGTCATTGATTGGTCCCGTCCTATTTTCTAAGCGTGAAGCCAAATCCAGCTGGATATCCAGTGTTGGTGTGAGGTTGATATCAATATTAGACCTAAAATTATAACGATCGTATTTATATTTGACACCATATATATTGGCATCTGCATATTTGTAATTCGGTTCTTGACGAAGGTAGGACCCCGATACAAAATAGCGCACAAATTTTGTCCCTCCAGAAATATTAACATTTGCTTGTTTCTGGGGAGTGAACTTTTTGATCATTTCTCCATACCAGTCCACATTGGGGTATAACGCGGGCTTCAATTGATTTTTATAAAACTCAAGCTCCATAGGAGAATATATGGGATCGACACCGTCATTCACAGCTGCTTCATTTTGTAATTTTGCAGAAGTATAACTATCAAGATAACGTGTACGCCTAGCGGGTTCCTGCAGTGCATATTGAAGATTTGCCGAAATTTTTGGAGCGGATTCCTGCCCTCTTTTTGTCGTGATCAATATAATCCCATTTGCCCCCTGGATACCATACAAAGCAGTGGAAGATGCATCTTTAAGAATGGAAACGGATTCAATTTCATTGGGATCAATATCGCCAAAATTAGCGTCTCCCCGCGGAAGTCCATCAATGACCACTAATGGGCTGGTACTGCCTGCATAGGTACTGACCCCCCGAATATACAAACTTGATCCATCTGAACCAGGTCTGCCTGAACGCTGTGCTGTAATCAAACCTGGCATCCTGCCTGCTAATGCATTGGTCAGATTAGCCACTGGACTCTGTTTAAGTTCTTTTGTTTGAATACTGGACACTGAACCTGTCACACTCAATTTGCTTTGCTTTTGGCCATAGGCCAGCACAACAACTTCTTCTAAATCATTGACAGCAGCCTTCAAATGAACGGTAACAGCATTATCGTCAGCGATGATAAGCTCCTGTTTTTCAAACCCTACCGCTGATATCCGAACAACATTTGGAAAACTCTCCGTTTTGAGCACGAAAGATCCATTACTGTCAGTGAGTGTAGAGCGATTTTGCCCCTTTATCAACTGAATAGTTGCTCCCGAAACAGCCTGTCCCTTCTCGTCAAGAACAATTCCTTTAATCTGCAATTCCTGTACAATTAAACTGCTACGACCAGTCTGTTTTACTGCAGATTCATCTTTCTTGATTAAAACCGTTTTATTTGAAATGACGTAAGTCAACGGATGGTTTTTAAGACATATATCAAGAACTTCTTTGATATTTTGGGACTTAATATTCAGTGTCAACGATTTAATATCCTCGATATCCTTGGTACGATAAATAAAGTCGTAATCCGTTTGCTCCTTCATCTGCATCAGAACCTGCTTAAAATGAAGTTTCTTTCCGACAATAGAAATATTTTGGGCCAGTGTATTTGCACTAACCGAAAAGAAGGATACGAAAACCAATAACAATGATAATTTCATTACAAGAAAAATTTGAAATAGCGGATACCTTCCACTGGTGGGATGAGTTTTTTTTCTATACATTTGTGTATTAGTTTATAATTAAATATGGTTACAATTAGGTCGTATTTTTATTATGCTAATCCGGTAAACTTTTTACTGAGAGCCGGAAATGCAGCGAACATTTCCGGTTTTTTTGCATAACATATCGGTTAAACTATGTTTTATTTTGCAGTTACGATCACCCTCCTTTCTACTATTTTAAAATTAAAGTCTCCGAATGTCTCCAAATAATGTAAAAGATCGTTCAAGCCCTTGGACCGTGTGTAGTAACCTCCATAGGTAGACTTGCTTATTGTTCCGACGAATTCGACATCAATATCATACCAACGGGACACCTGATTCATAATTTGATAAATATTCTGATCATCAAATGCAAAGGATCCATTTTTCCAGGCCAATACATTGTTTAGGTCAATTGGCTGCACCAGAATTTTGCTCTGTCCGGTGAAACTTGCTTGTATTCCGGGTGATATTAGTTTAGTTTCATGCAAGTTCTCTACCCGAACTCCACCCTCAAGTAACGAAACCTCTTTTTCGAGTTCGTCTTTATAGGTTTTCACATTAAACTTTGTTCCTGTGACAGTCACTCCCCCCTGGTTAAACTGTATATGGAATGGCCTTTTATTGTCTTTTGCTACTTCAAAGTAAGCTTCCCCCTGCAATTCCACATTCCTTTGTGTTCCAGAAAATTGCTTTGGATATTTCAGTGAAGAGGCCGCATTAATCCAAACTTTTGTTCCATCTGGAAGAACAGAAGTATACCATCCCCCTCGAGGAGTTTCCAATTCCAAAATAGTATTATCAGGCAACGTTTCGTTTATTATCTCGCTGCCATCCTCATACTTTATGCTTCCCCCAGAACTGATTACTGAAGACCTATCGCCCCTAAGATTTAGCGAATTCCCGTTAGAAATCTTGAGTATGGCCTTGTTGCCTGCTGGACCAAAAGAAAGGGCCGCGGTTTCGATTTGAGTAGGTGGATTCGATTTTATTCGCCAGAATATTGCCGATACCAGACAAAATAATACCACTGCAGCTACCAGTTTGTATTTATTTTTGGTAAAGAAGATAAACTTACTGTGTATTCGTGGGTTGACGGTATGCCACATGTCTGAGGCAACCTGTTGCAGTTTTTCGGCTCTGATATCGCTAAGCTCATTCGCAGCAAGTTCATGGAACCATTTTTCCAGCTTCAGCTTCTCCAGATCCGAACATCTATTTTGTTTATACTTTTCTATTAGGCGAAAAAGTTCGTCTTTATCCTTCATAAATTCCTAATTCTTGGTCATTATATAGTCAAGACAAGAATCAAGGCCTCAGGGGGTACAAACATTTATATTTTTTTTTATTCTATTTTTCTTCTTTCACTGAAAAGGTCATTTTCAATCTATTTATGCGGGTCTACATCACATCCAAACTGTCCCTCTCCTTACAAATTATCGCTGTAATAAAACTCCTTCTTCAAATAAAGAAAAACAAGGTAAATTCTACCACCCTTAGTTTAAGCCGTTTCAAAGCACGCTTAATTTGCGTGGTGACCGTTTCCTCAGAAATTCCAAGGAGTTGGGCAATCTCTCTATGGCTAAGGTATTCCTTTCTGCTTAGTTCAAAAATTGCCTGCATCTTTGGGGGCATCATAGCAATTTCACGGTCTATCGTCTCAATAATATCTTTTTCTCTAATCCCATAATCTGCACCTTCTTCAACTTCGGGTAAGCTTCCGAAAGAATCCAAAAACTTCTGGGAGACTTTTTGATGAACAAAAACATTTAAAGCCTTGTTTCGGACAGCTTGATAGAGATAACTCTTCAATGAAGTCTTTAAACTGAGCTTTCTTCTATTATTCCAAAGATTAAGAAAAACTTCTTGAACAATATCTCGGCA
Source organism: Sphingobacterium sp. (assembly GCA_031277685.1). Taxonomy (GTDB): domain Bacteria; phylum Bacteroidota; class Bacteroidia; order Sphingobacteriales; family Sphingobacteriaceae; genus Sphingobacterium. Next base: position 18,782 of record JAITLV010000085.1, on the reverse strand, counting down.
TTCCTCTTCATCCTTTAGCTTTTTGTAAACATAAATGAATAGCAGTTGGTTATATTTTTGGAAAAGAACCGAAAAGGCGAATTGATTATCCCCCCTCAGTAACTTATAAAGATCCTCATCTGATAGATTAATTGGTTCAGTCATATAATTAGCCACAAGACTTTGCTGCAAAATTCCAACTAAGGTATATTTTTTGATCCAAAAATCAAATTATATAGTCCTTCCAATTAATTATGCCCCTAATTTAATTGGTATCTTCATTATTTATTTCCAATAAAAGTGAGCCTGTCGCCACAGTCGCCAACACATTACTCTTCCAATTATTTCCCCAAAATATCTTCCAGTGTTTTTAAAAGCTTCTCTCCCCTAAGATCAGTAGCTATAATCACACCCTCTGGATTTAAAAGAAAATTTTGGGGAATTCCTCTCACATGATATAATTCAGCTACCTCACTTTGCCAACCTTTCAGATCGGAAACCTGTACCCACGTTAATTGATCATCTTTAATCGCTTTAAGCCATTTTTCTTTGGCATGTTCATCATCAAGTGAGACACCTAAAATCTCAAAATTTTTATCCTTGAATTTCTGATAGGCTTTCACCACATTAGGATTTTCATTTCTACAGGGTCCGCACCAGCTTGCCCAGAAGTCCAATAGCAGGTATTTCCCTTTTAGACTGCTTAAGGAAACCATATTTCCAGAGGTATCCCTAGCACTAAAATCAGGTGCTGTCTTTCCAATTTGAACTGCGTTCATACTATTTAATTGAATGCGAAGTTCTTTGCCTAAAGGTGTTTGTTTGAGAGATTCTTTCAGATTATACCATAAATCTTCTATTTGTCTTAATGTTAATCTGGGGTAAAACTTACCCAATGCCATTAAACTTGGAAAGCTTCCGGGGTGGTTGGCAATGTAATCAACGGCTAAATCTGTTTCGTCCTGTTCGAGTTTTTGATATTCGATGCTATATTTATTCAGTTCGTTACTATCAGGGTTAGCGATCAATTTGAATTGTTCATATCTTTCATACCATTTTTCACGTGCTAATTCTACAGGCCTTAAAATGCGTTTGATTTCTTGGAAATCTTTATTAATTGGAGATCCATCAATATGTGACTCATTCAGATTTCCGTCCACCTGAATCTTAAAATTTACTGGCTCAATCGAAAAATCGAACTGATTTCCTTCGTCGGGATCCATTGCCCCGTTCCCTTTTAGCTGAATATAGGCATGAGTTCCATACACAGGAAAGCCTTTAAAATGGAAGACCCCATTTTTAATAAGGGATGAATCTTGTTTAAAACCTTCCGTACTTTCATAGTTGAGATAAACATATTTATACGCTGTCTTCTTGGCCAGCTTTCCTACAATAGTAAAATAATTTTGTTGTCCATACGACAATTGTCCACTTAATAGCAAGGCTAAAGTGAGAAAAGCTAATTTCATAAATTTATATGTTCAGGGGTATAGTTTAACTTAGATTTCGGATTAAATTCCAAAAGCGGAAATAGAAAAAATTTTTAATGATTTTTAGAATAATATATTTTCAAAATATCCGACGGGATACCATAAAAACCGCGCTTCATCTAACTGTATTTTAGATAAAAACATTTTAAGATGGAAACAATTAAATCAATCAAACTGGCACCAAAGCCTGAGAAACAAGATGGCACTCCCCTCAAAAGACAAGGGGTAACCGACACTAAACCCAAACATCCGGATTTGACCGCGTATTAGTAATAAAATACAAGACCATCTCTTTTTGTTGTAATCTCTTTTAATTGATCATAATCCATACCCAAGCACTGATACAATGAAAAAACTACGCCCGAGCGCATTGAATAGATTTCATCAGGAAGTTTACCTAAGTAGGTGCCATTTAAAATAACATTGTTCACATTTTTTAATGCACAGATTTGTACAGGAAACTTCTCCAGTTTGCTATAATTGAAATCCAGCTTTAGCAGACCATCCAATTGTCCAAAACTGTTTGGGAAATGCGTTATTGCAGATGCGCGTGCATTAATTTCCTTGAGTTTCTTGAGCTGTCCAAATGTTTCTGGAAGGCTGCGTAATTTACTGCTTTCCATATTGAGATAGGATAGATTGCTCAAGCCGCCAAATTCATCTGGAAGCTTTTCTACAGAAGGGGATAACCAAAGATCTTCTAAATTTTTCAAATTGCCTATTGAGGCCGGTAAGGTATTAAACTTACCGCCTACCAACCAGAACCTAAGATTGGACAAATTCCCAATATTATCCGGAAGCGCTTGTAGGGTTTCCCCTTCTATCCAAAGTTGCTTTAAGCTTTTTAAATTACCAAAAGATTGTGGCAAGGTCTGAAGCCTACTTGCCCCATAAATCTCTAGCGTGTCCAATTTTGTCAAATTGTCGATATCCGAAGGTAAGGTAACTGGTGATGACCCCGGATAAACAAAATTGAAACGTGCAAACCTCAAATTACGGCATTGACTCAAACTTAGGGGTATATAGGCCTGCTGTGCTAGGATTTCTGTAGAAACCAGTTTCGTTAGGTTACCAAAATCTTTAGGTATCTGTGTTACAAAACAATCAAAATGCTTTAGATTGGTCAGTTTGCCCAACGTGCCATTGAAATCTACATTGCCGACATATCGCATAATAAGCGTTTCGAGTGACTTTAAATTCCCAAAAGTTTTTGGCAATACCACAGTATACCCCAGATCGGGGCTTCGCATTGGTGTCAGGTGAAATGATTTCAATTTGGTCAGATTCCCAAAATTCTGAGGAACGGTAAGATAATAGCCGACTCCATCTAAACTGAGTTCTTCAAGTGCTAGATAATGATCGCCAAAAATAGTGGGGACGTCCTTCAATGAAGATCCGCCTAAAATAAGCTTCCTTAGATATTTAAAGGCTTTAAGTGCCGGAAAGAAATCTGGTTCATTAAAACGATGTGCAATACCTGAAGCCTGCATATTTATTTCGATAATATGTCCGTCCTTATCCTCAATAACACGTCCCCCCCGTCCCATCTGAAGTTCACTTAACGCTTCGTTTTCCTGATAGTCTCCTGTCTGAACCTTTTTTGTAAACTGATAACTTTTTCCGGCGTAACTCATTGTATAGGTAACCTCATAGTTCGTATTGGCATAACCATGCAACTCGATCGTAGGGTTTTCTTCTACGGGTCTTGCCCAACCATCGTGATATGTGCTATTTAAGTAACCATAGGGTTTATCGACAGACCATTTTCCTTTATATTTTGGATCAACGGCAAAGTGCAGAATTGTCCTGAAAGAGGCAGGAGTATTTTCTTGAATTTCAATATTCAGTTCCGGAATTTTAATTATTACATCTACTTTACGGTCAGTCCCTCCATTTGTGACTGACCAAGTTAAGCGATATTCTTCACCAGGTATTCCTTTAAAAAGTGAATTGGGGTTATTGGGATCTTCAATTTTCACATAATCTTCTACAATCTTGCCCTTTTCGATGCTCCATGTCCCAGTCTCTCCTTTTTGCAAGGGGCTACCTTTAAGCTGCACTGTGAATTCGTCATATAGTTCACCTGAGTCGGCTTCAGGCTCATATACTGTTTTCAAGACGTCTTGATACTCCGTTTTGGAGCAAGCAACGAAAAAAAAGCTTCCAAAAAAAACACACAGAAATAAGCATCGGAATAGTGTAGACTTATAATACATGGTTCCTAGGGTTGAGTTGTAAAATTAAAAATTGCTGAGCGTGCAGTGTTTCCATTACTGTCGTAAACAATCAATTGATAATAGAATTTTTTATTTTTCTCCAGAGGTGAAAAAAACACGCCATATCTATAATTACTTTGGCTGACAGCATCGTAAACTTTTCCTCCAGTCTGTTTATACATGACCGAAAGATCTTCATGTACATACACCTCTACCTTACTATATGGATATGGAGCAAGGATGAAAGAAAGTATATACTGGCCTTTGTCTAAAACGACTTTATTTTGAGTATCTGCAAAAGCATCTATTTCAGTGTACGCTGTAGTATCCTTTTTGCAGGAACTGATCAGGAATAATAGCATCCCTAAAAACCAGCATACTTTGATTTTATTGAATGGACATTTCATAAATCGAACCTTCTAAAAAGTTTAAATCAGCATTGAGGTAATATTTATTTTTATAGGTGAACATACCTCCAAAATACATATGATTAGCATTAGTACTTAAATGAATAGGACTGAGTGTGTTTTTTGCTAGATTGTAAATCATAAAATTATTGACATTCAGCGCCAGTAATATGTCATCCTTATAGTTTATAACACCTGACGGTGCATATGGATAAGTTTGATTGGTCGTTCCAGCACGGTATAATTCAGTGAGTTTAAAATTATTCGCGTCAACAGCATAAATGGTGAGTGTGTATCCGATATTGAAACCTTGGTCAAACACATTTGTGACACCTAGTGCATATAATTTACTTTTAACAGAAACAAAGCAATCACCGGAAAAATTGATATCAAAAGTGGCTATCTCTTCAAATTTATCCATATCTGGATTATACTTAGCAACGATATTCTTTATACCTCGCGAATTCAATGTCAATGTATACGCTTGATAGACAGCGTTATTATGGAGAAAAATCGCCAAATTGTTATATCCGTGCGCTTCCTTTATTTGAGGCCGCCCAAAAAAATACTTAGAAAACTCACGTTTTTCGACGTCAAAAGACTGACAATATAACTCATAACCATTGAATGGGTCAGGCTCCAGCGAAGGCAATATATGGCTAACTGGCTGTGCAAGAAAAAATATCCTTTTACCTAAAGACACCGACTTTGGAGGAATAGCCCCCATTGTATCGGGAATATGAGCAATATTCTGCAATCGGCTCGTTTCAGGATCAAACTGTGAAACCGAATTACTCCAAAAATAATAGATCTGGTCATTGCAGATGGATGGATAATTAGTTCTCCAGTTCGTCTTTTTCAGTCCAATGGCTAATATCTTGCCGGTATAAATAAAATCAATCGCCTGACCAATGATCTCTTTCTCTTTATAAATTACACGCAACATATAATTGCCATCCCGATAGGGATAATAACCTGTTAAATTGATCTGATAGGTTCCATTTTTCGTCGCTATAGGATAGTCCATATGGAGCGTATCCATTCCAAATAGAAATTTGATATCCCTCAGATTAATATTATTGAGGTTCTTCCCTTCTACCACAGTCCTAAAGTGACCACTCTCATCGTACTCCGCCTTTGTATTTGGCCAAAAGAGCGTAAAATCTTCCGGGAACAAAGCAGTGGTCGTTATTTCCTTTTTTTGCTCGGATTCCACTATATTACCGTTGTATTCGATAAAAGGTATCAGAATATATGTAGACTCAGGCTCCAGATCATCCAATGTAAGATGAAATAGTTCCCCCTTACGGAAGGCTTCGATGGTTTTCCCTTGGCTGGGATTATCCTTTTTATAGTACTTGACACCAGACCTTGTATAGCCAAGACTAGATATCTGATAGGTCATTGAAATTTCCTTGTCCCTAATACTTAGAATAGCCTCGTTGATAATTTTTGGCGCAATTTCAATTTTTTCTGTCTTACAGCCTCCCATAAAAATAATCAGCCCCAATAGACAAATGTATTTTTTAAAGTTGCCCATTTGATTTTGTTTTAATATAAATGAAATTAAAATTCTCATAGGACCATGTCTGTATGTAATAGAAAAACAAGTTGTATGAATTATCGACATTTTGGGTCACATTTTTGAACATATGCTTTTCCAACTGGGGGTATTTTAGCGTCGACAGGAGCTTGAGATCAGTATCATATTTATTTATGGTACCATATGTCGCTATTCCACTACCTTCTTCCTGTCCATATACCACGATATGGTTATCATGATCAAAAAAAGCACCTGCAGGCTTCAGGTTGACATATTCATTTAGTTTTGCTTTCACGTCACCATTCTTATCAAATTTGATATACCTTAACGAATAGGAATAAAAATCAAAGCCCCATATGTAAAAAATATCATTTTTATCCTTTAGCAAGATAGGCATGTGGTATTGGCGTTCGTAATCACCGGAAAGCTTCCCATCAAATTCAAATGTAGCCAACACATTGCCCTCTCGATCTGTTTTTTGAACTTTAATTTTTGTTGCTTCGGAATCGAGTAGACTATAATAGATGTGCTGTTCTTTGTCAAACTGTATGGAAGAAATTCCCACGATACTGTTCTTACGTTTCCAAACAGGTTTAAAATCATTGGCAGTTACTTTTAACAGTTCACCTCCAGCTGTTCCCAAAATAAGATTTTGAGATGCATCAAATTGCGCTGACAATACATAGTCATTCGGAGACAAACTGATCGTAGTGGGTTTGTCCTTTTTCAGAACACCTTTATTCCGATCAAGGACATAGATATCATGTTTAATAATAATGATCGCTTCATCTTCTTTCGAAGGCAGTAATACATGAGGTTGTAAGTCAAAATAACCTAGGTCCTGAATCAGACGGTACCATATGATCTGGCCTTTATTATTCGTACGGTATATAATCAGTTTAAAATTGCTCTCTCCTCCTTCGTGCTGTAAAAATGTACAGATCAAATGTCCACCATCTGCCAAGAGACGGATACTATTATTGCCCGTAAGGCGTGACTGTGTGTGAATTTTGTATTCAACATAAACGCCTTGATCAGTCGAGCTACCACCGACTGTCTTTGCATCTATTTTTTGTTCTTGGGTTATACCCGCCTCCGAACTTGCGACGACACGGATTTTATAATTTTTATTAGCCTGAAGATTGATCAAGCTGTATTTTGTAATGCTTAGGTCTTTCACGACCAGTTTGTCATCTGCATAAATAGCATAGGAAACTGGTTTAAAATGCGAACTGCTTACCTTATCCCAGGATAACTCGATAAGATCTTCGCTTGCAGCGCTTACAACAAGATTTAAGGCATTTAATTTTTCGGTTTTTTCTATATATTCATCGTGTTTGTTTATAATACTTTCTTTTTTAGAACAGCCCCAAACCAATAAAATAAGAAATAAGAAAAATAGCCAACCACTATAACGGAAAGTTACTCTTTTCATAAAAATAAGTTGCTCTCCAAAGATATTAAAAGATCATATCAATTATTTATTTATTTTTCAAAATAAATAAATAATTGATATCGGTTGAGTCTTCACCGAAATCGGAAGAATTGAAACTGTTATTTTAAAAATTGAACATCAAGACAATGAGGTAAGCTTCGCAAGTTTCTGCTGAAAATTGGAAGGAACTCAACAAAAGACCCAGCGTATTCAAAAAAATGATGGGAATGAAAAAGATCATTATTGCCGATTTCTAAGACACTGTCTCATAAAGGTACTATAATCAAATACAACTTATTATTCCATTTATTTTTCATCCATCTTCTTAGCTAAAAGCTTTTTATCATCCTGTGCTGGAGCATCTGTTGGCCTTGCTTCAACTGAACCTTGTTGATAAAGTGATATATGAACGTATTTTGTTAAAACTGATCACAAAATAGTTTGACGCCTCCCAATCATCAAATAACCATCAAATAAAAACCTATTGAATACCCCCAGAAAAACAATGTACAAAATAATAAGATCCTGCAAATTTTATCTACAGGATCTTATCAAAAGTATGGCTAAAATCTGGCTACATCGTAGTGATAGCCTATAATTTAAATAGCTATGCGCAGCCTACTGGTAGGTATATTTTTCCCAGCTCCGAACCTCGGGGGCTGTGCAGGTCATATCGCCCGTACCGCCACCCGATCGTACATATCTGCCATTTGCCCCCCGTAGGGAGAATGTACCATCTGCATTGGGAATCCAGTCGAATGCCTCCCATGTCGAAGCTGTTGTTCTATTACAGATCATCGCTTTAACACCATTTTCAGAGGAAACATATTTACCCATGGATTTCAGGTATACCTTGCCTGTCCCGGCACTGATCACCTCAAAACGTTCCCAGCTTCCTACTGTGGCACGGTCACACAGCATATTGGCCGTACCGTTATTGCTGGTCACGTATTTGCCATTACTTCCTTTGATACTAATCGTTTGGCCCACAGGAATGCTCACCGTTCCCGGTTGATCAGGCTGGCTTGCCGGATTCAGACGTACGCGAATGGGATAATGATCGGATGGTAAACTATTGTCATATGTATCGACAATGATATTAAACTGGTCTACCTGAAAATGAGACGAAACAAAGATATGGTCAATCCGGCTATTGGCCACTCGATGAATATCCCAGCCATTATAGGTATGCCCCTTGGGATTATAAGGATAATGATTCAGTGTATAGGCATCCTTTACCACTCCTGAAGTCTGCAAAATATTGTATTGATTGGTCGTTTGATTGGAATTGAAATCACCGGACAGGACGACCGGATTGGTGCCCGCAATTTCCTTGATCTTTGCTAACACCAGTTTTACACCGTTAGTCTGCGACAATGTCGTCAGATCAAGATGGGTGTTGAAGTAAAAGAAGGAGGTATTGGACGCAATATCCTTGATCCGAGCCCAAGTACAGACCCGTGGATGCACGGCATCCCAACCTATACTTCCTTTGACGGTCGGGGTCTCCGAGAGCCAAAAATTACCACTGGCCAAGATGCTAAACTTGCTCTTGTTATAAAAAATAGCCGTATGTTCTCCAGCGCCATTTGCATCTCTGCCTGATCCTAGATTACTAAAGTCAGGGAGTAAGTTCTGTAGATCTGTCATTTGGTTGTCCTTTGCCTCCTGCACACCGAAAACATCAAACTTGTGTGTTTTAATCAGATTAGCTATCATCGTTTTACGGTCTGACCATTTATGATCCGGCGCATCTGCGGTGACGTCTACACGTACATTGTAAGAAGCCAATACAATTGTCGGCAGCTCGACTGCTGCAACTGCTGCTTTCAGACGTGGCTGAATGGACACTACCCCTTCAGGTTCAAGTGCCTGTTCTTTACAGGACAGAAAGAGGGTTACGATACTCATAAGGATCAGTAAGCCCGATTTACATCGTTTCATATTGTTTTAATTTAATTGGTAATTACTTTAATTCAAAATTGACAATCAAAGGGATGTGCCGGTTCGGTGTATATCCTGCCGTATAATAATTGATGATGTGTACCTGCGTCGCAGAGGAAAAAAAGATATAATCGCTCACCGTCGTCGGGTTGGGATAGGAAAAGGTCGGGAGTGGCGCCTCTTGAGTATAGAGCATAAAATATTCGCTCAACTTATTGAATGAAGCTGAGCCTACATTTGCCGTCATATTTCCGGCAAGTACCAATGGGATATCATCTGCTTTTAGCTTATCGTTTAATTCGTCGATCTGGGTCAGGCGGTTGGCTTCCTTACCATACTCAAGTTGTGTGGAGACCACTTTAAGTTTTTTGCCTTCCCCCACATCCACTACTGCAATCGCAGCACCCCGCGCCTCGTCATTCGGGTCAGTATACAATTTCATATTTTCGGAAGATAGTATGGGGTAACGGCTTAAAATGGCATTTCCCGATTTCCCCTGACCAACCTCTCTCACCGGGGCATAAAAGTGGCTCATTCCTGTTAGCTCGCCCAACTTCTTGGCCTGATCCACATCCATCTGACCTCGGCTCGTAAACTGGTCTACCTGACGCATACACACAATATCGACCTTATTTGATTTGATTACATCTGCAACTGCCTCGATATCCAGTACTCCTGTATTTGTACCTTTGATCGCACGGTTGGTATAGTTGATATCATAGGACATCACCCTAATTGATCCCTCGCCAGAACCACTATTTCCATTTCCTGCAGGTTTCTCCACCACTTCATAGCGATAGACTTCCTCGACCTGGGTGGTTTCTTTACAACTATATATGCTCATGACCGTGAGAGCCATCAATTGCATCAGAAAACTACTTTTTATATTTTTCATCTTATTTTTATCCGTTAATTGTTGTTTGTACTAAGTTTTACCCGCACTGGATAGTGATCAGAGGGTAGTTTACCTTCGTAATCATCGATCAGAATGTCATATTCATTTACCTTAAATTGTGGCGTGACAAACACCATATCTATTCTGGCCTTCGAAGCCCTGTGCATGTCGAACAGATTGAGTGTTCCTTTGGGAGCATTTGGATCAGCAGCCAATGAATAACAATCCCGTAATATTGTAGATTGATTTAGGGTCTTGTAATTTTCGCCATATTGGTCAAAGTTGAAATCTCCACTTAGGATCGTCGGTAAGTTTCCTGCTATTTCGGGAATTTTACGCAGCAACAGAGCGGTACTTTCCCGCTGCGCAACTTGTCCCTGATGATCAATATGGGTATTAAATACATAAAACTCGGTTCCGGTTGAGCGCTGACGGAACCGCCCCCAACTACATATCCTGTTGAGCGATGCATCCCAGCCCGGCCCAGGGCTCTCAGGACTAGGCGACAACCAGAAATCACCCGTCTGTCTCACTTCGAAGAGATCTGAACGGTAAAAAATTTCTACATGTTCCCCGGTCAGACCATTGTCACGGCCAGCACCGAAGTGTTTATATTGGGGTAGATTTTCAGCAAGATCGTTCACTTGATTATCCTTCCCCTCCTGAATGCCAAATAGCTCAAACTGATGCTTCTTCACCATGTCAACAACCATCGTCTTGCGCAATTTCCATGGATTATCCACATCAGCGTCTGTGTCTGTACGAATATTGAAGGTGGCATAATAAAAGGGATCGATACTTCTTTTCTCCGGATATTCGTATACTTTTTTGCAGCCCGAAAACAAGACAAAAAATGCGATCAGCGAAACTATTTCTGTAAAGTGCAATTTGATTTTTTTCATCGTCTGTGTTAGTTAGAAGGTTGCCACCCTGGGTTCTGTTTCACCTTGTCCCCGCTCAGTACCACCTGATCCAACGGAATCGGGTAGAAATACCGCTTCTCGTCAAATACTTTCTTCACATTGCTGAGCCAGATCAGATTTCCTTTGGTTCCCTCACTCAATTGACTCGATCCGCCGTTGATAATGTAATAAATAACACCCGACACCGTATTTGAAGGACGCGAAGTGACAAAAGAAACATCTGGTTTGCCATCATTATTGAGGTCCATCAAGGTATTCATGGCGGGTACATACATCCCTACAAATGGTTTTTCCAACAAATAGCCTGCTTTCCAACGGACGAGATCATCATAGCGAAAGCCTTCGGCAACAAGTTCAATAGCTCGCTCCTTGCGGATTTCAACCAATGCGGTGCTCTGTAGACCGGGAAAGAACTCACGCTGATAATAGCTGTCCATTGTCGTCGGCATATCAGCCTTGGTAATACCGGCGCGCTGGCGCAAAAGACGTATGGTCTTGTCCCATTCCGAAGAACCGAAAGTATTTAACTCTGCCATGGCTTCAGCATAGTTTAAAAGAACTTCGGCATAGCGTATTAATGGGATAGAATTATAGTTTTCGGCTTTTCCATCCAGACCAGAATCATCCAGTGTATATTTTATGGGCTGGTAACCGGTGGTGGTATAACCGAAATCAGGTGCCGCAGCAGTGCCATTGCTGCGTTTATATCCTGCAAGACGGATAGTCTGCCCGAGCCTCTTATCACGATTTTGGGTCTCCTCCATAAAAGTCATTGTTTCAAATCCCGGCTGCTCAGTAAACCGCGTACCGTCCAGCATCGGATACGAGTTGATAAAACTTTTGGTAAGACTCCACCTCGATCCGTAAGTGGCACTCGTAAACCACCAGTTGGCCGAATGCCAACGGCGCAGGCTATTGTTATAGACCGTCGCCAGCATAACCTCGTCGGTTTGCGGGTTTTCACTGATAAAAAGGCTTCGGTAATCACTGGCAGAATTGCCGGTATTCCGCAATTTATACATACCACTATTCATCACTTTTTCGGCAGCATCGGCAGCACGTGTAAACCAAATATCAGCCTGATCTTTCAAGTTTAACTGAGGGTGATATTTCCTTATCGAGCCCTCAAAAAGGCATATCCTGGATTTCATTGCCAAGGCTACATTGCGTGTAATCCGTGACGAGCTTGTATTTTTCGCTACCCGTATATTTTCACAGGCAAAATCCAGATCTGCCAATACCGAATCCATGACCAATGTGCGGGGATCACGGGCTTTGTAAATAGCAGGGTCATCATCAGCTAAGGTATTGCTGTACCAGGGCACATCGCCAAATTTCTTGACCATATTGAAATAAAACCAGGCCCGGAAAAAGCGTGCCAAGCCCTGATAGTGATCCCGGGCCTCCTGTGAGATGGAAGGGTTATTAAAATTCTCCAAAAAATAATTGATGTTGCGCAGTGGCCCCCAGTCCCAGCCCGAAGCCTGATTGGATTCGAACCCATTCTGGATGTAGACATTAATTGAACTCACAGCGCCATAATCCGACATATTGTCGCTACTAAAAAGATCCTTATATACCTGATCCGCTTGGGGCATAATCTGCGTGGCAGCGTAAAAAGAATTGGTATATAATTCAAGTCCTTTCTCACTGTTGAAGACCGTCTCAGGTGTCATCTTGTCTACCGGACTCAGGTCAAATAACTTTTCACATCCTGTCAAAAAAGGAATTAGAAGTATAAACAAATATATTTTCTTCATCTTTATCGATTTAATTTTGAATTGATTACTGCATTAGAATGTAATATCTAAACCAAACGTAAAACTTCGCAGCATCGGGTAACGATAGCCATTACCATTTTTTTCGTTGATTTCGGGATCGGCACCTTCGATGACTTCCGGGTCAAAATTGCGTGTCACCTTATACATAGGCGAATAGGTCCATAGATTTTGTGCATTGAGGAAAAGTCTTGCCTGAGATAACTTGACACGTTCCATCCAACCCTTCGGAATAGTATAGCCAATGGTCAGATTCTTCAACCGGATATAACTTGCATCTTGCAGATAACGCGTCTGTTCAACGCGTAATGTCCCCGTGGCATTTTGGGCAAGATAGCCCCGATACCTCGGGAAATAAGCATCGGGATTTTCAGGTGACCATGCATTATCAATGGTGTGTTGTGGCAAAAATCCATAGGGACGATTATACTGTCCCCAAAAATATCCAGCTTCGGTTCCGGGCCACCAGTCACGTTTGCCGATCCCTTGAAAAAATGCGTCTAATGAAAAACCGTTCCAGTTTAGCCCGATATTTAAACCGTAAGTGTAGCGAACCTCACTATTTCCGATAATCGACCGATCACCCGAATTATCTATAGTATTCTCCCCATTATTAATAACGCCGTCACCATTTAAATCTTTAAATTTCACATCTCCGGGCAGATAGTTGTTTCCACTGGAGGTACGGAGAAAGTTTTGGTTGGCATGATTACGGATCTCTTCAACATTCTGAAAAAGTCCCTCTGTGGTATATCCCCAGATTTCGCCGAGTCTCATACCCACATAGTAGGTATTGTTAAGACTTCCGGTGGGATTGTTGAACTTTGTAATCCGGGCCCGCTGATCTGCCAGTACCAGGCGGAGATTATAACCCAATGGCTTATTGGCACCGATTTGATCTTTCCAGTTCAGGGAAAGCTCCCAGCCTTTGGTTTCAAGATCAGCATTATTGCCCTTGGGCACAGTTGCACCAAAGGTACGCGGCAGTGGCTGCAGTGCAGTGAACATATCGGTAGTGCGACGGCTGTACCAGTCAAACACGAGTCCTAAACGGTTACGGAGCATCGTCACATCAATACCCAAGTCCAGTGTTGTCGATGTTTCCCAAGTCAGTTTGTTGGGCAATACCGCAGGCTGGCTGATCTGAGAAGGGAACACACCGTCGAGCAACATGGGGGAACGTGTTGCGCCCAAGGTGGTCAGAAAGAGATACTCATCGATATCACCATTTGGCATGCTGCCATAGGAAGCCCTTAACTTCAATTCATTCAACCAGCTTTTTGCAGGTTTCAAAAACTGTTCTTCCGAAACCCTCCAGCCAGCAGACGCAGAAGGGAAGAAAGCGAAGCGCTGATCCTTTGGAAAGCGTGATGATCCATCATAGCGGCCATTGAACTCGAAGAGGTATCTATTGTCAAAAATGTAGTTCAATCGATAAAATGCACCAAAAATTGCCCAGTCCGCTCCTCCACCGGTGCTGGTATAATTGAGACCATCCATTAAACTAAAATCTGGAAGTTCGGGATTTAACAAACCATCCCTTTGAAAACGATTCTTTCTGGTTCGCGAATATTCGAGGTTGTAACCCAATAAACCTTTGAAGGAATGCTTACCCCATTCCTGACGGTAATCTCCGTAAATATTATTTGCAAAGTAACGTTCTTCTTTTTGATCCTCGCGTAGAAAATTATTGCCTGCAGTTTCCATTATCCCGGGACTATTGCTATACGTAATGGGATACAATTGGGTATTGACCTTCCCACTGCGCTGCATATAGGTGAAGTCGGCATTGATATTAACCCTTTTATCCAGAAAAGTACTTTTAAGCCCCACGGTATTGCGCAACATGTTCTCCTTCTCCTTGCGCGAACTGTTTGCTGTCTCATAATCGCCAAGGGTAAAAGCGGCATGTTGTGTAAGGCTACCATCGGGGTTCCGCAAGACAGCCATTGGAAATCCCTGGTCAGCAATATTACGTAGCACCTGATTCTGATAAATGGAACTCATAGGTTCACGGTAGTCATAGGCCGAGAAATCTAGGTTATTGGACAAACTTAACCAGTTGTTGAGCTTGATCTCCCCTTTTGCCCGGAAGTTATACTTATTGAAATCATCGGGATTATAACGATATACACCAGCTTGCTTGTAATAGCGGCCAGAGATATAGTAACTCAGGTTCTCAGTACCTTTCGAAATACTGATATTCTGTTCCAAAGACGGCGTAATCCCCTTGTAAAGCTCCTTCAGCCAATTCGTGTTGCCAAAATAGAGATAACGTCCATTAGTAGGGTTCAGGCCTGTTTCAGGTAGTGCCAATTGTGGGTTTTCACTTCTGTATTTCAAGGAGTCGAGGTAGCTCAAGGAAAAGGGGAAAGCATTGTTTACGCCTGTAGGATTCGACGAATAGTCGTTCCAACCGCGAAAGGACTCCAGGAACATCTTTGCCCATGTATAGCCATCCCAGACCATATCCGGTTTTGTGGTCTGCTCGTTTAGGGTATAACTACTATTAAAACGTATGCTCGTCGTTCCGCTTTTCGATGACTTGGTGGTAATCAAAACCACACCAAAAGCACCACGGGCGCCATAAATAGCGGCAGATGCAGCGTCTTTAAGAACCGTAACACTTTCAATATCGTTGGGGTTGAGCAGATTGGGATCACCAGCCACGCCATCGATCATGACCAGTGCGCTTCCGCCGCTCAGCGAAGTTGTCCCCCGAACATTGTAGGTGGCTCCCCGTGTCGGTTTGCCGTCCGTCATTCGGATATTGAGATTGGGGATTACTCCCTGAAGACCCCGCGTAGTGCTCGGCATAGGTCGATTTTCAAATACTTCGGCACCGACCTGATCGACGGCACCGGTCAGGTTTACTTTTTTCTGCGCGCCGTAGCCCACAATAACCAGTTCCTCAAGTTGCTGCTGATCCGGTTGGAGGCGGACCGTGATAAGCGTCCTTCCGCGGACGGGTTCCTCTATTGTTGCAAAGCCGACATAGGAAATCTCCAAAACCCCAGCTTCATCAACATTGTCTAGCACAAACCGACCATCATTTCCGGTACTGGTACTTATATTGGTTCCCTTCACTTTTACACTGGCAGCACTCAGGGGCTTGCCCCTGTCATCTAAGATCTGACCATTGATCTTTATTTTAACAAGGGTATTCAGATCATAGCTTCCAATCGGTTCCTTTCCTTTTCGGATCACGATCGTTTTGTCGCTAATAGCAAAGTCTAGCCCCTGGCCGGATAATGCCCAGGCTAACACAGTAGTGATATCCTGCGCGATAAAGTCGACACGGATTTTATTGTTCTTCTTTTCAAGTAGGTCTGATTGGTACACCACATTATACCCGGTCTGCCGTTTAATTTCACTAAACAGCTCTTTAAGGTTTAGGGCTTTGTTTCGAATCGTCAATTGCTGAGCGAATCCAGAAGCGCTGACCTGAAGGATAAAAGCAAATAAAAAGAATGTTGTTAATTTCATAACCAATAGGATTTTCCTGGTCGCACATAATAACCTTATGCCCTCTTTGAAAGCATTATTTTTCATACATTTGAATACATTTGGGTTTTAAACTAGATTTCCGAAAGATTTCAATCTGGGTTAACCAGATAAGTGATACCTAAATGAATAGCGTGTCCTGACCGCGAATCGGGGCACGCATCCTTTTCTATCACCGCACAGTTCAGGAGGGTGGTTTTTTAAACATTTGTATCGGATTTATTGTGATTATTTGTTTCATGTTTTCGGATGGATATCAGACATTATTTGGTCACGATAATTCTACGTCCGTTGATACGAAAGCGAACCTCTCCGGTAAGTTCCAGTTTCTCGAGCACTTTAGAAATCTCTGAAAAACGGCTGACTGCCCCACCAAAACGCGTAGCCGGATCAACCTGCTCATAGGAAACACTTACATCATACCAACGTGCAATTTTGTTCATAATACTTTCGAGCGATTCATCTGTAAAGACAAATTCACCGTTTTTCCAGGCCACACTTTCTTGGGTATCCACTTGCCGCACCTTGGCCTTCTCATGTCCCGATTCGTACTCCTGCCCCGGTTTGAGCAGCAGTGGATGCTCACCATTTTTCGAACTGACACGGATTGCGCCTTCCAAAAGTGTTGTCTTGTGCAGCTTGTCTTCGGGATAACCGTTGACGTTAAAATGAGTACCAAGAACCGAAATTTTCTGGTCTAAAGTCTGTAGAATAAATGGCTTCGCTGGATCTTTGGCCACTTGAAAATAGGCCTCTCCGAGGAGTTCAACAGTCCGCTCTGTTTTTGAAAACCGTACTGGATACTTTAATACCGAAGCAGCATTAAGCCATACATGCGTACCATCCGGCAGAATGACCTGAAACTGCCCTCCTCTAGGCGTCTCTATGGTGTTATACTGATCGGATAACTTGCCAGTACCTAGACGGTTATCGGAAACCGTATATAGCAATTGGCCATCAGCCGATTGACTGATGACAACACCCGCATCGTTTGCCAATGTTCCATTTCCGGCATCAGCAAGTGATAGCTTCTTGCCATTGGACAAGGTCAGGAATGCCCGGTTTCCACCTGGAACAATCTTATTATCTACAGCTGTTTGATTGATTGGAGTACTTAAATTATGCTGATAGAGCAGCCATGCTATTGTCACGACCAACAATATTGCTGCTGCTGCTGCTACAATACGTTTCCACAAAACCACTTTTGGGGGATTGGATACGGTGTTGAGCTTCCGCCATACGGAGTCAAGATTCTCCTCCAATTCCTCATCGGAAATATCGGTAGATCCTGCTTCCATACGCTCACGATACCATGCTTCAAGAATTTCTAGCTCTTTTGGGCTGATCGTTCCTTTATTATACTTTTCAAGTAACAGCTCTGCTTCTCGGTGTTTCATACGCGGTTTATATCGGTCTTTAGATATAAGACGAATGAAATCTAATCTGGTGTAAGAAAAAAAAATAAAAAATTTAGAACAAAGGCAAAATCATCAGCAGCGAAGTGATTTTGGGGCGGAGTATCTTAAGCGCATTATTAATCTGTTTTTTTACCGTATGGTCTGAAATATTCAATTGTGCTGCAATTTCCTTGTGCGACAGATTATCGCGACGACTTAGCTCAAAAATCTCACGCATCTTGGGTGGCAGTGCGGCTACTTCCCGGTCCAACAAATTAACGAGCTCATTAAAAAGCACCTGTCGTTCCGTATAAGGTATGGAACATTCGATATAGTGTTGCAGCGAATCCAGATAATTACCCACAAATCTATTTCTTGCAATATGATCTAATATGCGATTTCTTAGTGCTCCGTTTAAGTAGGCTGATAAACTCCTGTTGATCGTAATAGACTCCCGTCTCACCCAGAGCGTCAAAAAAAGATCGTGGATCACATCATTTACTTCTTCTTTCTTCTCCAGAACTTTCAGCGCATGTCTATATAAGGGTGCCTTATACCGATTGTAAATTTCGGTATAAGCCTGATGTGAGCCCGCCCGCAGGTGCTCGATCAATTGTTCATCAGCGATAGATTCATACTCGGTCATTTTTAATTGCGCTTAGGGCTATCTAAATATAGTAATTACTTCCCGGATTACTTAACGTCTCCGTAATCCGGGAACGTTCCAATATATAAATAAAGGGGTTTAAACCTGATATAAAAGAAAAAAAATCATAATTTCTTAATATACTCATATCGTTTCCGAGCGTATCATGCCCGAGCTCATGGGGTTTAAAGGTCCCTATTGCATATCAATAATCAGTAAGGTCTTCGTCATCAATTCGCTTTAGCAATATTTTGATGGAAAAAGGAGATAATTGCCTATAAGGGAAGTGTGATCGTGATCCTGACAGTAAAATCTTCCTCATCAGTTTTTTTGTCAATTGTGAGTGAAGCGGATTCTGCTGACTCATCACTACTGAGCATACGTAATCGTTCTTGTACTCCTTTTAAACCAAATGAGGTACTTTTGAAATTGCTATTTCCAGTTTTAGGAAACTGATCAAAACCAACACCATTATCCAGAATTTCAATCCTAATTTCCTTTTCTTCTAAAGCTGTCCGGATCAATATCTTACCTTTTTTGTCATGGAGGTGCCTCATACCATGATGTACGGCATTTTCGACAATTGGCTGAATCAGCATCGACGGAATCTTTTTATTGCTTTTGA
>JAITLV010000071.1 GCA_031277685.1 Sphingobacterium sp. | reverse complement strand
GCCGAGCAGAGAAAGGTATCTATTCAAGAACTAATTGACGGTATTAAAGCCGGTACAGTAACTGAAGCTTTCGCAGCTGGTACTGCAGCCACAATTACGGATATCAGCCGTATCGGTTTCGAAGGACAAGATTACCACTTGCCACCAGTAGAGGGCCGCGAGTTTTCAAATCGTGTTTTGAATTACCTCAACGACTTGCGCTATGGCAAAGTAGAAGATCCATTTGGATGGAACTATTTAGTGAAGTAATTATCGGCTAGAAAATAAATGTAAAAAGCCAATACATACAAAATCCTGCAAGTTGATATTTGCAGGATTTTTTGTTTTTTTATCGTCGATTTTCTAATTACATGAACTGTGTTAACTTGCAAATTAATTTGGAAGTTGACACAGTTCATATGCTATCGCCTATTTTAATAAAAACTTAGAATTATTAAATTTTTCAGCGATTCCTTTAGCCGATTCGACAGAAACCCAATAGTCACTGAAAAACTCCAGATTGTAAAGATTTTCAGCAATCATAGCACTTATTTGAGAATCTTGGTGTTCGTTATTAATTCTAAAATAATAAGAAGCAATATAATAAGCAATCATCGTATATGCCATAGACATATATTTCCTTTCATCAGTTCCCTTTAATTGTGCTATAAGTGGAGATCCAAGTTCTATATTTTTGAAAAATTTAATCAATGTAGCAAGTCCATTAAATAAGTCGTCCATTGTTTTCGCATGTTTATTTTCTAAATAACCCAACCAAACAAAGCTATTGGTATAATCAATCCAATCGTATACAGAGTTCAATTGCGTATTCTCTACAGCTTGATGAAGAGAATATATTGCTTTTTGTTCATCAATACTGTCCGCTTTCTTTTTATTGTATTCAATTTTGTAACTAATGCCCCTATGGTATAAGTTTTCACATTTGGACGAATTTCTCAATAACATAAAGGCATCATCAAACTTACGTTGATACTTGCTCTTTACATAACAATGACAGGTAGGTAGATAAAATAAGTTAGGAATTTCATGGGGCAAATTTAATTGGCTCCATCCAAAATCTTCATTCTTGGATTTTGGGAAATAATCTGCAGCTATAGGTTTCAAGTCATCATCCCCATATCTTTTAGCTTCCCATAGATTTGTTAAACTAAATTCATTATACACCTCTTCAATTGTTAAAACAGCTAACGCATAAACATTGTCAATTACCGCAGGATAATCTTTTCTATAAAATGCGTCTGTTGCTTTTGTTTGATATTGATACCTCCCCTCCGATATTTTCTTTTTTTTATTAAAGAAATTATCTAATGCAGCCATTCCCCTTTCATATTTCGCATTTTGGGCTGTCAAAAATATATTTCCGAATTCATGTAAACCGCCCGCTATCGTCTCCGATAATTGCTCCCGCTGTGCATTTTGCTGGTTAATATAATTCTGCGTTTGTTGCAGCGCCTGTAAACCTTGTTGTACCTGTGTGGTACCTGAATTACTATAGCCGTTATTATAGTTTGAGATAGTATTGGAAGCAGCTCCCGTATTACTGCTATAAGTGGGTGTATTTGAGGTCCTCGCTGTATTACCCGTGTTTGTTGTCGCACTTGAAGACTGTTGCTTAGCATTTTTCTCCTGCTGCTGCTTAAACCATTTATCGCGATCTTCCTGAGAAATATTCCGTACAGAAAGATTTTCATAGGCAATTCTGGATACCCGATTTTTGGGTTGATTACAGTCCTCTTTCCATACTTGGGTTTCAAAAGTTAATTCGCCGGAAAAGGTTGCTCCCCCTACAAACTGTCCCGGTTTCAAATAGGTATCTCCATTAGACCGCATCACTCCCCCACAGGTGGTATACACGACTTTGACAAATTTCACCTGTAATTCATCGTCTGTAAGATTTTGAACTCCCCAATATACACTCTGCTTTCCGAGGTTAACTTGATCCTGCACGCATGCTTTTACCTGCACCTGCGCCCCTGTCGCTACATTGAACGTAACAGGATGAAAACCTGTAGGACAACTTTGAGCTTTTGATTTTGAAACAAACAACAGTAAAGGTCCTATGAAGAGGGTTTTTAGGAATATACTTTTCATACCTATTTAATATATTTTTAAATGTAAATCTCAGCATAGTCGGCTACAAAAAAAATACCCACTTGTGGGTATATGATGGGATCCCTTTCTAAACAAACAGGAGTAAAATAACCTATAGAAATATCTGAAACTGCATCAGTTCGCTCATATTTTTACATTGAAGTTTTCGAAGCAGATTTCGTCGGTGGGTCTTTACAGTTTCACAGGAAATACTAAGTA
Source organism: Sphingobacterium sp. (assembly GCA_031277685.1). GTDB lineage: Bacteria > Bacteroidota > Bacteroidia > Sphingobacteriales > Sphingobacteriaceae > Sphingobacterium. The sequence goes on along the minus strand of JAITLV010000071.1, from coordinate 5,305 downwards.
TATCCCCAATATTCTTATTGGGTTTTCCCTGTAAGATCAACGTCAGGATCACTTTCTCCTTTGGGGTAAGTGTCATATAATTTTGGATACCCTCAGAAAAAAATCTTCGGTTGTTTATGATTCTAAGAATATCTAGTAGATATTCTGGGAGTTCCGTAATGTTTAGGTCGAGGGTAATTCGCCCCATTTTTTCATCTAATAAAGACTCGACTTTCAATAAGGGCGGTGAAGCTTTCCTTTCAGCAATAGGCGTGGATATATTTAAATTTATCCAGTCAAATGCCGTATTTTCGTGCGAAAAGAAATGCGGTCTGAATGTTGTTTTACCATCAACATACATATTCATAACACTGATACTAGCATAGCTATCGGGACTTAATATATGGGCAACTTTATAATCAATACCATGTCTACAGGCAGGTATATCCAAAAAATTAAGAATCCAATTTTGTAGATCTGTAGGAATAGTATAACTCATCGCGGATAGATCCCAAATAATCTTTTCGGGCACTATTTTCTCGAAAAGATCTTTATATTCCTTGATCCCCACAATTAGCTTCTCAGCAGCATCGCAATTGTTCCATTTGCCCATGAAAATATCATTATCTTCATCATAGGACATTGCTAAGCTTTCGGATTTGAAAAGAAGTTCCATAGGTATTTATTGGCTATAATAAATTTAGATATTATCCATTAAAACAACAAAAATGACTTTTTAAAACACCCTTATTTACCTTATATAGCCGTGATAAAAAAGCGTCCCCTTAAAATTTGATCACAGTGCAGCTATTGGGGCTGACGGTCACATTACCCGTCCATTGTATATTATTGGCTAAATCTACCGCTTTGTAAGGATAAGTTCCGGGAGATAAGTCAACGACCAAATTTCTCCCGTTATTTGCCACACCACAAAGCGCATGAAAAGGCGGATCTACCAAAGTACCTATTAAATTGTTGTTCACATAAACAGGGGTATTGCCCATCGGCAAACGCGTTCGTATAAAAGTGAGTCGTCCTTTATCTGTTCCATAATTAGTTTTTGCTGTACTGAATTGATCTTCATTTAAGATCATATAGGTACATTTATCGGCAACTATGGTCATATTGCCATCTACAAAGTGACCATCTGGTGACACGAAAGCAAATGTATGATTTCCATTTTCAGCCTCAATTAAAAAATCCACCTGTCTACCATAACAGTCTTTTATTGTCGTATTGGCATTCCAGACTGTCTTGAGCTCATGATCAATATATATGGACAGCGGAACAGCTATCACATGAAAAAAATAGTCACTACCATTAAACACAACGCCCATTTTGCCCTTGGATGGCTGTGATTCTGTATTATTTTCTTTCGCTTTTTCGCAGCCTAATAGAATCAATGAGATCAATATTGAAAGTAAAAAATACTGTTTCATACTACTCTTCCTATTTTTAAACGCTCCTCCTTTTACCATTTCCAGAGCCAATCAATGCTGTAGGAAACTCCGAGATTAAGATAGAGTCCTTTTTTATTGGCATCAGATTCCTTCCTCCATGCTAAGATATTTTGTCCATAGGCGATACCTTGGGCATATTCTACAAAATACCGGAAGCCAGAGAATTTCCAAACATTAATCTTGTATACAGGAAACTTCTGCGTCGTACCGTCCTCATCCTTAAAACGTTCCATCCCATATATAAAATCGATCATCGTACCTGAATTCTCTCCAAGTCGCAACCCAAATTCCATTCGATTTGCTGAAAAATCTACACTTCCGATATCAGAGCTATTCATGGTTACTGTATTGTCGCCAACATAGGTATCGGCCGTTGTATTTGATTGATAAGTCTTCAGATAATGTTTGAAGTAATAACCTCCTAATACTTTTATGCGCTCAGAGCCGCCTGCCAACTCCGAACCAAAATCATAATTGGTCGTAGAGCCACCAGTTGTATTTGAAATATCCATATTAGCTACCGTGGATGAGGTGGTCGATGTACCGTCACCACTCAACCAACCGATCGGATCTAAGGCCGCCACAAAGCTCCCTTTAATCCGCCACGCAAGATTGTCGGTAATAACAGGATGAGAATCCAGCCCCAACAGAATGCCTGCCTGAAATGGTGTGGTAATAGCTGAATAAGAATTATTGGCATTAAACGTATTGACAACAATAGGCGTATTGGGAGAAACAATTCCCAAACTAACTCCGAGGTGGCTGCTCGCACCCGTGTAAAAATTCTTGTCAGACAGCTTGTTCTGGATATTACCGATCATTCCTGTCGCTCCCGCTATTCCTAGAGCAGCATTCTGCGCAGCCTTTGTGGTTTGTTCCCCTTGTATTTCACGTTGCTCGGCATGCCAATTCATCCGCGACTGTTGATAGCGCATTTTTTGCTCATGCACTTCCTCTTCAATACTCTTTTGATTTTTTCTTTCACCTTTCTCATTGCTTTTATTTTTTACATCGTCTCTTTGCCCATGAACATTTTCTTGCTCTTTTCTCGCCGCTTCTTTTTTATTCTGTTCATTGGCTAAACGCTGCTGCTCGCCCCTACGTTCCTGTTCTTTTTTATCTTGTTCTTTTTTATCCGCCTCTTTTTTATCCGCCTCTTTTTTTTCCTTTTCTTGTTGTAATTTTTCTTCATATTGAGATTCTTCCTGATATCTTTTTTGACAGGTTTCCAATTCAATTCCTTGTTGATGAATTAATTGCTCGTATTCAGACGCCCTATCTTCTTCACACTTACAACAATGATTATTATTATGTTTCAAACATACCCGTTCACCCGTATAACAAGGCCAGGCACCCGCAACATAGTTTTCTTTCAATTTAATTCGCCTATAATACTTCGATTCAATATTATTCCTAAGCTTTTCATATTTTGTATTGATGGTAGCCTGACAATTCTCATAATTTTGATAGCTATTTTGTGAAAATCCATAAATGGAAATAAATAAAAGACAGAGTGTTAAAAATATGCTTTTCATGGTATGATGGATTAATTGTTTTCTTGATGAAACCTCATTATAATATAATAGATTACGAAAGTCATAACCTATTGCATTTCATACTTCATCCTTTTCAAAACAAAGTTAGCATGGGAATAAAGAGACATCAATCCTCATTTATGAGGATTTTCAGACAATAAACACTATTGTATTTTTGCGTGCATATTTTATAAGATGTTCAGAATTTCACTATATTTAATCATCAATTAGCCGATTATGTCTACCTATAAAAAAATTAGTCATTCGTATGAGGGGTATCTTCGCGAAATCTATTACAATAAGGAAGATTTGGATGAGCAGTACGCGATGGGGCAACTCAGTAAAATGAGGTGCCTTGCAGGGCCAGGAATAAGCCCACTGGCTTCTTTGTATTTTATAAACTATCTAAAACAGGAGTATATCATATTCTCCGACAGCATTCGACAGATTTCAGGTTACCATTCGCGTGAATTTTTAGATGGCGGATTGGACATGCTGCGTTATGTTTATAACAAAGATGACTTTAAAACCTACAGTAATGAAATTTTCACCCGCAATTGCGATTTTCTGGCGTCGGTACCGCAAGCAGAACATCAAGATTATTTGTTTTCCTATACATTTCGCGTGAAAAGCATAGAAGGGGGCACACAGCAAATTTGGCAGCGCGGAAGTTACATTACCCATACGGAAACCGGACTTCCGCTATATTCTTTTGGTCTTTGTCAAAATATAACAGAGTTAAAGACTGATTCACGAATGATACATGCTATCGAAAAGATCAATTTTAATACCCCAAATTTGTCAATAGAAACTAATTATTTCTTTCCGAATCAAGAAGACAAACTATTTTCGAAAAAAGAGAAAGAAGTACTCTCTCTATTGTCAGAAGGGTTTTCTACTAAACAGATTGCGGATAAAATGCATGTAGCAGATACCACCATCATTACGCATCGGAAAAATATGATGGAAAAATCCAATACAAAAAATACAGCCGAACTGATTTCTTATAGCTTATTACACAGAATAATTTAAACATTCATGCAAAAAATACTTTTCTACCATGGTGGACCAGGACTCAATAGCAATGCTGAACGTAACCTACTTACTCCACTTTATAAATCAAAACAGATTGATTTACATACTTGGGACGAACCCTCCTCTCTGCGAGGGACGTTAAATATTGACAGTACAAACCGTTTTGAAGATCTGCTACTTGATGCTGAAGCATTTTTGCTACGTCATTACGAAGGAAAACCGCTGCATTTAATGGGGAGTAGTATGGGCGCCCAGATCGTCGCATGGTTACAGCAAAGACATGCAGACAAAATCGCAACACTGATTTTTTCCGCGCCTTGCTTTAATATCAACCAAGCTGATCACAATGTCTTTACCATCGTTGCCAATGATTATAAAGAAAATAATGGTATTGAAAGTTTTGAACATCTACATTCTGTGATTGAACAACTCTCAGATCGCTTTGATGACAACAAATGTAGCGGTTGGGAACTAGCTTTGGCAAATCCTCGCTTTTTAGATTATTATTGGACAAATAAGTCTGCACAGGAAAACTATCTCGCCAACTTTGCCCCGCAGGAGTACGGCCTTGACATTCAAGGATTTTTTGCTGTAAGAAAATCTATGTATAATCTAACAATCGCTCCGGTCCAGATGAAAACAATTATTTTATATGGAGCCAACGATAAAGTTGCACCAATGAAAGACGAGAACCCATTTTTGCAGGATAAATTTTCGAATAATAAACCATATAAGATGGAGCATTCGTCCCATTATCCACATATTGAAGAAGCTGAAAAAGTACTGAGCATCATTATGGATAATATTTGAACAAATGTATTGGACGAATGACCTTATGCCATAGAAATAGAATTAATTTGTACTTTCCAGTTCTTTCTGAATAAAATCAATTATTGCGGCTGTCTCCTGGGATTGAAACCAGTGCGTATTACCATATTTTTTAAACCATGTAATCTGACGCTTGGCATAACGCCTCGAATTTTGCTTGATTTTCGCTATTGCGTCCTCCAAAGACTGCTTGCCATCGAGATAATCAAACAACTCGGCGTAACCAACAGTGAGCAATGCGGGCTTCGTTCTGAAAGGAAGTAAAGCTTTCACTTCGTCCAGTAAGCCATTTGTCATCATCAAATCTACACGTAAATTGATCCTTTCATACAAGTTCGCCCGATCCATGTTCAAGCCAATGGTAAGGACATCAAAAGGCCTTTTCTCGACATCTTTCTTATGGTAAAATGACATGGGTTTACCTGTCGCCTCAAAAACTTCAAGCGCCCGGACGACACGTTGCGGATT
>JAITLV010000055.1 GCA_031277685.1 Sphingobacterium sp. | reverse complement strand
GTACCGAGTCAATCGTTGAGCATCATTATCTTTAAAACGCTCCCCGAAATTGAATTACAAGAATCGCTAAGGAAGGAGGGCTATAAACTCATCCGGATCCCGAGAAATCCCTATTTATAATTTCAAGTAAACCAAACGCCTATCAATTAGCCAAGCCTGAGCCCAATCGGCAGCAAGAGCCAGCCAACAGAATCGAAAAATCGCTGCGGGCCTCTATGCCCCAAAGCTGGCAAGATGATCTTTCAGGCCCAGGCTGCAATAGATGAGGTGCATTAATCCAAATAATCCCTTGGAAATGTCTGCTGCCCGTATTTCTCGTCAATTGCCTGAAGGAAAGCCGCACGTTCGGGCGTATGCTCCGGAACCGGCAAAAACTCGTCCGGCTGCGCCGGTGTGCCAATCGCACTGAATACCTCTTCCAACCCCGCGGGGACAACCGTACACAACATCTTTGCGTAGCTGTCCGAAATGTTTCGGAAACAATGAACTGCACCACCAAAAGGGATATTGACAAAACCACCCGGCTGCAGCAATGTTTTCCCCGCTTCCGTTTTAAATTCGAGTTCACCTTCGATCAGATAAAACATCTCCTGTGTATGCGGGTGACTATGGGGCGGAGGGCCACCACCGGGCGGCACCAACATTTCGACAACCGCATATGCACCATTGGTTTCAGCCCCTGAAATAATGATACGGTAGTTGCCACCAGCCACGGCCAGCGTCGTTCCCTGTGCTTTATCGACCGACTTAATATTTGTTTTACCTTTCATCACTGTTTATTTTTTAATTTGATCCCGACAGACGATATTCAGCCTGTGGCTATTTCTGATTGCCACTATACATACCACCATCGTAGTAAGGCGCTGTCGTATCCGTAACGAATAAGACCAGTTCTGCATTGTTCGTTGTCGTGAAACTGATGCTTTCATCCTGAATGAACACGCTTTCCCCTTTGCCAAGGCTAATTTCCGTATTTACGGCAATAGCCCCCTGAAACACATACAAGAGCAGGCCAAAATCAGGGCCAAATGTCTCGGGCAGTGTAAAGGATTTTCCGGCCGTAGCCTGCATATCGTATATCCAGGTCTGGCTGCTCAGTTGGAGTTTGGTGCGCGCGGCATCCGGCGACGCGATCAGGCGCCATTGATCCACACTATGCACCGGTTCAAGTTCCTGAAAAATCACCTCAGGCCGGCTGTCCCTCATCCCCGGACGGATAAATATCTGTAGTCCTTCGACATTTTCCTGGACAGCCTCCTCATGATGAAATATCTTCCCGGCCTTCATCAGCATCAACCGTCCTGGTGTAATAAATTCTTCAAAACCCTCGGAGTCCGTATGCTTGACCTTTCCCATCCTGAAATAAGAAAGGATATCGTCATTGCTATGAGGATGCATCTTGATGACCGCACCAGCCTGGATATTGGCCTGATCAATGCGTCCTATGCTATAATACCCCGTATCGCTGTCCCCCAGGTCCAATCCCGGAAAAAGGATGGCGATATGGCTATTTCCTGTTTTTTTCGAATTATCGATTTTCTTTAACATGATTGTTGTCTCTATGAACGTTCCACTATTGGCGAATATACCATCAAAATTTGCTTCTATTCTACCCCTATTTCTTGTAAAGTTAGACCCTATACTTTACTTTTGCAAGTAGTTACACAAATGTATAGTAGTAACAAAAGGTAAAGAATTGAGAAATCTGAAGATCAGCCATGAAAAATAGAATCGAATTTAACTGCGTATTAAAAGATGTCCTAGAAATTGTCGGTGGTAAATGGTCGATTCCGATTATCTATGTACTGACTGACGGGACAAAACGGTTCAAGGAACTGGAGCGGACGATACCCAATATCAATACCCGTATGCTGGTCAAAGTATTAAAAAACCTGGAGAGCGCTGATATCGTCAAACGGGTGGCCTATGCCACAGTTCCCCCGACAGTAGAATACTCGCTCACGCCGAAAGGCAGAAAGCTGGAGCCCATTATCTTAGACCTGCACCGATGGGGCGAGGAATATCATCAATCCGAGTGATCCTTTGAAAATCCATCCTTACCGATCTGCGTCTTGCGCAGGTCAAGATTATTCTGCTCCAGAAATCTTTTATAGACCAGATCGGAATCATTCTGTAAGCCCTGTGCGTTATTTGTTTTTCGTGAGGACTCATAAGGTTCATTGGCAAAAATCAGGTCATAGATCAGATAAGCAGCTTTTTCCTGGCGTTGTTTGCTATTCAGTCCGGTAACATTTATTGTACCAATAACCTGTTTTCTTACGGCTTCTATCTGCGCGCTTGATGGGTTATTGTCCTTTTTATTGGCAATCCGCCACATCCCCAGCATATAGGCCGTAAAAACATCAGCATAATTTTCCTCGGCATTTAGTCCCAGCTTCTTCATCAGGTTCATGTAGCCCACATAGGGGTTATCACGTTTTAATGCGGCCTCTAAATTCTTTCCTGTGGTCGCATTTTTCTGCTTCATGTTGGCTATGATCTTTGCCTCTACCTCTTTAATCACCGCATTGTTCTTTGTAAATGTAAAATCGCTTAAGTTGCGGCTAGCAGTGGTCTTGGTCTTCGTTTCAGCAGGAGAACCATGCTCACTCTTCCATTGTTCATATTCACTTCGTATCCTCTCCCGTTGGAAGTCATGGATCTGCTGGTTGGCAAGGGTCGCAGTCAGCATATCCTGGCCATAACTCTGCATTGAATATATCGATACAGCAATGAATAATATTATTTTTATCCAGCTTTTTTTTAAATTAGTCGCCATAACTATTAGAATTTAAGCCATTTACAAACCATTCACCAAATAAATTTACGAAAATACGTTTTAAAAAACATTCATTTATATAAAAAACAGTGCTACATCTTGTTTGCTCAAAATAAATAAGGTAACACATCGGTAAAAAGTAGTGCGGCTCTCCAGATAATTTTGTATTTTGCCTACTTATAAGCGATATCGCTATTCAATTATATCACCATCATTCGGCATTATGAGCAAACGTCTAAGCTATTTACTCGCAGGGATGAGTCTATTGTTCCTTTTACCACAGTTGGCCTGTCAGGAAACTGCGCAAAAAAATCCGAAGGCTCAGGAAAAACAGGATACTGTCATGCTTTCCCAGCTGTATTTTGACAAGGTTAAATTTAAGTATCTACCCAAAGAACTCGAAGGCAGTATCGTAAAAGAAGGCATAAAATCCGACGGTATTGCTGGTGATGCTGGTCTGGACCAGGTGCAGAGCATCTATTTCAAGAGCTATGTTAATCCTGACAATGACCTGCTAGAAGCAGCAGTCAGAATATACGAACTCCCCACTAAGGCCTATCTGGACGAAAGAGCTGAAGCCTGCGCAAATGCCGCAAAAAACACCAACTGCCTATCCGCGATAACGGTGGACCGTTTTCTGATACTTTTCTTTGCATCTGACTTTGATGCTGCGTCTACAGACCGAAAAATATTTGAGGATTTTTATGTTCCCAAAGGTGGCAAGATTATCTTTCAGGCACAGGCCGCAATAGATGAGGTCTACTAAATGATGATATTGACAAAATCACCGGCGAAGACTACCGGTACTGTTCTTTGCAAATGCAAAGTCGCTTAGGCTACGGCAAACAGCGATTTTCGTTTCAGCAGACGAACCATACTCACTTTTCTACTGTTCATATTCACTTCGTACCCTCTCCCGGTGGAAGTCATGCATCTGCTGGTTGGCAAGTGTCGCAGCCCCCATATCCAAACCATAACTCTGCATCGTATCTATCGATACAGCAATGGATAATATTATTTTTATCCATTTTTTCTTTAAAATCAGCTCCAGAACGATTAACATTTAACTTGTTTACGAACGATCTGTCAAATAAATTCAAGAAAATACGTTATAAAAAAACCATTTGCATACATACATATACAAAAGATAGCTGGTTTAACATCTAAGCTTAAATGTCCTAAAATAGATCCTTTTTCAGCTTATTAAACTGGGGTATATTAATCTCGATTTCCTCCAAGAATAGTCTGGTTTTGACCTATCAACTTCCGGATACTCACAATTACACCATAATATTGATGAATTGTCCTGTATTTTCTAATAATCGTCCTTCAAAAAATAACATCGTATGTATTATATTAGGCCCACTTATTTCTCAGCTCATGACTTTGGGTGGAAATCAAGCAAATGCATATAGCCTAAAATTCAATTTTCTATTGAGATATGGAGCAAGATTATAAACTAAAATTTTCAAAAGCGATCTTAAGAATCAAAGATGTTACTGGCAACCTTCCTGATTTTTGCCGCCACCCGATCCCAATGGCTAAAAAAGCAATGCTTTATGAACTTCAGGGGGCCACACTCCTACAGCAGACCATCCCTTGTGATACCTTTCGGATTGATATCTTCCAGCTGGATTCACATGATCCCATGCACATCAGCTATACACTCGATCAAGGTCGGATTTTCTTCAACTTTGTCCTTTTCGGAGCTATTGTTTTTAAGACCGATCAAGGTGAACATATTACAAGTCCGAGTGCCTGCAGTTTGTACCTTTCGGCGGAACAGCAAGGGGGCTACCATGCCGAATGTCCCCGCGGCAGCACGGAGCTCGTCGTAATTTCCCTCCTGCCCAGCTGGATCAGCGCAGTCGTTGACAAATATCCAACACTTAGCAAGGCAGTATCCTTTCTGCTCGAATCAAATAATCGATTTGACGTGCTGCCACACTGCTCGATTGACAGCAGTATTCGCCAGTGGCTTTTCGGTGTTCATGCCTTTAACCATGATAACATTATCGCTCAACAAGGAGAGCTCCAAAAGTACCTGGCCATGTCACTCGCTCATTATGAAGAGCTGCTCGTCTCGTCCGATGATGCCAAAATCTATGAAATCAAACAATATATAGATCAGCACTATAACGATCCCGATCTGGATATCAAGGTCCTGACTGACCAGATTGGCCTGTCTTTCCTGACCATCAACCGAAAATTCAAAAAAGCCTATCGGCTTAGCATGCGCAACTATTGTATTCAGGTGCGTATGCAACAAGCCCATCGGCTGATATTGACTGATTATGTCCGTTTAAAGGATGCCCATTTACTTGTCGGTTACAACAATGAAAATTCGTTTCGAAAAGCTTACAAGAAGTTTTTATCTCACTACAAAAAGATACACGCTCTCTTGTTCGTCATTGGAATATTTGCACAGTTATTGGAATAAATAGGCAAAAAATAAGTTTAGCACCTCCCTTTCCGTAAGTTTTTGTCATTTCAGTCCTTTCCTGTCCGTTTCGCGGTTGCGAAATTTATAATGATTACAAACTTAAAAACTAGGAGAAATGGAAAATCCGATTTCTGTAGATATTATCAACTCAATTCAAGAAAGTAGGTGCAGCACCTTATCTCAACCATCCCATAGCAATTTTGCGATATCGGGACTACCTTGGCATATACGAACAAATAATCAGGGAATCCTGAGTATCCAGGAAATGGAATTCCTAGAAAACCATCTTCAGCTCGTCGAATTAATGGCATTTGAAGAAATAGAAATCCAGTTGACAGTCCACAGTCCAAATGTATTTCTAGTTATCGTGATGGAAGGATTTTTCAAATACTATCACAACGATATGTTGTCATTTTATGGTATGGGAAATTGCATGTATATGGCCTATATTCCACAAACTATCCTACATCTAAAAGCGAATAAGGGCAAACATTCCATCTTAGTCCTTGCCCTTGAAAAGAATTGGCTACAGCCTGCCCCACGCCCTTATCCACAGATTTCATCTTTGCCCGCTGCTTTGGCTAGCAACAGTTCTGAAATTATCATGCTCCCCATGTGTGCTGTCAAGGAACCTGCAAAAACCTTATGGACCTCCATGCTCCGTGTCCGTACCAACCTGATGGTTCATCAAATCAAATTAGGTAATAACATTGTACAGCTGATAGAATATTACCATGAGCAACTCCAACAGGGCAAGATCCTAAAAAAACAACTTCATGTCGAAACTGCTAATACGATATTTGAATATATCCATACCAATTTATTCATAGACAGTAAGCTTACACTAGAAAATATGGCTTATGATATTGGTATTTCAGTCTGGAAATTACGCGAATATTCGGATCTATTATTAGGCCAGTCAATTCATAAGTACGTTCGGGATTTACGCATGCTCAATGCCAAATGGTTACTGGAAACAAGTAATTTCCCCGTTGGAAAAATCGCCATCATGACGGGATACTCCAACCTCCCCTATTTTTATCAAACATTCAGACAATACTTTGAGGTATCCCCTAATCTTTACCGGAAAACTATTCGAAAGAAAATATAGTGTTTGACCTTCAGTATAAATTTTGTGAAAAGTATCCTAAAATACTCTTTCTCCGCCTCAGAAACCATAATGAATATCTTTTTAAGAGCCCATAATTTTGACAATATGATAAAAGCATTAAAGATGTAATATGCGTATTGGACGAACCAACCGCTTTTTTCGGGCGGCAAAGTTCCTGACAAGGTAGAAATAGGCAGTGAGACCAACTACTGATATCTGCCGATATGCATGGAAAGCGAAACGGATGTCAGGAATACCGGAACGAGGGCACAGCGAAAAAGTGCAACATCAATTGATCGGGCAGGCCGCACCAAGGAAGTGCCGCCGTAAAGACAACAAATGAATTAAAGTAAAACATAGAAACAATGAACATGAGATGCACATTAAATCAACTATTAACAGTCCTTCTCCTCTTTATCAGGAGGCTCTACCTGCTCGCAAAAGCAAAAGTGCAAGCTTTGTTCATATGTAAATTTATGTCCCTAGCATTCCTCCTGAGGTTCTTATTACTAGGTACTTTATCCATTTCAATTGTTGTGGTCCAAAAGAGAATTATACACAGAAGATGTCACAATCGTAAAGATGCTGTATTCCTGCGTTGCGGGATCTATCGGTATCGAGGATGCTGAAGATCAGGAAATAGGATCCCTCAACCGCATCGCCATGAGGTAAAATCGCGATGTAGAACAAATAACACAAATAAAAACTTAAAACGTACGATATGAAAACGTTAAAGGGAAAAATAGTCGCCGTAGGATCGGCACTTACGTTATTCTTTGGTATTGCAGTTACAGTACATGCAATAGACAAAGGCAAATCAATCGTTGAAACAGGAGCAAAAACGCTGCAAACCTGGTATTTCAACCCAACAGAACCGACTCATAATCCGGATCTGGCACAAAACTATTCGCTGATAGCTCCTCCAGGAGTGAGCTGTGGTGGAGATTCAGAAACAATCTGTTCCATACAGGACATTGCGGACGCTAGCAATAGCCAGCCCAATATGACGCACGGAGATGTGAGCGACGACAGTACAGACAAGTATGAGAAATCGTACCGTGACGAGTAGTCCAGATAGTCTTATTCAATAAAAGCCCCCTACTTAAAGCTAGCATTAAGTAGGGGTGCTTTTGGTAGATGATACACGCTGAAGACTTATTTATCTATATAGCCAGGATTATTTACGGTAAAATTTTCTGGATAAGGAACCTTGAAAAATACAGTGTTAAATACACGTTCTTCTCCGCCGACTTTCCGCTTAAAAGTGTTCCATTCGTTGTCAAAAAAATAATAACGCTGCATATCCGCCCAACGAAGATCCCTAAACACCAGTTCTTTTCTCCGCTCTTCTTTGTAAAGGCTGTAGAATGCCTGCTGGTCAAGATGCTCTATAACTTTAGTACGGTCATCTGAATAACGATTATTTAATAGTCCAAGTAGTTTTTCTTTTGCCCCTTTCAGCTGTCCCAGTTTAACCAGTGCTTCGACCTGGTTCAGATAAACTTCGTCAAGGGCCAGTCCAGTAAATATACTGCTCGACCCATTATAAGAACCTTTAAATTTTACTGTTCCGTCCACATTTTTCACAAAAAAACCAATTTTCCGCAGATCGCCATCGAGATAAGAATCAAAAAGGAATTTTGAGATACCTACGCTTACAGCCTTAGCTAACAATGGAATGCTACCGTTAACGTGAAACAATACTTCCTGATTCATTTTCGGAAAAGGGTAACTTCCCGAAAGCTTCAGCGACCTGTAATCCAACAACTTGTTTTCCCCTAACAATACACTATCAGCATAGCGATTGACCTTTTCGTAATTACCTGTCATCAGGTACATCCGAGTTGCCAAACCATAGCCTGCAGATTTATTTGGGATTGTTTTGACTGAAGTCTGGTCAGGCAAAAGGGATATTGCCAGCAATACATCACTTTCGATCTGGCTGTAAACATCGGCCAAAGTACTGATGGGATTGTTCGCATTCATATCAGACTGTGTTCTGATCGGTACAGCCAGCATATGCCGCCGGGCATCTGTCAGCGGTCCGCGCCAAGTCAATACCAGATTGAGATAGTTATATGCCCGAAAAAAATACGCACGCCCCATCACACTTCGCAGGCGATTATTGTTTTGATTTAGAGACAGATTCTTTGCCAGTTCCAAAACAACATTACAAGTATAAATGCTTTTGTAAGGTTCACTCCAGGCCTCACTCAAGGTGCCGTCGGCTGGCATGATCGGTGCTTTCCATCCATAGATATTCCGTTCATACTCATTACGGGCGTTTACAACTTCTTCGGGCAGGTCTATATTATCGGAAAATGCTTCTCCCAGTCCTAAGCGCAGATCATTCATAATGCTACTATTGTTAAGCAACGCTTCCATATCCTCAATACCCGAAGGTATCTTGAGCGACTGATCCGGTTTTTCTTCCAGTATCTTATTGCAGGCGGTTGCCAACAGAGAACTGATGATTAGAATAGAAATTAGATATTTTGTTGTCATGTTTTAAAATTGGATTTGTAACGTACATGAATAGGTTTTAGCTGCGGGAATAGCTCTGGGGAAATTCGGGTCGAATCTACTTTTCGTTTTCTTCCATAAGATCCCCAAATTGGCAGCATTTAGTCCTACCCGCATGCTACTGAACAACAACTGTTTCTTTGGGGACCATGAGTACCATAAATTGATATTCTGTAGGCGCAGATGGTCTCCGGGCTCCACAGTAGTCTCAGAGGCTGAATATATATCCGTGCCCTTATTGGAGGGATATTCAAAACGAGGTACTTTGGTCCTGTTCTCATCCCCCGGTTGCTGCCAACGCTCGGCAAATTCCGATCCCCCGGGTCCCCAATTTACCAAGCTAGCCAAGGCGCCATAGTATACAGTTGGGCGTCTAAAGTAATATTTTGCTTTCCAATTGAAGATGGCATCCATCTGTAGAGATCCATACTGCGCCATGAGTGAAAAGTTACCAAAATGTTCAGGAATTGCGCTTCCTGCATAAACCATATTATCCATATCCGCAGACCAGACCGCTGCGTGATCGGCTGTGGGTTCACCAAACAAACGACTGATTACCTGCCCTTCCTCATTCAACTTTACATAGGGATAAGACATGATTTTGTACAATGGATACCCCTCCCTTAGACTAAGCAGGTCTGTACCGTCGGTCAAGTTATTGAAGCTGGCTCTATCCCTTCTTTGATAGTACTTTGTCACCTGATATCGGTTATAACTGTAGTTGAAGCGGGTCTCTAATTTAAATCTGTCTATATTCAATAACTTAGCATCCAATTTCACCTCAACACCAGTCCCTTCCATATTTCCTACATTTCGTACAACCGTAAAGCCCACACCATTGGTCACATCATTGAGAGATGGAGCAAACAGATCCCTGTTCCATTTCCTATAATATTCAACACTGCCCGACAGACGACCAGATCTCAACGAAAAATCCAGACCAATATTCCAAGCTTTGGTCGTTTCCCATTTTAGGTTGTTGTTTGCATCCTTTGAGATTACGGCCTTTGGCAGCCCCGAAAGATTATCATTGCTCTGATAACTAATGACCGGTAATGCCGATTGACTGGGATCCATATTCCCTGTGATCCCATAAGTCATCCGGAATTTAAGTACCGAAAGCAGGTCATTCCGAAAGAACTTTTCTTCCTGCACATTCCATCCTGCCCCGATAGACCACATGGGATTCCATTTGTCATTGGTTTTGAGTCCAAAACTGTTTGATGCGTCACGCCGGGCACTCCAGGTGAGAATATACCGCTTTTGAAAATCATAAGCTACATTCAAAAAGGCTGAAACAAAGTTATTCCTGAATCCCTTATAACGCTGATAATCGGGTATGTACTGGTTATAACCATTCAAAAAATCCCTATAAGAAGTACTATAATCGACCTGTCCAGCGATCATAGTTTCCGGATCATAGCCATATGCGCCAGACTCCTTGATATTACTAGTCGATTTCCTGATTTCAAAACCACCTAGGGCAATCAACGAATGCCCTTCCCAACTCCCATTATAGTTGAGCTGCACCCTGAAATTATGAACATTCCGTACATCCTCGCCATCTATTTTAACACCTCCTATAGGAAGATTTCTTGTGATCGTTCCGTCCTCGTCAAAGCTCGAGAAGGAATTGATGAGATTTCGTGTGTAATAGCTTTCTATGCCACGTAATTGATCCGTTTTGGACAATTCTGTTTCGTAACGGTAAAGCAGATTCAATTTCAAACCTTTCCATAGGCGCGCTTCAATTTCGGAGCTCAAATTTAAGTTCCAGTATTTAGTCTGGCGGCGATCCGCTTCCTTTTCTCGTAGGGGAAACAACCTCCAGTCAAGCAAATCCCATTCGTTCAGTATTTGATCCACAAAAATTGGATTGATCTGGTAAAAAGGAATTTCGTTCCCATCATCATCCAATAAGTTTAGATAAGGCCTAAATACACTGTTTTGCAAGGGATAGCCCGAATGCCCGTTTCTTTGCTTTGTCATGGTACCCGCGACAACGTTTTTCCATGTTATAGCTGATGTCAGCTTTTTTGAATAATTAGCCCTTCCTGTGTACCGTGTGTCTTTTGCATCCAGATTGCTGCGATCCCTATCGAATCCAAAAGACAGGAATAAATCCGACTTTGCGCTAGATTGGGAGAAGGATAAGTATTGTTGCTGGAGTACTCCAATTCTGTACATCAAGTCACGATACTGCTTTCTATTATCTGTCTGGCTGTACCTATCGAGCCGTTGCTGTAGATCTGTTTCAGTAATCTGATTATCCCTAAAAGCAATGAGATCCAGCACCACAGGAGACAAGTACGGCCTGGCTGCACTTGATTCGTACACTTTATAGACCCCCAGGCCAAATAAGATTTTTTCCAATTCAACCATATTTCGACTATCCAATTGTCCTGTATAACATAAATCCGGTTTTTCCCGGAATTGAAAGGTCGACGCAAAATTGGCCGTAGGTCCATTCTTTGTTCCTTTTTTAGTCGTCACGACGATAACCCCATTACTTGCCCTTGCCCCCCAGATAGAGGCCGCAGAGGCATCCTTCAGTATACTGACGCTTTCAATATCCTGAGGATTGATGGATGAGATATCCCCTTCATAAGGAAAATTGTCCAAGATAATCAAGGGGCTAGTATTCCCTTTAAAAGTATTGATACCGCGAAGTGTAACGGCAGGCCGACTACTGTTTTTATCAAAAAGAAGCGAAGACTGTCCTTCAAGTCTGTCCATAAAATTCTTTGAAGGGATATTTCCAAGCTGTCTATTGTCCACAACTTCAAAAGAACCTACTGCCCGCTCTTTAGGAATCTGTTGGTACCCCGTATTGATCTCCACGACGTCCATTACGATATTTTGCTTTTCAAGCCGCACTGTTGTAAGGGCAGCAAGGGATCGGGCATCGATGACCAGCGGTCGAAATTCAATATGATAGAAATAAACAGAGTCCTTTGGGTTATCGACTATAAGGTCGAAATTACCTGAGCGATCGCTTTTAACAATAGATGTACGTTTGCCTTTTATCTTTATGGAGACATCAGCGACAGGTGCATTATGCACATCTAAAATCCTTCCTATATATTTTGTCTGTCCAGTCGCTAGTATTGCCTTTAACGTTGTCAGCATTAACATCAAATAGCGAATCGTTTTCATAGCGAAGGGTTTAAATAATTAAACACTTCATTTATTCCTACAAAAGAGGATCTTGTATAGGCTTTGGGTACTCCTTTTTCGCTGATCCATACATAGTAAGGCACAGCAATATGTTTAAATAGTCTGGTAAGGTAATCGTCCATGATAATAGTAGGTACCTGTCCTTTCCAGATATTTTCTTTGGTGGTCTTCTGATAGATCTCATGTACTCTACTGAATTTGTCCCTTGTCGTGATATCGTTAACCATAAGCACATTACAATCCGATGGAAATGTCTTTTGTATATTTTCGAGTCGATAAAACCCATGCAAACAGGGGCCACACCATGAAGCCCAAAAATCCAATATCAACAGCTTCCCACGATATTCTTTTAGATTTTTTCGGATGGTGTCACCATTGATATAAAATAGATGTTCTTTCTCCCAGAATTCATTAGGCACCTTTTCTCCAATCATTAATGGCTGACTATTTTCCAGTAACTGTTTTGAAGGTTGATTATCAAGTATAGGTAGAGTCAGCCCCTCCGCCCCGCTGTCCCTGCGGGGCGTCTGAGCCGACAAACTAAACATAGAAATCAAAGCCAGGCATGTCAACGACATGCGAAAAGTTTTTTTACCAGCACCTAAAGTTGTGATGTATTTTAAAGCCCGCTGAGCCTTTAAGATATTATTAGCAACAAAAGAATCGACAGAAGCCCTCCGATCTTCTCCAATCGCCTTAAAACCATTAGATTTCAAATAATACGGATCGTTTCCAACAAGCAAGTCAGTATCCAATACTTTCGCACGGTTTTCTATTGCGCTACAGCACTGATACCCGAGATCTACCAGAAAGCTACTGAAAGCCTGTATCTTGTTGGTAGCCTCCCGGTACCTCTGTAGTAGCTCTTTAGTACATACCCAGTACCTTTTTGGTACCTTTTCAGTACACTCCCGGTAGCTTAACCGTGAATCAATGGTACCATTAGCGGCAAGGAATAGACTAATTAACTCCCTACCAACTCCTGACCAACTTCGCCCTTTCCGTGGGTTTTCTTCGAATTGGCTCCGGTTTTTCATCGGGCCACGCCGATGCAACCCCGAAGAAAATTGGGAGCCAGCTGCATAAAAGGTAGAAGAAAGGCAGGTGTTGGTCAGAAGAAAGTTCGAAGATGGTATTCTGTGATTTTTCGGCAACCGACCAGCACCCTTACAGATCAATCTGTTAGCGTGCCCGGCCAGTGCCTGGCAGATGTAGGTAAAATATATACGTAATAGAATCGGTATTGCTACACCTTTGGTTCTTCGACTATCCTTCGACTCCGTTTCCGGATCTCTTCGAAAGTCGTTCGAGACCTCTTTGGCAGCGCTTCGACTGGCCTTCGGCTCTGCTTCGAGTGTGCTTCGGGAACGACTCGAAGGGAAGTCGAACAGTAGTCGAAGCTCTCCCGAAGCAGTCCCAACGTTGGTAGGGCGCAGTCTCGAAGAGATGCCGAACAACACCCGAAGGCCAGTCGAAGAAAGCTTTGGTTTTGTAAGCTTTTGTGCCAACTTTTCAGCTGTTAACTTGCTTCCAATAATCAAGTAAACATATAGCATCAGACAAGTACGTTGATAGCACGTTTTTCCTTTGTAAATATGCTTACGCAACTGTTGCGTAAACAGTGCTATATCTGTGCTATATCTGTGCTTAAGGAGTGCTTTATCTATACTGGTAAAATATAGCCTGAAAAAGGCTAGTAATTTTAAGGTTTTCATAATTTGATGGTTAGTGGTTTTGAGATAGCTGATAAAAAAGGTCGTAGATGTCCTTACTATTTTCGAGTTCGCAAGCGATAAACCTGTTGCTCCGCAGAAATGATATTTCAATTCCCGACAGATTGATTCCTTGATAATGGACTATAAAGTAGGCCATCAGCATCCGGAATAATGCTATAGTAAAGTGTTGTACATCAGCGGTACTGATCGCAGGATTTACCTTCCTTTCCCTATCCAGGTAAATCGTCAGGAGTTCAACAATATGGTTGCGACAGCTGTCCATGTCATAGCAATTCCAGAACTCTTTAATACATGCTACTGGGTTGTACTCCAAATGATGGATCTCGTACATTGCCATGTCTATGGCGACTAATTTTTTAAAAAGCTTATTCATTTTTTTGGCTTTTGAGGGCGCATGATGGTGGAAAGTCCTTTGAAAAAGGATCAAAAAAATCCCTTATCGAGTCAAAAGACCCAATACATCACACTGTTAAAAAATCAATTAACTAAACCTCAGAATGCCGTTTTACTCTTTATTACAGGTTATACATATGGTTCGTTACGGGCATCCATACTAATAGGAAGAACCGACCCTTTTGTTGTGTTACGACAATATTTTAAATAGAAAGTTGTCTTCAACGAAAAGTTTCACTAATTTTAAAGTGCAAACAATTAATTAGTAAAAACCATCTTCATTGCCTTCAATCTCCATTTAGTGTATTGATGCGTAGGGTCGGTGGCAGAAACGCAAAGGGGAATTTGGCTATTCGTGTGGATAAGCCATACTAAGCCATTTTTATTGACTCCTCTCCTTTTACGTACTGTTTAATTTAATAAACGTTTAATCCGGCGCACGGATTAAGTTTTTGAAATGCTGTTTGGCGGAAAACCGAGTAATCAGATTTTTGATCTGAAACTGGTGAATTAGAATTTTAACTGGTGTTGTTCTCATAATATGGTTTTCTATTGATGAGACATCAACACTAGGAGGTATTAAAAGGCAAAGCCCTACTGTACTCACTCCTAGTGCTTGATAAACGACCACCACTAAAAGTTTTCCAGTAAGGCATGCCCCTCCCTAAAGGAAGAATACAAATATAGCATTTTCCTTTGAAAGGGCAGTTCTTACCGTCCCGAAGGTGGTCGTTAGTCAAGCTTCGAGTCTCGTAATATAATTAATCGCGAAATCGATCGCGTCAATATTGTTCAACTATTGAATACAAATATACTCAATAGTTTCTTTATTACAAAATATTAAATCAAAGAAACTAAAAATAATGAATCATAGCATTGATAATTATATAAAAGATAAACTACAAAAATTAGGCTGGGAGGATAAAAACTTGGTTGAAAAAACAGGTATGTCTAAAGGCCAAATTAGTAAACTTAAAAATGGTCATGTGGAACGTTTAACAGCTGAAGTATTTTACAAAATATATAAAGCTTTCGATGATTCCTGTCCCAAAGCAACAAAAGGCGTTTACCCCGATTTGAACCTCAAGCTTGATAAATATATACCAAAAGCGCGTAACGAATTTGGACAGTTTATGAGTCAATTTGAGACAGTCAAAAATTCCCCTGAGGAAATAGCAACGAAAACTAGGCTCGACGAGAATAGATTGAAAGATCTTTATTTCCGGAAAGCTGCTCTCGAAGCTTATGAATTTCTATTAATAGAAAAGGCTGTAGGTAAAAAGCAGGGCGAATTATTTGATGAGTTTTTTGGGAATAAAAAATAACTTGATGGAATTAATCATAAATAATCTTTTTGCAGTAATAACAACTGTTCTAATACCATTTTGTATTTGGATATTTTGGCTTTATATAAAAAGACCGAAGGTTTCTATTGAAATTATTTATGAAGGTGGCCAATCTAGCCCAAAAGCCTATAAAGTCTACGTTGCCGTTCCAAGCGAAGAAAATGTATATGATGCAAATGAATCTCAGAGAGAATTTGAATTAACATTTAGAACTTTAATCCGTTTACGAAACTTTTCAACAAAAGATGCACTAAATCCTCAATTATTTTTTTATTATGATAGTCCGCATTTCAACCTTCGCGAGCCTTTGAATATTAATATACCGATTGATTCCAAATCATTAAAAGACATCAAATGTGAATATCGAGTATATGAAACCAAAAGAGGACGAGACCGCTCCGATACATCTATTTTATATAAGCAAATCTCCAAAGACCTAAATATTTTACTAAAATATAACGACGAAATTGGATTAACTTACTATTCTATTTACAGGAACAAAAGAAATAAATATAGAATAATTAGGCCAACAAGATATAATAATAACAATCATTATAAATTACCAAATGGTATATATGAAAAATAAAAAACTATCTATTTAAGAGTTCCATATCGAGAATATGATAATCCCAAGACCTATAATCATTATAAAATTCCGTTGACAGGATTCACGTTACAATCTTAAAATTGGTATTTAAACTCGTTCAGACGACTAATGAAATAAAAAATATGAAGCTCTGTTATGTTATTTATAACAGGACTCCATATTTTGATGAATGCTCAGCAGTACTATTTATTTAAAATAATATCGGAAATTTCAACCCGTAACTTTTCCTTTAAATCGTAATCGATTTCTAATTCCTCAGCCTTTCGACACATTTCAAGCAACGAAGCGAAGTCTTTAATATCATTACTAAGTACTTTACTAAAAATTGGTTTTAAATCTCCCTTTACAGCTTTTAGCAAACTATTATGGTGTTCAAATTTCAATATAATTCGCTTTCTAAGATCCTCCGGAGTCTTTATTGTTTTAATAGTCTTTAGTTCATCAACAAACTTATCCACGTTACTGTAAAAATCATCGAGTTGGTTAAGTATCTGCAACGTTTTTTGCGGAGAAGTATTTCCGTGGCTTATATTTATATCTTTCTTCTGAATTGTATTCGACTTAGGATAAAGATAAAAACCACTACCTTTCACAACTACATTTATAATATGAGTGATTGATAATGCACCTTTGCCAAAATCATTTGTTTTGACAGAAATGGCAGATCGAATCTTGCCAAAGTCACCAGCGTCCTTCAGTAAATCTGAAGTAGCAATTAGCTCTAACTTAGATTCATTTACTGCTGCAAAAATTATGGAATAATTATTCCCCTCCGTTCGTTTCATATATTTATGTAGCATTAACATCGATGCTACAAATGAGAAACTAACCCCATATTCCTTGTACCCCAAAGAAGTAACTCCCCTAACAAATTTTTCCCCTTCGTGCTCTACTAACCTATAGCTCTTATATTTATTAAACCCATCTTTAGCTGGTAAAGAACGAAAAAAATTCAAATTATACTCCGCCAATTTATCGTATTTTTTATCAAAGAGCATATTGACAAATTTAGTCATTGAGAAGTCATCAAAAAATTGACTTTTCGAATCGTATATGGCATATGCCGAACTAAGTCCATTAATTATTTCCCCAAATTCATCAGCATATTCACTAAAATTAAACTTTAAAGGATTTGTATCGGAAATCCCCTCTACTTTATTATTTCCACGAGTAAATGCAACATCTTTAGTATGTACTTTAATATTATAAAGCTTATATTGGGATTGAATAGAACTTAATTTATTAAATACCGTAGAGATGTTACCAATTGATATGTAATCGTTAATGATTGAATCTGTATTGAAGATATTTTTTAATTGTTCCTCATAAGGATGCTCCTCCAAAAGAGTCAATAATTTAGAAACCTTGATTTTTTCGTTAATATTTTCTTCGTTGAAATGAATCAATTTCTGTGTAAATGATCTAGCCATTTTTTTATTATTTTATTTAATAACAATATTTAAGTCGATCATTTAAACACAGTCGACTGGGATATACGAAAATATTTCGTTATACCATTTGCAGTATAGCAACCATGAAATCAATCAGAAAAAGAAGAAATAGGAATATTTTTGGTACTGGATGAAACAAATCATACATTTGCACCGTTTTAATAATATACAACGCTTATTCTTCATTTCAATCCTAGCTGATTGATTTGACGATAATGCAACTAATTACTCAGGTTGGGTAGGATCTTCCTGAGTTTTTCTTTTTTATCGTCTCTCTTTTCTCTATCTAACTTCTCATATCTTTAAATATTTATTCATCCCCAAACATCCGTAATTGTACATTAAGATTGTACTTCTGCCCATATTTTAATCTGAACTCATACCAAGTTGTACACTCAACCATACATTCTGTAGCTTCATATATAAATTGATCTAACATGATCTTTCCTTCATCAGTTAGAAACTGAAAATGCTTATATGAACGCATAAACATCTGTCCATATGGATTTAGAAGTTGTAGTTTCCTTAGACCTTCGTCTGTAAACCTCATATAAATAATTTCATTGGTATATCGACCAACTACATATTTACGTATGGTTTTATTTTTAGGTATAGGCCATTTATTTAACCTATATATTTCGTCATAAAAAGATTGTGGGAAGCGCTTTTGATATACAGTTGCCTGTTCAGTAAAATAGCGATCAAGATTTCTCTTAATTTTTGATAAGTCAATTACTTCGCCGCTAAGTAATAGTACCTTTTCATTTTCATGATCTAAATACTCATCGGTGATTTTCTTTTGGACAAAAGCTTCTGTTGAATCAAACAAAAACTTTTGAAGTTCATCTTTTTCGAGATCGAACTCTTTACGATATAGCTCTTCCTTATGACTAATTTGTGTCTTGTTTGATTTCTTTGCCATAGTTAATTGTATATTTGGAGATTTCGTCTCACGTATTGATTAATACTATCAACATCACTCCAAGTTGAATTTAAATTCCCTAAACTATCTAAAACACTCACATTATACTTTTGCGCTTTAATCCAATTGGCAGGTTTATTTCCAGCATCATAAGCTTCAAATAGATAAATCATACTAGGATGCACGTCATTAAACTTTGCAAATTTCACGACTTCCGTATGATTATTTAAATGTCTTTTTATCATTGCAGATTTTTCCTTGGAAAAAAGATACTTCCTAGCAAAGTTATCAGCTTCCATTTCTTTTTGAACTAACACCGCATCATCCGAATCATCAACACTTATATGGTAATTTCCTTGAGATATTTCTTCCCAATCAAATAGGACGTGATACAATTCATGAATTAAAGCAAACCATAATGTCGCATAAAAGCCTTTATAATCAGTCAATATAACAGCAGGTTTTCCATGTACCGGAATAGTAGCTCCTCTTACATGTAGATTTGGAAAAGAAGGCATAAACACCACACTAACACCACATTTATATAATAATGAGACAACATTTTTCAATCCTAAGCTAACGTCAGTTGAATACCACCTTATTTTAGGAAAAATTTCAATAAGTTTATTTCTATCATAAAAATATGGATTATCAAGTTCTTCAAGTATTTCTTCTGCTTTAGTTAACCACGTACTCTGACTATAGCTATTTTTCTTTTTTATTTTACCTGCACTAAATGCTGGAACTTTTTCCGAAGGCCTATAATCTAAAATATTTTCCAAATGAAATAGCTTACACAAAATGCTTTTAATCTCATCGAAATCAGTAATATCTTTAATCATTCCAACTTTTTTCAATGTTGCTAAATCAAAGTTATTTTGAATAAAATCCACTTCATCTTGATTAACATCTGATGAATACTGATCCTTAAAAGTATTCATAAAGAGCTCCAAAATATCTTTTTGGGGTAATTGTAAGAAGGCCGATAGTTTATTAAGCGTTGAAAAATCAATACGCTTTAATGTTCCATTTAAAATACCCATTAGTCCGCGATGTTGAACCCCCATTATTTCCGCAGCGGTTGTCTGATTAATATTGAGCTCTACTAATCTTTGTTCAAAGACAGATGATAATGTTTCCGATGAGTGATTCCCCATCTCCGACATTATCTTTCCTAGCAAATCATCTACATTAAAATTTTCCATATCTTTTTCTACTACACTACAAATATAGTATTAAAAATATAAATACATGGGTCGTTTAAAAAAAAATGTACTAGTACATTTTTCTACACAACACCACTAACTAAAACTGCCAAGAACAAAGAACCCATAATGAAAATCCTTTCTAAAAGTCATGTTATTTGTCTGCAATCTGACAAATAGAAGATAAAAACCTCATTTTAATATCGAAGCATAAAAGAGATCCGTGAAAATCGTCTGCTTTACCAAAAAGATAATTAGCGATCTATGCGCTGTTTTTAACATCATCTTCCCCACGAACAAAAAGCTTGATATACTCGAAAAGCGAGCCGCAACCCACAGATTCAAACAGCGCACGGAGTCGCTGATCATGCTCAATATCATAATTCAAAAATGCAGTGACCCAGACCGACCATTTTTTCGAAAAGTAGCTTCATCGACTTTGTAAAGGCCTGATATCTTTCTCGTGTCTCTTTGGCGGTATTAACTGGAGCTTTGGTTTTCTTTTTCCTTTTCATATTTACGTTCTCCCTTCCTCAAAAGGATTTTGAGCGGCGATAATCAATGATTCTGCCAATAGCATTAACATGTGCTTTTTAGTCTGTGACTCCATGGCATAGCCAACATCCGGAAGTGCTGGCACCATCCTGTCGTAGATGTCCTTGGTTTCTCTAACTTGTTGCGCCACAGCTTCCATCTCATTACCTGACCGCATATATACATGCTTCAAATGACCGAATAGCTCATCCTGCTTGCTGCTGTAGGACTGGTCATACCATTTTTCGTTAGCTTCATCCAGCACCATCAGCCATGCGCTTATTTTATTAAATTTTTGACTCTTGACATAATCTTCCTGATCTGTCAGATGATCAATTTCAAACAGTAAAAGCATAATAACATCGTTCTGCTGATAAGCATGATCCAGAATACGGATTAGATCGCTCTTTTTGATGTCACCGGTATCGGTAATCATAAGTTCATCGGTCATTCGTTGCATAAGGGTGTGATAGAGCTCAACCACTTTTGGAGGTTTGTCCATTTCCCCTTTTTCTGTAAAATGCGATAAGGGTGTAAATCCGAGACGGTCTTGTAGGTATTGATCCATGATCGCCCCGCCCTCTTTACTTTCGTCCAGTTTGTCCGGGGGTAGATCTAGATTTGGGACGATCCTATTCAATATCCGTCCAAACTCCTGCAATCCCAGATCACCAGCATAGGGCTGCCCGGTGTAACTGGTGTAAAGTTCGAGCTGATCTGCACTTGGTGTACGCAGCTCAAAGGACCGATCGCAGACAGTAATAATCGCCTCGGCCAAGGTTTGTTTCTCACCCTCGGTCAGGCTAAACCTTTCCTTCTGCTCATCCAGCTGCTGCGCGATCCAAAAGTAGGCCTCGGCTAGCAGATCTGCCGATTCGCCCATAACCCGATGATAACATGCTTTGACTTCCTTCTCGAGTGCTTTGCTCTCGGCACGATCCTGCTTGAGACGTAGATATTCTTGTTTGGCCTCGTAAAAATTGTCTATCAGCTGATTTCTATTGTAATAGCGCGCTATAGTCCACAAGTGACTATTTTGTTCTTCAGAAAATACATCATCTTCCAAATGAGCGAAAGCGCTATCAAAAGTCCGTTTGACTGCACCTGTGGGTTGGCCCTCCACTTCAACAGGAATATCCAGCCATTGGAGCAGGAGACATTCACACAGATGGGTAAAACGCTGGTCACTTACCTGATAATTCTTAACTTCACGAAGTATTTCATCAATGGAGTCTAATAGCTGTTGGTCAATCCGGTCTATAAAAAATTGGATGTCACTAGATGACGATGTAGCTACCGCCATTGCAAATTCCCTCAGTACCGGGTAACGATCTGCCATATCCAGCAAATGGCCGGGCCGGATATATAAATCAAAGTGATCAGACTCTGTCGGTATTAATATATATTCCAAAGTATGATCATTCTGCCAAAATAGACGACATTGCCCCTTGGTATAGCGGCTTTCCTCCTGTCGATTGCCCACTCTAGCAAGGCAGTCTCCAGACACTTGTATATGAAAGGCGACGACGGGCTGAGCGGGAATAGTGTATATTTTTTCTTCATCTACCATAAAACAGGCGGAGAAGCAGGCGGTAATATTTTTACCATAGAGGTAGTGGCATTTGATGGTAGATTCACCAAAAATATATTCCTGAAAATGTGCAATGGGTTCCTGAGTTGATAAATGAAAATTAGCATTTGGTTTTGGTGCCTCTGGCGTATCACTAAGAAATACCTGTAAGGCTGGATGCTGATCTGCTGAGTCTAGGTTCATATGAATATCGGTTAAAATAGTTCATGATTCGCACAACGCTGCTGCGGGAAATCATACCGGTTTATAATCAAAAAATACAGCTTAACGAACAGTCTATAATGTGACTGAACTGTTTATAACTTTAAGATATGAAAATTTAATTAATTAAACAAAACAATGCACCTGATATGATGGAGTTTATCAATACTATTTCATTGTAGAAATCGATTGTTCGGGATAAGGCACAGACATTCATTATCCATCATTTTTGAAAAAAAACATGGGTACAGCAATTTTTCTTTTCAAATTTGTTCTGATAGTAAGCACTTATCCCGCCCTAATATACTTCTACACCTTCGATGATGTCAGTATTTACTGTATAGTTCAGCTTTTTCACTTTTAAAGAATTCAACACATCTTCACAGCTATAGGTAGTTACCTTTGCTTTAAGGCCGAAATCAGCTACGAATAGGTGTAGGATCTAACCTATTGGGGATAATTTGTTGATTTTCGGTAAAAAATTAAGTACACCTAACCTTTTTCCGCAACTGTTATTATTAGCGAAGAAATTATTATAAAAATATTTATGCAATTCTTTAAAATAAATCATCCTACTTACAGTGTTTTTATTTAAAATTGCACTATTTATTAATCAATTATTAACTCAATAACACATGAGATTAAAAGTATTAACAATCATCTGTATTTTACTTGTAGGGGTATCCTGTAGGAATACAGAAATGTTTGAGGATTCTCAAACAAATGAAATAATGGCTGCCTTCAATCGACAAAAGGGTGAAACATCAGTAGATAGAGATATAGAATATTCTCCACAATGGCAAAATAGTCTAGACTTTAAAGGGACAACCTATGTGCCATTAAATACAGATAAAAGAATTTCAGCATTTACTACTGAGGGAGTAAAATACTCGTTAGCTGGTAGAATATGGCTCTCAGCTCGTAAATATAGAGACAATTGGAGTTTTGCAATTGTCAAGGTGTTACCTAATGAAATTACCAAAGCAAAAAAGTCCGGAATATTTATTTATGAAGACTGGAAAACCGGAGAATTGAGTTACGACGGGTACATCGAGACAAAACTATTTAGTTCCGCTAAATATGAGCGAAAAATGAATATGCTCCGAAATACAGTTCAAAAAAAGGCCGGGGTACCGGTCGTTAATTGTCGGTCGGTGAGTTATGAAGTTTGTGCTGGAAGTGGGGGCGATGAAGAATGCTCGACTCGCCATGGCGTAGTTTGCACAAAAGAAGATCTTAGAACTGACTTAGATACAGACGGTGGCGGAGGAGGTGGCGGAGGAGGTGGTGGATCAGAGGACGAAACGGAAACACCGCCCATTGTTAAAGAAGAGGAAGAAGAAAAAGAAGACCCTCCTATAAAGATAGTGTTCAGATGTGGAACCACAAGAGAGTTGATAAATCAAGGCTTTGCAGATGATGTTGAAAAGGCATTAGTTGACTTAAAAAATGGACTATTTACAAATGATGAAGTCCCGAAACCGTGTTTTATGGCTACCTTTTTCAGTGCTCTAGCTACACTACAAGGCAATACCCCTCTACAGATCTGCCTCAAGACGACAATGGAAGGGAATAGTGGTACATATAAAAATAATACCGTCGGTTTTATTAGCACCTATGTGTCAAAGGAAGTTCTTTTTCACGAATTGATTCACTATTATCAAGACATCAGTGGGTCGTACCCCGGATTCAATCAAATGGCGGGAAATGACAAAGGATTCGCCAATATAGAATTCGAAACGCAATTAATGACAGATATTGTCTACCGATCCGGCGAGGGCTATTTAAATCAGCTGGATAGAAGTTTATTTGCTTCTGAGGATGAATTCACTAATATTGCAGCTGATTATAGATCATGGTTAATAAACACTTTTCTCGCTGATGGAGTTAAATTTAAAGATATGAGCATTCTAAATACAGTAGCATTTAAAGATGGTTATCTTCGATTTTTGAAGTTGTATGCCACGAAATCCAAATACTATAAATCCGAAATATTTGAATCAATGGAGCCATCTGTTTTAAAATCCTTATTTTCACAACCAACAATAAATTGTAACTAAAAATGACTATTATGAAATATATAACAAAACTTCTTTTATGTTTATTTATCATAATCAACTGGACAACCTCGTGCAAGGCACAAAATACAAAACAATGGAAAAATGGCAATCTCAAAGTTGGATCCGTAAATTACTCAGTTAGAACTCGAGATAACAGCACTGCAATTTTGATTTCTGGAAGAGATGTTTCTCATAGAACTTGGAACATAGCGAGAAACAACCCTAAAAAGGATGTCATACCAAAATCAGAACTTAAACTAAATGTCTCGGAATTGACCAAGTTAAAAAATGAGATCCTTGGAAATAATACAACGATTACCGTGAGATTCTATTTTGATACCGATGAAAAACTTATGGGATTAGAATACGATTTGTGGAAAGAATCGAATATTACTCTTGATCAATTCAAGAGATTTGATCAGGAGATACGTAAGATTGTCAAGGGATCACTTATTAGATCATTTGATTATTCGACCTACTTACCTTATGTCGTTCGGTCAGTAGTATTACAATAATCTATTGAACAAATGGTATCATCTCAATAGCTAAAAAGATATAGCCCCCACCAAAATAACTCTGGCTGGGGGCTATATTTTAATTAAAAAGTTCATTACAACTTTATTGATCTGAAAAAAGAGAATACATACATATGATAAGATCTCTGCCCCTACTTTATAGAAACTTTCTTCGGCACCCTCTTGCTACATACAGGGAAGGACCCGTTAAAGATTTGTCTTAAAACAACTAGTACAGGCGCAAACGGAACCTATCAAAATACTACCATAGATTTTATTGCAACTTATGTTTCTAAAGAGGTGCTTTTTCATGAACTAATCCACTATTATCAAGACATCAGTGGATTGTAACCTTGGATTCGCTCAAATGGCAGAGGTTTGCCAGTATAGAATTCGAGACTGAATTGATGACTGACATTGTCTACGGATCCGGTGATGGGTTTTTAAACCAACTGGATAAAGATTTGTTTACTAAGGATGAGTTCACGAAAATCCAGACAGACTACAGGGAATGGTTAGAAAACACTTTTCTTGCTGAAGGAGGTAAATTAAAAGACATGAGTATCCTTAATCAACCGGCATTTAAGGATGGCTATCTTCGGTTCTTGAAATTGTATGCCACGAAATCCAAGTATTATAAATCAGAAATATTTGAATCCATGGAACCATCAGTGCTAAAAAGTTTATTTTCGCAACCCACCATAAATTGTAATTAAAAAAGACTTATATGAAAAAAATTGTAAAACTATTGTTTTTGTTCCTAACAATTACTTCTTGTTCAATAAAGGCGCAAGACCAAAAGCTATTAAACGGTAATGTTAATATCGGAACAGTAAATTACTCAGTTATAAGCAAAGAAAAAAGCTCAATAATTCTAATTTCTTCGAAAGACATTTTAGATCAGACCTGGGACATTTCCAAGAAGAATCCAAAAAAAGATATCATACCAAAATCGGAGCTCAAGCTAAACATACCTGAATTGACTAAATTAAAAAACGAGATTCTTGGAGACAATACTGCTATTACTGTCAGATTTTATTATTATAGCGATGAAAAGCTTATGGGTTTAGAATATGATTTGAGAAAGGAATACAATGTTACCATCAAACAATTCAAAAAATTCGATCAAGAAATACGTAAAACTGTCAAAGGTTCTCTTGCTAGATCATTTGATTATTCGACTTATTTGCCTTATGTTGTTCGTTCAGTAATATTAAAATAATCAATTGAACAAATGGCTACAGCTAAAAGATATAGCCCTCACCAAAATAACTCTGGCTTGGGGCTATATTTTAATTAAAAAGTTCATTACAGCTTTATTGATCTGGAAAAAGAGAATACATACATATGATAAGATCTCTGCCCCTGCTTTATGGCTACCTTTTTCAGTGCTCTAGCTACACTACAAGGCAATACCCCTCTACAGATCTGCCTAAAGACGACAATGGAAGGGAGTAGTGGTACATATAAAAATAATATCGTTGGTTTTATTAGCCCCTATGTGTCAAAGGAAATTCTTTTTCACGAATTGATTCACTATTATCAAGACATCAGTGGGTCATACCCCGGATTCAATCAAATGGCGGGAAATGAGAAAGGATTCGCCAATATCGAGTTTGAAACACAATTGATGACAGATATTGTCTATGGATTCGGTGATGGATTTTTAAACCAACTGGATGAAACATTGTTTTCTGAAGATGAATTTGATAAAGTGGATGAAGATTATAGATTATGGCTAACAACGATATTTCTTACTGATGGCGGTAAATTCAAAGATATGAACATTCTCAATACAGCTGCATTTAAAGATGGTTATCTTCGGTTTTTGAAATTGTATGCCACGAAATCCAAGTATTATAAATCAGAAATATTTGAATCCATGGAACCATCCGTGCTAAAAAGTTTATTTTCACAACCAACCATAAATTGTAATTAAATAATAAAAATCATGAAATATATTGCAAACTTTCTCTGCGTGTTTATTGCACTGAGCTTGATTAGTTCTTGTAAAGCACAAAACGCGAAACTCCTAATAAATGGTAACGTAAATGTTGGTAATATTACCTACTCGGTCAGAAATCCCCAAAATAAGTCACTTATTTTGGTTGATAGAAAGGACATTTCTCGTTTAAAAAGAAATTTAGCGGTAGAAAATCCTCGCAAGGATTTTATACCGAAGAGTGAGCTTAAACTGAATGTATCGGACTTGAAAAAGATTAAAAATGAGGTATTAGGAAGTAATACCTCAGTAATCTTAAGATTCTATTTTAATGCGGATGAAAAACTTTTGGGACTCGGGTATGAGTTAAATAAAAAAGATAGTATAACTAATGAACAATTCAAAAAATTCGATCAGGAAATACGTAAAACGGTTAAAGGTTCGCTTGCTAGATCATTTGACTATTCAACTTACCTCCCTTGGGTTATTCGTCCAGTAGTATTAAAACCTATGGAATAATTGACAGGTTATGTACAGCTAATTTATCTAAAAAAATACCCATCAATTTAATCCTTGGTGGGTATCTTTTTAATATGACCTTTAAGAGCTGTTTAATATTAAAAATCACAAAAACTAAGTAGTACAATTTTAAAATTGACGAGTCATTATAACCTTCGGTGTTTAAAAGTTTATTTTCACAACCAACTATAAATTGTAATTAAAAATGCGTATTATGAAAAATATCACAAAACTATTATTGGTATCTATGGTAGTAAGTATTACCTCTTGTTCGATTAAAGCACAACAAGCAAAACTTTCCAATGGTAATCTCAGGGTCGGAACTATAAATTATTCAGTAAGTGTCGATGACGAAAGTACTTTAATTTTGATTAATACAGACGAGATTTTCAGCATAACTAGGAATTTGGCTTTAAAAAATCCTGGTAAAGATGTTATACCAAGATCTGAATTGAAATTGAATATCCCCGAATTGACCAAGATAAAAAATGAGACTATTGGAGCTAACAAACTCATTACAGTTAGGTTCTATTTTGATACTAATGAAAAACTTATGGGTCTAGCATATGATGTGAACAAAAAAAATGATTTGACAGTTGAACAATTCAAAAAGTTCGATAAAGAGATACGTAAAACTGTCAAAGGTTCTCTTGCCAGATCATTTGATTATTCTACTTATCTTCCTTATGTTGTTCGTTCAGTAGTATTAAAATAATATCTAAGACAATTGAAAGGCTCTGTGGAACTAATTTATCAAAAAAAATACCCATCAATTTAATCCTTGGTGGGTATCTTTTTAATATGACCTTCTAGGGCTGTTTAATATTATATGCCACAAAATCTAAGTAGTACAATTCTAAATTTAACGTGTCATTAGACCCTTCGATGCTAAAAAGTTTATTTTCACAACCAACGATAAATTGTGATTAAATTTAGCCGCTTTAAATTTCTCAGTGTAAGGGATATCATAAAAAAAGGGTGATGCTATGTCACCCTTTTTTTATGTTTATAGACTCTCGAGAATCTTTGCAAACTCATCAAATGAAATCTCTGTTGTCAGAGGGGTCTCAGTTGTTACATCTACAACAATTTTATGATTCGGCGAATCAACTTCAATTAGATCAGTCTTTTCGTGATCAGCCAATTTTTGAGTAAGCTGTAAAAAAACATTTTCCGGTATATCAAGAATTGTACACCTTACTTTAGAAACATTAGTCATAATATTATTATTTTAAATTAAACAGTAATAAACAATTTAAACAGCACACACTTCTTTCAATTTGGCAAGATTTTGGGGTAAAACAAGTTCAATATTTTTCATGATATCTTCAACATAACCATTGGTTTTCTCATGTCTATCATATCGATCATACCTATAAAGGCCTACATACTTAGTCCTCCAATCAATATTTAGATCATTAGTATCAAAAAAATTCCAAAAGGCTATTACCCCAAAGAACGAATTAGGATATAATGCTTTAATTTTATCTTCTCGATCTTTAAGGTGGGCCATAATGTTCTTTCCTTTCCACCCGTCATTTACTTTTAACTCAATAACAGCCAAAACTTCTCCATAACCTTCTGTCCATATAGAGATATCTGGACGCATAGAATTACCTTTTTTTAAAAGACTCTTCTCAGAGGTCACAATAACATTATATTTCTGCTCGAAATATGCTTTTAGAAATAATAGACATGTTTCAGTAAAGAAATCAGCTCCCCCAGTATTGATTCTGCGATCCAATATTTGTTTTGCATTATAAACGTGAAAATCCCAAAATGCGGACATTCTATCATGGACTGCTTGTGTAATCTCATGACTGTCTAAATCAAATTTATACCCTTTGCACTCTCGAAATACATTTTTCTGTATTTCAAGAAGTTTTCTATAATGCACAATAAATGCATCGTCAATTGCTTTTAAATCACTTTTCATAATTAAATAACATAGGCATACCACAATGAATCATAGCACATAATCAATTCAGATATAGCATGCATTTTTTGAAATTAAGATTAATAGTTCCCCATCCCCAATTTTCATTGATGCACCAATAGTTTCGATAATTGTCCTTTAGAAGGAAAATAATAGCTTTTCGAACACCAATATACAAAAAACAAATAATTAACCAAAAAGATAGCGAAAAATTTTGTTTCAAGAAATAAAACTCATTTAATTACTAGATATTTACGATTTTAAAATTGTTTAAATTAAAAACAATATGAACCTTCATAAGGACAAAAACCTATTTCAGGAAATACTACAATCTACCTCAGATCTCCTTGGCCTTCCGCTCATCCTAGTTGAAAAAGACTATTGGCAAACCTATACCCTATTTTTACTCATCCAAGATCCGATAAGTGAAGATATTATACTTAAAGGTGGTGTAGCATTATCAAAGTGCTTTAAATTGATAAAACGTATACCAGATGACATTGATCTTGTTATCTCAAGAAACGATGGCGAAACAGACAGTAGACTAAAATCGAAATTAAGACAGATCAGTAGTATCATTACCAAAGAACTATCCGAAATTAATATTGAAGGTCTCACGAGAAAAAGAGGAATGAACCGTAAGACAGCACATAGTTATTATTACACAACTATCGAAAGCTACTGCGCTGAAAAAAATCTTGTAACGATTGACTACAGTTGGCTAGGTTCAGATAGGCCCCGTAGCAAATTGCTCCTTAATTCCTTTATTGGGGAAGCATTGAGACAGACAAATCAACATGCTTTAATAGAAAGGTTCTCATTACTTCCCTTTGAAGTAAAAGTGCTAGACCATTATCGAACTTTTTGTGAAAAGATCATGAGCCTAGTTCGGTTTTCGTATTCCGAAATGCCCATACCGGATTTGAAAAAGAAGGTTAAGCATATGTATGATCTCCACCAATTACTACGGTACAAGGAATTTCAAGATTTCCTTAGATCAGATCGTTTTTTTGAGATGATACTTAGTGTCGCCAACCGAGATGCAAAAAGTCTAAGAAATAACAACCAATGGCTCAGATATCACCCCATAGAAAGTTTATTCTTTAGCAACTTAGAGGAAAACTGGCTAGGGCATTTTGAGCAAGTTTATAATGATGATTTCAGTATGCTGGTCTATGATAAGCTTCCTATGTCCGCCCAAGTTTTGAAGATCCTATTACTCATCAAAGAACGAATACGCAAAGTGGAATGGAAAACTGAAATTCTCTAAGGGGGCAGTCTTAAATTTAAAATTAAGATAAGACCATATTTTTCAATATGGCCCAAATACAACATTTGTTGTATTATTAGATCTTTGGAGGTCTGGGATTCACGACATCACCTCCTCCCCCGTCTGATGCACCGTATGGCTTAATCATTTGAGATTCATCCTCATGACTTAAAGGGGTTTGAGATTGAGAAGAGTTTCCAAGCCCAAACAAAATATACAAAATTAAACTCCACATATCTTTTATGGTTTTGTTGGACGAGGTGGAATTGAGGTGCTAGTTTCTCCGCCATCTCCATAGCTCGCAGCTTGAATTGTTTGAATTTCTGAATGTTCAGTATCGATAGGTTGACCAATACCGAATAAAAAGTATAAGATTATGCTCCACATATTAATTGTTTTATTGTTAATTTTTACGGATTTGGAGGTCTAACGTTTCCTTTATCACCGCCATCTCCATCATCAGGATTATCCATAGAAGAAATTTGAACAGTAGAGTTCTCTACTGTCGTTTGTGTATTGGCTGGTTGACCAATGCCGAATAATAAGTATAGTAGTAAGTTCCACATAAAATTAAAGATTTGAAATATTGTTGTTTTAAACTCTACACAAACATAACATTCATCAAACAATTAATCAGGACAAAATATGCCTAAGTTATCGGTAAGATGCAACAACCGAAAAGTCGGAACATGGCATGGTTTAAAACAGAAAAAGCCACATCTCACGATGTGGCCTTAAATAAACATATGATTCACTAATGGTCTGCCTCCGAATGCTGTGGCAGACTACTAATTATTTGATGCTATTTATACGAATTGATCGACTTAGACACTTTCCAATCATTACCCTCACGAACCAACGTCACAAGATCAGTTTTGGTAAAGTTTTCAAATTTTAAGGTTACTTTAGCCACGATATAGTCAGCAGATTCCTCTATGATGTCATTGCTTACTGTACAGTTCAATTTCTCTCCTTTTTGCTTTTTAAAGAATTTGACCAGCTCATCACGCTTATTGGTAGTTGCATGAGCCTTCTGGCTGAAATCTTCAGCAAATAATTGCTCCACCCCTGCTGATTCTCCCTCAGTAGTGACTGCCACATAATGATTGAGTGCCAAGTCTGCTGTGGAAAGGTTAATGTTTGCTTTTGCTGATTTTGAACCTGGGCCTTCAGTTGCCATTGCAAATGTTGATACTGCGATTAAGGCTGCTGCTGCGAATGTTTTTACTAATGCTTTCATAATGTCTTTATTTTATTGTGTTAGTTATATTGTTCTTATTTGTTGACTCAAAACTACAACACAATACGCCCCTGGCCTATCGGCTTTAGACTAACGGATAGGAAAACTCGGTGAATGGCGGGAATGGGAAGGTGAAACGAGTTGCATTTCAGAATAATTTTGCTCATATTCATTTTCCCAAAAATTCAAGTTTGACGTGGATGATTGGACTTCTAAACGACATTTTAAATTATAAGCATGTTTGATTTTTTTAAAAAAAATAAACCTAATATTCAGGAAGAATGGAATGCTAAGGGTGAGCAATATGCCACTGCAATAAATAAAATGGTGGAATTTGGAGAAAAAAATGGTTGGGAAAACTGGAAAGGTGAAGAACCTCAGGACAAAAGAGACCATCTGGCGAATGAAATCCTTAGTCTCCTTAGAACAGCAAATCTAAATCAGAAAACTGACTTCTTTCGGGAAAGCTTTCCACCTGCCCATGCGCCACTCATACCATTTTTAGAAAAACAAGGGCAAAGTATAGAAATGCTTCATTTTATTGACAAGCAAAAGATTGCTTTTCTGACCGGCACATCCTATCAGAAAAGACAAGCTTACCTGTTGGATAATGAGAAACTACTTCAATTAGAAGATAATATCACTGCAATCGGAAAATCCAAACGTGGTAATATCTTTGCAATAGCGGTACCTGGAAAAATCACTACTTATAATGGCTGGGAAGGCACATTGATTGCCGAATTTATACTGAACGAAACAGCTGAATTTGGTATTACCGAGCTTATCCCGTTCAACGATGGAAGAAAAATTCTCCTCGTTACTTCTGAAGGAATCTATCTAATTGACAAAGATGCCGAAAAGCTTATCCATCCTCTTAATGAAAGTAATGATGAGGATTGGTCTCCCAATATAGATATGGAAAATGCAACATTGTCTAATGACAACA
Organism: Sphingobacterium sp.; assembly: GCA_031277685.1. Taxonomy (GTDB): domain Bacteria; phylum Bacteroidota; class Bacteroidia; order Sphingobacteriales; family Sphingobacteriaceae; genus Sphingobacterium. The sequence continues at coordinate 6,859 of JAITLV010000055.1, read as the reverse complement.
CATTTATTGTTGCGGGTGACCAGTGTTATGACCATGCTATCATGGATGCGGAGGGAAATACTTTAGGAAATATTGGCCCACAGTCTTCTTATCCTCATTTCTGTCTTTTTTCACATGATGATGCCCAACTGATTACCAATTCTTGCCATTTCTATAATGGTATAACAATTGGCGTAGATACAGTTAAACTAAAAGATGTGAATATTGAACCATACACTGAAAGCGATCAATACCACGTGATAGATGACAACATGCGGGTATACGTCGGCGTAGCAATTGACGACTATTATATTCTTGGGGATGCCTATGGCTATATAAAAGCATTTGATAAAAATGGAGAAAAACGCTGGCAACACTTTTTAGGTTCGACAATAAGTGGAATCACTGCTTCAGATGATGGTCTTACATTATGGGTAGCTTCTTGTAGTGGTATGATCCATAAACTTTTATTGGGTAAAGGACACCGGGATAAACACACCATCGGTGATGGAAACCATTACGAGGAATTCAGACTGCTGATCTGGAAAGAGGAATCTCAACCCCTGAAATGGTAAAAGGGCAATTCCTTAAAAATGAAGTGTATAATGGAATAAAAAAAATAAAAGAAGATGGTTACATATATAGAATTCGGAAATATATTCAATTTACCTGATGTAAAAAATTATGCTCATGGTTGTAATTGTGCTGGAGCAATGGGGAAAGGGATCGCATTACAATTCAAAGAAAAATATAATCAAATGTATTTGGAATATAAAAAGCGTTGTAAAGACGGTGATTTCTCCCTTGGGGATGTTTTTTCTTACAATTACGGTGAAGGCACTATTTTCAATCTTGGCACTCAAAAGACCTGGAAAACCAAAGCAGAGCTTAAAGCAACTGAAGACTCCCTTCTTAAGATGCTTGCATATGCCCGCCAAAATAACATCGAAAAAATAGCCTTGCCAAAAATAGCGGCTGGTCTAGGGGGGTTGAATTGGGGAGATGTAAAATCTATAATTGACCGACTTGGTGAAGACTACGCTGATATTGACCTTATTGTTGTAGAAAATTATAGGGATGTCTAAAAATACAATTGACTATTGTCAGCAAATAGATATACTAAAAAAGCCACATCTCTCGACCTAGCCTTAATAAACATATGATTCACTAGTGGTTTGTCTTTTATTACTGACAAACCACTAGTTATTGGATATTACTTATACGAATTGATTGATTTGGATACTTTCCAGTCATTGCCCACACGCTCCAAGGTAACCAGATCAGTCTTGATGAAGTTTTCAAATTTCAAGGTTACTTTAGCGACCATATAGTCTGCTGATTCTTCTAAGATATCAGTGCTTACTGTACAGTTCAACTTCTCGCCTTTTTGCTTTTTCAATAATTTAACTACAGCGCTACGGCTGTTAGATTGCGCATTGGAAGATTGGATCTTTTGGCTGAAATCTTCGGCAAATAATTGCTCTACACCTGCTGATTCGCCCTCGGTGGTTACCGCCACATAATGATCCAAAGCCAAGTCTGCTGTGGAAAGGTTAACGTTTGCTTTTGTTGCTTTTGAACCTGGGCCTTCAGCTGCCATTGCAAATGTTGATACTGCGATTAGGGCTACTGCGAAGAATGTTTTTACTAGCGTTTTCATAATGTCTTTATTTTATTGTGTTAGTTTATCTGTTCTTATTTGTTAACTCAAAACTACAACACAATATACCCTTAGCCTATGGGCTTTAGACTAACGATCAGGAAAACTCGGTGAATGGCGGAAATGGGGAGGTGAAGTAAAATAAGAGCATTTTTTACACCTAAACAAAAAACAAGAGTAATTTTTCACTATTTTTACACTCGTAAAACGCACAGAAGTAAAATTTACACTCGAAGAAATGAATAAATTTGACCGAAAATATCCCTATAACGATTTACCATTATTGCCACCAACCAAGGATATCGAAACAAAAAAAATTCTGCGGAAAACTATTTCTGCTGGTCGTGTGCTGGCCCAATTAAATGGTACTTTATTAAATTTACCAAATCCGACGCTATTTCTTGATACAATTTACTTACAAGAAGCAAAAGCAAGTTCGGAAGTTGAAAATATCATTACAACAAATGATGAATTATACAGATCATTTGTTGCTGACAAGAAAATTGAAAATTTATCAACAAAAGAAGTTTTAAGTTATAAAAAAGCACTATGGCTAGGTCTTGAAGAACTCAAAGCTAAACCTTTTATTACTACAAACCTTTGCATTAAAATAGTTCAATGTATTAAACAAAATAATGCATCCATTCGAGTTACACCAGGAACAATGCTAAGCAACAATCGAGGTAAAATTATCTACACACCGCCAAGTGGAGAAACAATTATTAGAGAGAAACTCGCTAATTTAGAAAAATTCATCAATGAAGAAAGCAACATTGATCCATTGATCAAAATGGCGTTATTACATTACCAGTTTGAAGCAATCCACCCTTTTGTAGATGGAAATGGTAGAACTGGAAGAATTCTACTTTTGCTCTACTTAAAACTTTCCGGACTATTAGAAGTTCCAGCAATTTATCTAAGCGAATACATCATTCAGAATAAAAATGATTATTATACCAAACTCAGGGGAGTAACAGAAAATGAAAATTGGGAAGATTACATCTTATATATGTTAGATATGATCGAACAAACAGCATCAAAAGGTCTCAAACGATTATATCTAATCACACAAGCGATAGAGGAAATGAGTACTAACATCAAAACGAAACTTCCTAAAATGTATTCAAAAGATTTAGTTGAGATATTATTTAGATTACCTTATACAAAACGTCAAAATTTGATTGACGACAATTTAGGAAATGCGAAAACTGTTGGAAATTATCTAATCGCATTGGAGCAGAATGGAATTCTTGAATCCGTAAAAGTCGGAAAGGAAAAACTGTACTTAAATCAAAAACTGTTGAAAATTCTTGAAAATCAATAAACATAATAGTTCATCTTTCTAAAAAACTCCATTTTTTAAATTCCTATAAATAAAAGCTATATCTCACAACATGGCCTTAAATAAACATATGATTCCTAGTTGTCTGCTACCGAGCAGACAACTAGTTATTAGATACTATTTATACGAATTGATCGATTTGGATACTTTCCAGTCATTACCCATACGCTCCAAGGTAACTAGATCAGTCTTGGTGAAGTTTTCAAATTTTAAAGTCACTTTAGCGACCATATAGTCTGCTGATTCTTCAAGGATATCGGTACTCACTGTACAATTCAGTTTTTCTCCTTTTTGCTTTTTCAATAGTTTGACCACAGAACTACGGCTATTAGACTGTGTATTTGAAGATTGGATTTTTTGATTGAAATCTTCGACGAATAACTGCTCCACACCTGCTGATTCTCCTTCAGTGGTTATCGCCACATAATGATCCAAAGCCAAGTCTGCTGTGGAAAGGTTAACGTTTTCTTTTGTTGCTTTTGCTCCTGGTTCTTCAGCTGCCATAGCGAAAGTAGATACTGCGATTAAAGCTGCTGCTGCGAATGTTTTTACTAGCGTTCTCATAATGTCTTTATTTTATTGTGTTAGTTTTTAGTTCTTATTTGTTGACTCAAAACTACAACACAATAGGCCACTAGCCTATGCACTTTAGACCAACAATCAGGAAAACTCGGTGAATGGCGGAAATGGGGAGGTGAAAGCTATCTTCACTTTTAAATGAAGAAATAAAAAATTACTGATCATTATCGAACGGTTATGTCCACTTCCGAACAGTTACCGAACTAACTCACCTCGTTTTAACACTCAATATCAACATATTACTAAAATGGACCGACTATTGGGAATCTTTTTTTTGAAACAAAATAAAAATTTACATCCAATAAAATAACATTTATAGTCATTATGAAAGTCATTAGAAACATCTTGTTTTGGTTTATTCTGTCTAATTCCTTTTTGCTCTCTAATAACAAATTGTTAGCAGGATCTCAATGCGATTGTCATGCTGAATTTACATGGATCAAGAACACTTTCGAAAAAAATGACGCTGGATTTGAGTACATATTGAAAGAAAAAGGGCAACAAGCCTATGACCTTCATACAGCGGAAATAATGAATATGGCTAAAACTGCCAAAAACAAAGCTGACTGTATAAATTTGATTTATAAATGGTTTAAATTCTTTAGGAAGGGACATCTTGGAATTGTTGATCTAAAAAAGGATACTGAACCTGTGCAACTCATTGAGCCAGATAAAAATAAAGTCAGAATGCATGAAAAAGTACCCTTAAAGGAGAAAGAGCTCAATCGTATGATTGACAATGAGAGCAACCCCTCACCTATTGGCATATGGGAAAGCGCTCCCTACAAAGTTGCTATAGTTCCTACCGATAGTGGCTATGCTGGCCTTGTGCTGGATGCGCCAGGGACGCCTTGGAATAAAGGTCAGGTAAAATTCAAACTATATAAGAACGGAGAAAACTATCAAGCAACAATCTGGATGAGAAACTTTAATGCCAGAGAGAATGTATCAGTAGAATTTATCGGAAACAATATTATCCATATCAATGGTATGGCCTATTTTGTACGCAAGTCCAAAGCATTTAAGGACACACCTCTTGTAAAAAGTTATATAAGCTATTTATATTCCAATGGTCCTTACTTTGAACAAATTTCAGACAAGACAGCATATGTCCGTATACCGAGTTTTGCTATGTCTAATAAAAGATCTATCGATAGCGTTCTGCGTGTAAACCATGAAAAAATTATCCATACCCAAAATCTAATCATAGACCTAAGGAACAATGGAGGGGGATCCGATGATGCGTATTCTGCACTGGTTCCCTATCTATATACCAATCCTATTAGAACAGTAGGCTTGGAATTGCTTTCCACTGAGTTGAACAACGCTGCATTGCTGGCGCTCTCCAAGGATACCCTATATGACGAAAGATCAAGGAAAGAATTTAAGGAGACTTATGACAAGCTGAACTTGAATCTTGGCAAATACGTCCGGGTTAAAGAAAATATTATCTCTATTGATAGTATGGATCGAATCCTTCCTTTTCCGCAAAAGGTAGCCATATTGATAAACGAATATTGTGGAAGTACAACCGAGCAGTTTCTGCTCGAGGCAAAACAGAGCGCAAAGGTTAAACTTTATGGGAAAAGCACCTATGGCTCTTTGGATATTTCAAATATGCACCACGCCATTTCTCCAAGTGGTGAATTTCAGTTGTGGTACTGCAGGTCGAAAAGCTACCGGATCCCAGAAATGGCAATTGACAATGTGGGCCTACAGCCAGATCATTACCTCGACCCTTCAATTCCCCAAAAAGATTGGGTTGGATTTGTCCTGGAGAACTTAAAATGATGGTCTATGATACAAGCATTTATATCATCTATTGATTTAAAGGTTTGAAAAGTAATTTGACTTTGTCTTAATGAAACACTGAAAATTCGTTATGCACTGCGTATCAGATTTAGGATTCTCTACGCAGTGCATAGAGAATCCTAAATAAATAGAACATTTAGTAAGAGAATTCATTTCAATAAAACTATTTCAAACCAACTATTGTTCTTACTATACAAAACGGCTACAAGCTACCTTTCGAAAGAAAGGTTCAACATAAAAATTGGCGTCGTACAGTGAAAATCCAATTGTCTTTAAAAACATTGGATGACGAAACAAAAAAGAGGAAACGATAAGAAACATAAAAATTACTGTACGAGTAAATGCTAAGAGAAAGGGTCTGATGAGAATCAGGCCCTTTTGACGAAAAAAAGCCACATCTCGGTTTTAACCTTAAATACGGTTCGATTGGTGATTTTGTTGAATAACTTAAAATAGCGTATTACTACGCTATTTTAAATTTATGGCTTAATGATTTAATCTTATGTTTAGAATAATTAGGAACTAATAATCTAGAATAGATAAAATTTTGTGTTTGCCAATCTTTAGTATAGATCAATTGGCTATCATATAGTAGTCGATATTTTTATCCTTTTCAATTTTTAATTCATGTTGATCCAATAGGGTGGTTCTGATTTTTCTAGTATTGTTTTCGTTAACCCATTTAACGGTTATAATATGCTTTTCATTATCACCAAATAGATTAATATTCTGAATGGAATATGAAATCTCATCAAATTCTAAGGAAGGTAATACAGAGGTTGTCAATCTTAAATAATGCTCTTCTTCAATAGTAAATGACTCAATGCTTAGATCAGTTTTAGGATCTTTTATAGAGGAGGTGATACTATTCTCTATATCAGCAATATTTAGGTCTTCCAATGGGTTTGCATCCGCTAATCGAAATCTCAAATTTAATATATACATCTGAGGTATGTCAGTATCAACTATCTTTTTTTCACAACCATTGAATATGAATAAAATAGATATTAATAACAGGCTTATAACTGATTTAAACATAATTTTATGATTTTAATTTAATTTCCTTTATAAATATAATTTTTTTTACTGTATTTATAATCTTACCCCGTTTGCTCATTTTTATGCATATTAAACTTAAACCAACCGTTGTAGCTCTGTCCCCAATTGGAGATATAGTCCGTTAAAAGTTTTTAATGATATAAGTCCTTGTCCATTTTAATAAGTCAATTCAAGTTATCAAAAATAATTTACTCAGAATAAAACTATTATAAACCGGTGGCTGTTCTTACAATACAAAACGGCTACAAGCTACCTTTCGTAAGAAAGGACCAACATAAAAATTGGCGTCGTACAGTGAAAATCCAATTGTCTTTAAAAACATTGGATGACGAAACAAAAAAGAGGAAACGATAGGAAACATAAAAATTACTGTACAAGTAAACGCTAAGAGAAAGGGTCTGATTTAACATCAGGCCCTTTTGATATTA
>JAITLV010000298.1 GCA_031277685.1 Sphingobacterium sp. | reverse complement strand
AGTTTTATTTTTGCAGACCTTCAAAAGGAAAAAAATAGGGTCGGATGGCCGAGTGGCTAGGCTGAGGTCTGCAAAACCTCCTACAGCGGTTCGAATCCGCTTCCGACCTCGTTTTATTTAAACAATAAAAATATTATCAAAATGGGAGTTACACGTTTAAAAAGAAAAGATAGAAGAAATAAAACTGTTTCACGTGTTGAAGTTCAGTTCTTGAAATTAGGTTCTAACGTTGAGTTAGGAACTAGATCAAAAATGAAAGCAAGCAACCAAATCGTTAAAAACGATGCTATCTTAAATCAATTAGCTGCAGAAGCTAAATAAGCAAAAGAAACTAGCAGCCTTTAAAGTTATACTTTAAAGGCTTTTTAATAAGTCTACCATTTGGTGGACTTTTTCTTTTGAGCTCATCCACTGCGCCTCATCCATTCCCTTAACCTGATCCTGTGAAAATTGCATCTTTGAAGGCTGACTTACTTTTGCAGAACTATGTATAGCAATAGCCTCTGTCTCTGTCAAGATCGTTATAATATTGGAGGCATCGACTCCAGCACCAGGCATAATCACAATACGTCCTTTAGCCTGCTCAATCAGCTGTTTCAGTAAAGCTGCTCCTGATAAAGCTGAGTTCCGCAAACCTGAAGTCAAAATACGATCTATACCCAAGGCAATAACATCTTCCAATGCTGTAATCGGATCTTCAACACGATCAAAAGCACGGTGAAAAGTTACATGCATGGGACGTGCCGCATCAACCAAACGTTTTGTATTGAGCTTATCTACGGTACCATCTGCATTCAACACCCCAATGACAACTCCATCCATCCCCAGTTCCTTACATAACTCGATGTCAGCGATCATCTCCAGTATTTCTTCTTCGCTATACAGAAAATCTCCACCTCTTGGTCTAATCAACACATGGATACCGATATTCACCAGCGCACGCACTAATTTCAATTGTCCAAAAGAAGGTGTAGTACCCCCATTCTCCAAGTTTTGACAAAACTCTATTCGTGTTGCTCCACCCTTTTCTGCTTCTATTGCCGAAGCCACGGAATTGGAACAAATTTCTAATTGATAATTTCCGATTGTTTTCTCCCTCATGCTATTGTTAACCCATTTATAGGTATTGCGAATAACGTAAAAAAAAAGCAGATTACCTATTTTCCGATATGGAGCGACAGCAGTTCGCTCCCAACTTATATGATGTAGCATGATGACTATCATTAATCCATTAATATTCGAACTAGGAAAACATTTCTCCAAACTATTTGTATATACCTAACATGCTTTTATTTAAAACATTAAAAACCAATACCATATAAACTTTAAGTAAAATATCATGGCTATTATATCAAGAAATATGGAGACACAGGAAAGGATCATCAGTACTTTTGAGGAACTCCAATCCGCTATACACGGCTTAAAAAGCCAGATTGCTGAATTCGAAATCTTGTTTAACCAAGCATGTAATAGACATATTGCATCTGATTTCCAGAAGGAATGGCTGCTGGATCGTATTTCCGCCCGTCATGCAATCAATACAATGAGATACGAGGGTCTGCAACTGGTTGAGGAAAGCGTTTCTGCCTACCGGGATTACGATGGTTTATTCCTGGATCATAAGCAGTTATTACAATCACTCGAACTATTGATGCTAAACCACGCTGAAGAAGAGGAATACGAAATTGCTGCTATTATAAAAAAATGGCATGAAAAATTCGCTCATGCAATTTATTTCGTCCCAGACTTCAGCTATTAAGTCACCGATTTGTTTTACATTTGCGGCATTGTAAACACATTGAATCATGCGCAAACCACCCGCTACAGTTGATCTACACGCAGATGCCTTCCTTGAAGACTGGGAAGACTATACTGCTGATGAACTCATGCTAGAGTCTATTGATTTTCTAAGATCCAATTTAGATGCTGCCATCTATTGGGAAATGAGCGAAATCAAATTTATTCACGGAAAAGGAAAAGGTATCTTAAAAAAGCTAATATTCAAGGAACTTCAAGAATACAAAGACAATGGTTCAATTGAACGCTATTACACATCCTACCAAAACGAAGATATTGTGGTTGTCGTGATCGGAATCTAAAAGAGACTACCCAAAGATAGTCTCTCCTAAAATAAATATATATTACTATTATTTAATGGCTGGTGTAATGATAACCTTCCGGAATTCGACCGGTCCGTGATCACCTTGAAAATAGATTGGACCTGGCTCAGCTTCTCTACTATCTAGGGCTCCTCCTGTAATGCCAGGGATCTCCTGATTGCTAATAACTGTTTTACCATTGGCAACAACTGTCACCAGACGTCCGACCAATGTTATATCATATGTCTGCCATTCGCCGGCACCTTTATTCACCATCTCATTTGCTGCTAGGAAGCCGTAAACCCCTGCAAAAAGAACAGCATTGGGATGTGCATCTTTGGGACTATCCTCAATCTGAACTTCATAACGTCCTCTTAAATAGACGCCACTATTGCTTCCTGCGGGAATCTTAAATTCAACGTGTAATTTAAAGTCTTCAAATTTTTGTTCCGAGACAAGATTAGAGCCCGATTGTGGACTGGTGAGTATCCCATTTTTGACAACCCATTGATTTGTTTTTCCAGTAGCTTTCCAACCAGAAAGATCCTTTCCATTAAAAAGTTGAATTGGTTTCCCCCATTTGACAGCGGCTGTTCGTTTTAATTCAGGAGCACGTACTCCTTTAAAATGGTGTGTTTTTCCGTCAGGTTCTGTTATCGTCCCCTGTAATGTTCCATTCGCAATCTCGCCCTCCACTATTAAGTTCATTTTTCCACCTTCCCATTGTGGTGGAATAGCGAATTTAAACTTGCCATTTTCATAGAAGACTTGTGAAACAGGTCTCGCACTCCCCGAAGTACTAACGTAGTGGCCTACTAAAGTCTTGTAGCCTGACAATTTCACCTCCAACCAAGATGGCGCTGGAGTACCATTGACGTCAACCTCGATATCCCATCGTCCGATCAGTTCTTTTCCCTCAATTTCTTGGTTTTGAACAATTGATTCCTTTATTGAATCTTTAGCGAAAGTTGCTTGTGGTAACGCAGCGGAAGCCAAAAGTCCTAAAAGAAATGCCGCTTTTCTTTTCATATTGTTTATGTTTATGTTCTAATTGACAATAAATTTCCAGCAATTTAACTGTTTCACCTTTGGTATCCAAGGAGTATCGTGTTAAAAAACGCTAAGAGTTCGCATACATTTTACCATATCAATGACAGAATACGTACAATTTTGGGTTGTTGCGAGCAACAAGGATCTTTCAATTGAGACAGACTGATCTATATTACCATTAACTTTAAAACTTATTCTCCAACCATTAATGTGACCTGCAGTTGTTTCGCATAGGCACTTGGGGACATTTCGGTAATTTTCTTGAAATTTCGGTTAAAACTGGTCTTCGAATTAAAGCCGCATGCAAAGGCCAAAGATAGCATTGTGTACTGCCTACTTTCTGGCTGAACCAATAACTCCTTAAAGGCTTCTACCCGATAGCAATTGACATAGTCATAAAAGGACTTTTCCTCTTTCGAATTGATAACCTGCGACAGGATAACTGGGTGTACATCCACTATTTTTGATAAATCTCCTAGCGTTAATGCTGGATCCTGATAACATTTCTGTTCTTTCATAATGGTATTCAATTTCATATGAATGTATACAGCCTCGGATTCTTCCAGTCTCGTCTTTTCATATTTCACCTTTTCAACTGGCTCTGGAGCAACATTATCCAGTTGTATTTTTTCAGCCGTTACCAATTCATTCAAAAGAATCACCTCATGTGTTGGTAAAACAGGAGAAAAAATACCCACTTGCCGAATGCCAAAGTACCCAAAGAAAAAAATGAATAATGTAATGACTACAAAAAACATTGTTGGAGTGCCCTCAATTATTACTACGATCCAAATGGCACCCAAACCTGAAATTAGATAACGCATCCAGTTCAGCGTAATTTTCTCGGTATTGGAGAACTGGCCTACAATGTTTCGTTTGTGTCGCCGCAAAAGAATAAATGATAAAATGATATAGACCACTCCTGAAATAATAAAACCGATCATCATAGCCCAAAAAAAAGTATCAAACTCACGTGCCATGTAATATTTACCTTTATATTCCACGACCGCAACAGGTAATACGAATGCTAATATAATGGAGACGACCACCGCGGGAATAAAATGCAGAAGATAACGCCATTTATACCGTTGTTGTCCACTTACAAACAAGATATACAGATATAGAAAAGGGCCATGCAAATAGGGAAATGGCATTTCCCATCCAAACAATTTGGGCATTTTTAGGATTTCACCCGAACCATACAATCCAACTAGGATTAGATCAAAAAAAGCAAAAAAAAGCCATGTGCTTAAAATTTTATCTGCGGTATTCTTTTTGGGCTTACCGACTAGCAAGATAAAAAGAAACAAGGTCATGAAAATTCCGCCGATATAAATAATATGCCAAATAGAGATCATAGCGAACTAATTAGGATAAAATTAACACTCAACAGCTGTTTTGTTCCTACAGCTATATTCCTAGATATTATTGTTTGACAAATATTAGATATTAGCAATATACTTTCTTTTCTATTATCAACCAAATCGAAATATTGTCTTCACGGCGCATTGCAATAATAGACAATTTACCACAAAGGCTTTTACTAAATTGATAGCACACTTGTCCGATAACACTGACACTATCGGAACTTGCGGTCTCATCTTTAAAAGCTTATTATCAATAAATATTTTTGTTGTCATATTTGTATTCACACCTACACCCAATAGAACATTGACTATCAACCTATTTAGCACAAATGATTTCATCCAGTAAAAAAGGACCACCTTATAAGATGGAACGTTTCGCACAAAAAGAAGCTGTAATTTCGAACAATATTAATACGTGACAATCAGCATTAATGCATATGAAAGCTCCCTTTATTATTCTACTCGTATTACTTTCTTTGCCGGGTTATCTCAAGGCGCAGAAGGCTCCGAACGTGATTTTCCCAAAGTCTTCTTTTGATGTGGAACAAGCCAAGCGCATGATTGGAAGCAATGGAACTGCTACGCTAAAAGGTAAGATTGCTGGAAAGGCCAAATACCTAAGCAATGTCGTAGAGCTTTATCCTTGCACCAACTATTTTGATGAATGGTATGAACTCAAGAAAAAAGATAAAAAGGGTAAAAAGCAGATCTATATGTCGGATGAGGCCTATAGTTATCGAATACTAACGCGGATCGACGCTGATGGTTCTTTTGGGTTCACAGGTCTAAACCCGGGAAAATATTATATCAATACATTGGTCTATGAAACAAAATCTGGGATAGCCGAGCGACAAGTCGGAACCGAAACCATTAGCAGTTTTAATGTGTATGGACATCAATTATCTTCTTATGACAGGCCTATTATGGAAAAATACCAGTACTTATATAATACTGTAGAACGCCTGGAATCCTTTATTGAAATCTCAGCAGATGGCCAAATCCTAAATGTATCACTTTAAAATTATCACCATGTCTATCAAATTATTTGTCAGTTGCCTTTTATTGATTCACATATTTTCAGCTGCAATTGCCCAAGAGGTAAGGATTCCTGACGCCAATTTTAAAAAAAGTCTTATCGCTCAAGGCATTGACATCAATGGTGATGGAAAAATCCAGCTTTCGGAAGCAAAAAGTGTAAAAGTATTATATGTAAATAAAGCAGGTATCACCTCGCTGGATGGCATCAAAAATTTCAGTAATGTGGAAGACCTTGGTTTCTATGAAAACGACATTAAGGAAGTGGATCTTTCGGGGATGACAAGCCTAAAATTTATTTATGGTTTTGACACCCACCTGGAATCCATGAACATTAAAGGTTGTACCAATGTGCTTAACATCAGCTGTCATAAAAATAACTTGCAAGAACTTGATGTATCGGATCAGAAAAAGCTAGTTGAACTCAGTCTTGGTTTCAACCAACTGACACGTCTCGATATTACCGGACTTACAGCACTTAAAAAAGTACACGCATATCTGAATCAGATTCAGGAATTCAAGTTCGACAGTTGTCCACAACTAGAAGAAATATGGATCAATGAAAACAGGATCAGTCACCACCTGGATTTAACAAAATTTCCAAATCTCAAATTTTTTATAGCGTTCAAAAATCCTATTCAGTCAGTAAATATCGTCGGTCTGGAATATCTCGAAGATTTTAGCTGCCATGGTTCTTCTATCAAAACCCTTAACTTAAGTGGCACAAAGCGGTTAAAAGAGATAAGTTGGTATTAATACAAGAAATATCTTCTTTGCTTGTCTTTATTTCTAAGATTAAAAAATATCACCACTTTCAGATTAGAATATAAAGCCAGCTATTTTACAACAGCTGGCTTTAAATTAACCATTTTAGTCCGAATATATTATCCATCGATATCGCTAAACCTAATGGATAATGACGCGATTAGATGCTCGCCATGGAATCAATGCACTCATAAGTATCACTGTAGCAATTCCGCCAACTAATGGAGAACGGTCAGCAAAGAAAACACATAATATGTACAGCAACAACGCTATAAAGGTGAGAGAAAATGCAATCATCTTCAACCCAAATTTATTCTGGTTTTTTAAGGCCGTTTCTTCTTCTTTATCTATCTGCCGTATAGTTTCCTTGCGTGCTATTTTTGCTTGTTTTAGCGCCATGTATTCGGGACTTATTTGCTTACGGGACTTTGCATAAAGTTCAACACAGACCAATAAAACAAATGGCAAAACAACACCAAGCAGCATTTCACTACCCCGGCTAAGTTTATAGTTAATCAACATTGGAAAAATGATTTTAAACAGAAGATTGACAGCTAAACTGATAACAGTAATATATATAGTCGCCTTTCCTGTCAATCGTTTTGAAAACAAAGCCCATATCGGTGGTGCCAATAAAGGTCCTCCCGTGATAGCTCCTATACTCAAGGTAAATTCCACTATTCCTCCAATCAGTGGTACAATCAGCGCAACAACAATCATAAAAAAGCCAAAAAACCAAGAAGATGCTCTGGCAATGAACATCAGCTTTTTTTCTGATGCTTGCGGATTTAATGTCCCTTTATAGATATCATTTGTAAAGACAGCTGATACAACATTTAACGCTGTATTTGCGGATGCCGAAGTAGAGAAGTACATTCCTGTAAGCATCAGTCCAAGTAAACCTGCGGGTAGCACCTGTTTACAGACCATGATGTAAGCTGTTTCTGTAGCCAAGCCTGTCAAATCCGGATTGATCGCTTTGTAGACCATGGGCGGAATCATCCACAAAATCGGGCTAGCAATATACAATGCGGCAAATAAATAAGCGACCTTGGATGCCGATCGTGGTGTATCAACACTTGTATAACGTTGCACAAATGTCCAGTTACCCCCAATATAAAAAATATGATACAACGCAAAAGCTAGGATAAAACCCCAAGTATATTCACCATTGACCATATTGAAAAAATCATCAGGCACTTTGTCCAGAAATGCCTGTACTCCGCCGACTTCCTGAAACACCAAGGGAATGACAATTACAATCGCTGCTGTCAGGACAACGAATTGCAGAATATCCGTCACCATTACGGCCCACAGTCCGCCTATAGCGGTGTAGGCAATCATCAAGATCCCCAAGACTATGGTAACGGGGATCAGGGGGTAATCCAGTGATTCAGAGACGAGTTTGGCCACAGAATACAAAACTGAACCTTTAAGAAATACGGATACGATCATGAAAACGTATATATAACACTTCTGCACGGCACTTCCCAAACGCTCCTTAATAAACTCAGCAGCCGTCAGATTGCCGGTGGCCTTCCATTTGGGAGCTAGATAGAGTCCCGTTATCAGCCCACCGATACACATGGTCCACTGAATGGTAATCGCCACCCATCCGTGACTATAAGCAATGGAACCCCAGGCGACAAAAGTACCCGCTGAAAAGAAGCTCATGAATAAGGACATCCCTCCTATAAACCAAGGCACAGATTCTCCACCAGCAAAAAAGGATTTTAAATTTCTTCCTGTTCGGGAAAAGCTTATCCCGACCAACATGATGAATACGGAAAAAACGATTATAACGACTGTATCTATCATTTTATAGCTAACATTAAATTACTGAATATTATTATTTTATAAACTATTCATAACAACGAATAGCAAAAACCGCTGCGGGCACGTCTGAGGAAGGATGTTCAAGACGAATAATCAGCTGCTCTGTAACACATGGTTCCAAAAGTTCGATCACATTTCGAGTCTGAAAGTTCGCACGCTTTGTATAAATAATTGTACCTTTTCCGTCTTCAATCCTATAATTACGAACACAGAATGGCATAACGGTCTCCGGATGAGTCATCAATACGGATTCCATCGCGTGATCCCAATCGGTATCAAAATTGATTTCAATCCTTCGTACAGACTTTTTCTGCGTCCATTTAATCAAAATCATCGGATCTTTATCCTCCGTGGCAGCTACCCAAACGTTTGGACGAATCGTCGGCCGGTCAACACCATTGCGCACATTTCCGACGTCAAAGACTGGCAGCTCAGAAGATAGCTGAAGTGCGAGATTATGTCCTTCTGGCCGGCGCTGTGGTGTCCAAAATTCAAATGAATCTACTCCAGATCCTGCTGGGGCTACTTGTTTCCCATGATTTGAAACTGCTTTATTGACCCCGTTAAATACGGAGAGTAATCCCGATATCCGTTGACTGGTATAGGCTAATCGGATATTTTCGTTTTGTAAAAATGTAAGGAATAGGTATTGGTCGTCCTTTATCTCTAGGTTAAAATCCAACCTTAGTGTCTGAAAACCAAATTTCACAGGAATTTGCTTTTTAGCCAAGGTTTGATCTGGGGTGAAATCTCCTTTACGTTTACTAACCCTCAATTCCACCTCCAAAATTGTTGGCTGGATCGCTTCAATATCCAAAAGAAAAATAGGCAAAGTACCTGCTACAGTAGGAATGAGCTGTGCTGCAGAAATGTCCAAGCCTTTCCACAACAGATTTTCTTTGGAGAAACCTTTAAAATCCAAGTTACTTGAAGCGGTTAACTCCGCCTGCTGTACAAGATCATTATGATCGGACAAATGACTACCGGGAATATATTGACCGGAACGTTGCAACTCCTTTTGCAATTCTGCCATGTAATGTGGCTGGCCGAGCTCTCGTGGTACAAGCTGGTAATGGGCACATAGTTTTGCTGCAACAGCTACAGCTTGAGCAACGTAAGCGCATGTCGCCATGACCCGCGTAGCACCAAATGCAACATGAGAAACACTGATAATACGGCCTGCTAAAAAAAGGTTTTGAATGTTGTGGCTATATAAACAGCGATAAGGAATATGGAAAATACCTTTACTGTGCCATTGATTGCAGGGTTGACGGTCACTAAATACACCATCTGCTGGGTGCAGATCAATGGACCAGCCTCCATATGCAACAGCGTCCGGATGCTGACGCTGCTCGATTACATCTTTTTGTGTCAAGATATAATCCCCCTCAAACCGACGGCTTTCACGCTTTCCTGGAACCATTCCAACCCACTCCAATGTTAGGGTATCTGCCTCGGGAAATTGCCCTGAATTTTTGATGTAATCCCATACACCGTAGATAACTTTCCAAAGTTCCCATTTGATCTCTTCGGTATCGTGTACAGTATCCAACCGCCCGCCATACTCTACCCACCACAGTTTGCATCCATGTTCTCTGGCATTGAAGTTTTTGAACCGTGGAATTTCCTCGGTTACATCCATGGCAAAAGCGGGTGCCGTATAAGACACTGATTGTCCAACATCTTTGGTATAAAAATATAGTGTATGTCCCAGAAGCTCACCGTAGGAAGTATCCGGCGCCATAGGTTCGTCAAACTCCTCCTTCGATTCAGCACCCATGCGGAAAGCTGCTCCCGAGAGAAAACCAATGATCCCATCTCCGGAAGCATCACAAAATAAGGATGATATCAGCTCGTATTGTATTGAGTTCTGACTACAGAAAGCACCTAAAGATTTTATCCGTTCGCCAGCTTCCTTGCGGACTTCATACACACAGGTGTTAAGCAATAGTCTAATGTTGGGTTCTTGTTTTACTTTGTCGAGTAAAATCATATCCAAAATAACGGCATTGCCTTCCGGATTTCGATATACATTTTCGACCAATATTTCATCAATAACTCCACCTTCTCTACTCCAACGATTGTTGTTCCCCATATGGGAAGTGGCGCCCAATATCCACAATCTCACCTCGCTGGACGCATTTCCGCCAAGCACGGATCGATCCTGTACCAAAAGCACCTTCAAACCTTGCCTAGCTGCCGTAATCGCGGCACACACGCCAGACATTCCACCACCCACGACCACTAGATCTGCAGTAATAACTTCTTTTTTTAACGTTCTGGAGTCTCCCCCCTTACTATATATCATATATTTTTTCTTTTTATCTACTTTATCTTTCAATTCCACTGCAGCTTTACTGCTGTAGACCCAGTTATTTCATAAATCTAGAGATCACGTCTTTCCAGATATTATACCCCGCGGCAGTGAGATGCAATCCGTCTTCTCGATAATATGCCGGTACTAAATCACCATTGACATTCAGCATCTCGGTATATACGTCTGCATATCCAGTCTGGGGTTGCTGCTTCAAAAACTCTTTAATTTTAGTATTGACCTCTTCTATTTGTATTTTATCTTTCAACCGGCGCGGCGAGGGCTTAATGGAGATATAAATTATTTCGGCCCGCGGTTTTGTTTTTCTAATTTCACCAAATAAGGTAGCGAACTGCGCAACAATACGGTCGGTCGACCAGCCTAATCCAATGTCATTATCGCCTTCATAAATAAAAATTTGCTTTGCACGATACGGGGTAATCAACCGATCTCTGTAGGTATAGAGATCTATTGTCTTGGTTCCAGAGACCCCTCTATTCAGTACAGCCTGATCAGAAAAATCATTTTTTAGCGTTTTCCAATTTTCAATGGTCGAACTACCAACAAATAGAATAATATTATCAGGGGGTGGATTCTGCGCATCTAGCTGTTCATAACGTTGTATCTTTTGCTCCCATTTCTGTTGCTGGGTCATAGCAGATTGGGCATAAGTACAAGGTATCGCCAAGCTGATTACCAGATAGCTTAATAGCTTGATTCGTTGCTTCATTTTCATTTGCTTATTTTTTTATTTATCTGTTGATTCTTCGCTTTAAAACATTGATACCGTGCTTCGTTGGTTTCTCCAGGGATGAAGCTATCAGATTGCCTCTTCAAACCATGCTATTTTAACTGGTGCTCAAGGGTTCTTCCAAATTTCAGTTCACTGCCCTCTGTCATTGAATACATTATTTGGTTTCATGTTTCTTATTTTTCCAGCAGTCTTTAAGATTGGTTTACCACGCAATAGTATCCGTCCTAAATAAATTGTGGATGCATCGTATTTCGCTGGATATCGGTCAATATCTTCGTGTTGTGATGGGCCTAAAACCGTCCTCTTATCCGCTTTCAATGGCGATATACGAAAACTGACTTCATGCTTTCCTGTGGGCACGGTAATCAAATCATATTGACCCCTATACCTATTGTTGCAGAATGCATTAAAACGATTCAACAGGGTTATGCCTTTATCGGCTGCAGCCATTTGATAGGGCTGAAATCCTGTTAAATGTAATTTCTGTAGATCTATTTGATGGCCATCTACCCAAATTTCGAGTTGGCCGACTTCGGGTCCGCCTATATCAAACAGGCCCAATATATCGCCTTCAAAAGTGAATGAACACTGTGCTCCCGCATCATTTGCAACCATCAATGTATCAAACCATCCATTAAATGCCTTTAATTTGGATTGTTCTGTTGGAACAGCTGTCCATTTATCATCAAAATCAGCGATATCACTGGGATAATACATCCCGGCAACATCCCAATCAGAGGATATCAACGGCCGGGGCAATGGATGGACCGCTACCTTTGAAAGCGCTTTCATTTTGTTCATTCCACGAGCGATGGCAGCAGCATATAGATCGCCACCGGCTTTCAGTGGATGGATGCCATCCGTGGAAAATAAAATACGCTTTGCCGCAGCTTCTTTATCCCCTTTCCATAGTAGCTTATCCTGAGACTCCAGGCGCGCAACCTCCATTCCCAAATGCACAGCAGGAAGATTATAATGATCGGCCAACGCTTCTAGCGCTTTGATGTGTGAGGGTATAATCCCATTTCTGTATAGCTTAGTCTGATCTCCCAATAAAGCATAAATCAAACAGATATCTGTATACGGATCGTGCTGGATAATCTGCCGGATCATCCCTTCCATACCTTCGGCATAGGCACCATTTACCGCAAAATCTATTATAACCAAATCGGGCTCCTGCGACAATACCTGTTCCTGGATTCTGAAAGCACCTAAATCAGTTCCCGTTCCAGCCACTCCAGCATTGATCCATTTAAATTTGACAGCGGGATAGCAAGCCTGCAAATAGGTAGAAACCTGCATTCTGTAACAATAATTTGCCTGCGTCAGGCTCCCGCCAATGAATGCTATGGTTACATCTTGCCCAGCTTTGATTTTAGCAAAAAAATTAGGTAAACCACCACGCATGATACACTCATTATCTTGCCTAAAATCGCTTGGTATAATAAGCTCTTCCTTACGGAGATCCACAGAAAATATTAACGGCGAGGCCGCTCCTTGTGAGGCTGCAATCTTATTGAGCTCTGCGTCATGCTGTGCTTCCGCTTTAGTCATCGTGAAACAAAACAGTGTGGCCATTATTATGAATTGATATATCCTCATGTCCTATGCTTCCTAGTCATCGTAAAATATGTTGATCATCAATCCACAACAGTGATATTGGATGTAAAGGAATTTGCTACGATATCAGACTGCAGCATATTTCTTCCCGCGACTTTGACATTTTTAAACGTCACATCTTTAATCATATGATTCGCATCATACCCCTCAAAAATTGCTTCAGTTGCACTACTGATACAATCTATAAATCGGATATTAGAAATAGTTCCAGGCCTATAAACTGGATTTGAATTAGCATTTTGCTTAATATACATCAGTACAAATCGTGTATTTCCCATGGTCTCGTCGCGGATACCCTCAAAAGTGATATTTTTGACATCAGCCCAATCAGAGTGTGGAATTGCTACAGAATGTCCGCCCCAGGTCATTTTGGCTATATCAATATCTTTAAAACTAAGCTGTTCGACACGACTGGTTTCCAACGAGGAACCGATACGGATTCCTACACCGACTTGGTTTTTCCAGATCATGCAGTCCTGTGCACTGCAATTTAAAAGAGGTGTTTCACCGTCAGCGGCTGCATTTGTTGCATGCCATCCGAAACCATCATCTCCGGATCCAATAAAACAGTGGGAGAAATGTACATCCTGACATCCTGACCCAAGATCTAAACCATCATTATTCTGCCCAAAACTCAGGAGATTGAGATGGGATACATGGACATTCGTAGAATTTACCATATCTACCTGCCAACCTAAAGCCGCATGACGGACACCAAACCCTCTAAGCTCTACATTTTGACTACGGTAGACCTTGACAAAATTACCCGCCACAGGGGCTGTGCGGTCATCAATATAGCCCCGGCCGATCAATTTGACATTCGACACATTTTCTATCAATACTTTGCCCCTTAGAATAGCTCCTTCTTCTAAATAGTATGTTTTATCGGATTCGAGTTTAAAAACGCCATTCACACCGTGGTGCACTCCCTTGGCAAAAACAACCGCACCAGGCTTATAAGCGCTATAATCGGGAGATCCAAATAATAATAAGGGAGCCCTACCCGGAATAGCTAATGCATAGTTATAATATTCGGGAATGGTAAAAGTCAACTCATTTCCATTCTTCACAACTGGTATATTCAACCGTTTAGGAGAAAGCGTGAAATTTGAAAAAGAACTGTTACATATAATCTTGACCTGTGTACCAGGAACATATTTAAATAGCGCTGTGTGAACATCTGTCTGTCCACCATTTTGCGCTAAATCATAACAGGTTTCTTGCCATACATCAAGGGTGTCGCTATTGACGACAACCTGGTATTCCGGGCTTTTCACCATCGGTGAGTCTAACTGACCTAAGCTCGATGCGAGCTGCGAAAATTTGCTTTCCAATCGCTCATCTTGATAGGATAAGCCTTGCTCGGGGCGTGCACAGCCCAATACTGCGGATACTGTTCCTAACAACGTTATTAGTAGCCAGTAATTTTTAAAATATTCATTTCTGATGTTCATATTTTTATACTTCTTTAATTGGTTATTGATAGTTGATTTTCACGATTTTTAATCCGGTTGCAGGTAGGGCAATCTTATATTCGGAAGATCGCTCCATTCTTGCTTCGTCAGTCCCATCAGCATTGAGGAGATAGATGTCCTTTTGAACCAGCCCAAATAAATTACGGGATTGATGTCCATCTATAGTCAGGCGAATACTTTGCTGGTCTACACTATTGTTTAGCAAAATAATATAGAGTTCCTTATCATCACTATTGGTTGCGAGTATATAGTCTATAGATGTATTATCAAGCTTGACAAGTCCTTTTCTCATTTTCAAATCCACGGGTTTACCGAATATGCTACCCTTTTTAAAGCCATAGCTGCGATGTGGCCCCACTTTAGGCGTTATAAATCCACTCGGAAAGGTGACATTACCATTGGATCGAACGATAGCTTCGGAAAGGAGATAATCCGTTATCCAGCCTAGCTGCCACCAGGCATGATGCGGAAATGGCCCTGCTCCTTTATTCATTGCATCCCAGTAATAAGAGGCTACGCCTGTATTTGCTTCGACAAATGCATCACGTCCCCAGACCGCAGCACGTGCCATATTCAGAAATAAGCTATCTTTCGTCTGCGTATAAAGTCTTACGAACAATCCAGCATGACTGGCTAGTAAAATAGGCCCATGATGATTTGCAGACCCTATAATGCCGCCATGTTCAAATCCCAATCCCACTTGACTTATCTCCCAATCTCGACGACTGAAGCCATTCACTTGCTTGACTTCCTGCGTTGGGATGGGATGGGTATAGATTGATGTTGTATAGTATCTAGCGACCTGATAGGCTGCTGTTTGATAATGTGAATCCTTGGTCAATGCATACATATCGAGCAGGGCCTGTATAGACTGTGCCGTTGCAAAATCTGGTGCAAACCGTGTATCGCCACAGACACCCAAAAACCATCCTTTTCTTGCGGCATGTTCGACAAACCAGTTGGCGCCTTTGATTGCCCCTTCCCTATACTTTTCATCTTTTAACAACTGATATGCAACCAATAGTCCATAAAATGTTGGCCTGAGATCGGCGACATCTTCAAACATAGGGTTGCCGGACTTATTATCATACGCCACCTCCCAATGCCCATCTGAGTGCATCTTTGACAACAGCCAATCTGCCGCTTTGCGCAGTGCTAGCCTCGCATCAGATCGCTCTGGTTCAAAAAGTAAAATATTACCGATATCCATCAACATGTAATAGGTCGTACCAATGGGTTCACTATAAGGGCCCCATTCTTCGGTAAACCGCTGGCTACGATACAGATAATACTGTCCAGCAGCCGATCCATAAAAGAAACCTGGTTCCTGTTGCTGTTGTTGCAACTTGAAGTTTAGGGCTGCTGGGAGCCGTTGTTGTTTGAGTGTGGTATCTCCGGTCAGCCTAGCCAGCATCCACATCGCACCATAATCAGAGTTTTTCATGGCATCTTTTGCCGATCCGTACACGCCTCCCAAATAATCTTGAGCACCGATCACTGTATTTTTATCATTTACCGTTCGCCACTTGGACGTGCTATCGGCGATGACATAATCATACATTGCATACAAACGGTCAGTCAGAGAACGACTGGTCTCTTTTAGCTTTAAAAAATCACTAAACTTATAAACGTCATTTATAACATGGTTAAGGACATTATACCAAGAAGTTTTCTGTATCGTATAGCGAAAAGAAAATGTTATTTCCTGCCCTTCTTTCAAGTAAGATCCGGCTTCGCCCAGTACTGGATGATAAAGTGTAGGTGTGAGTTCCTTGTTTCGATTCATCAATGACAGTCCAAGTTTCCAGTCTGCATGAGTCTTTACATCATTCAGCCAAGGATCACGTCCTGTTCCGGGTTCGGCCACTGCAGCTAAAGTCACTCCAGATTGCATTGTTACTAACGATGCTAAAGTAGAGGCTGTACGTTCACGGACAATTACCGGACGGTCTGGAATACCATGTCCGTAAGCATAAGCACGCACAAAGTCAGGGTTGAGCGCCGCCCCTTGAAATAATCCCGGAATAACCGCCCACTGGAACTGCTGCTGATCAGCAATCGCCAAGGATGGGGTCGATAGTGCATAATACCCCGCCTCCTTAGCTCTTAAAGTCATCTTCACACAGATATCGTGCTTGTGCTCTGGATCGAGGTGCCATTCCTCAGATAGCAAAAATTTATTATGCTCACAGTGAAATTTCAACCCAGAATGTGAATCAGAAGTCACAGTGGTCGGTTGATAATGCAATGTTTCACCAGCTGTATTTAAACTGACAGGGGACAAACTTTGTGACCACACTGGAAGCACATAACGATATTGGGTATCGGGAAAATGAATGATTTTCCCATCTTTATCATAAAGATGTGTGGACTTATCCTGCGGCTTATTTTTGGAAAAAAGAATAGTTCGCGGCTGTGTAGCCATTGTTAAATGCTCTTCCTGCCCCGCCCCGACTTTTAGGGCAACGGATTGCAGACGATAACCAGTTTTATCTTGCTGCCAGTTCAGTTGTAAAACACTATTTTCTAATACCAGATCAGTCCTATTTTGGCTGAAAACATGTGTACAACACAGGAATGAAAGGATCGTCATTACCTTCCACATCCTACCACAATGACCATATCGTTTATTCAATAGTTGCATAACAATCATGGTTGGATATCTATTGTAACTTCGGCATATCCTCCTTTGCGACCGCTATACCAATCGGAAGAAGTTTCAAATACAGCTTTATAAACGCCCGGGGTTTTATATACATACTTGTATTCCCGCAAGTTGGAGCTAATATTTTTCAGTGCTATTCCTTTATCCGCAACGGACTCTTTGACCTTAAAGCCTTTTGTGATCACCCAGTCGTCGTTGTCGGTATCGGATGCCACACCACCATACATCAATAGCTGGGTTGGAGAAATTGTCCATACCTTACTGTCGTTCAGAAAACTCACTGCATTCCAACCCGCATTAGACATTGTAGCGACATTGGTCTGTACGCCTTCGGGAGATACTTTGACCGCATTGAACGTACGGATAACCCATCTGTTTTGCTGCGTCTTTTGGGAGTCGGTATATCGAAACGCCAGGTATAAAGAACCCGTATCAGCTGGACTGCTATAAGATTTTAGACTTACTGTCCCAGAAGGTGTATGGTCGTTGCCGGTGGAGAAAACTGCTTTTTCGGAAATATCTACCCAAGTTGCTTTTTCTATCTCTTCTTTTGTGTACTCTCCGCTAAAATTATTGGAGACCAATAATTTTAAATTGTCATAGATCACCCCCCACTGTACGAGTGTTTTGAAATCTATTTGCAAATCGTTGTCTGCATACAAACGATCCTTTAACGCATAGTTGTGTCCATCCTCCCCTGAATAAAACACAATATTGTCGGGAGTACCTTCAAACCGGAATACAACAGTATCTCCAATCCTATAACTCGAGGCTTTTGTGCTGACCTGCAGATCAGCACTAGCAATATCCTCCTTTATACAACTGGCACATACAAGAACCAGCATGAGATATATCATCGTTATTTTCATCTATCATATATTTATTTTGTCACCAGATTTACCAACCCGGATTTTGAATAATCTGTTTATTAATGGTTATTTCTGTATTCGGTATTGGAAACAGTACATTTCTCTCAGTCGTGTTCAGACCGGCATTGCCACCGTACCTGTGTGCTGCAGGGGCATTGACAGAGATATCACGTCCGAGAGCGTTCATGATTGGAACGTACGTCCCCCAACGAATCAGATCATGCCTGCGGATTCCTTCAAAACAAAATTCACGCAGCCGCTCGTCTTTCACATAGTCCAAAAACGCTATTTTATCCATTCCGGTAGGTGCATCACTATCTATATCGGCCACATTTACTGGCTTACCGAAAGCTCTTCTACGAACTTGGTTGACCGCTTCGTAAGCAGCAGTATTCGGAGATTCGTTCACCTCATTTTCTGCCTCTGCTTTCATCAATAATACATCACTATACCTGATAATTGGGAAATTGGTTGAATTGGCACTTCTTACTTTGGTCCCCGTTTCATATTCCCGTCTCCATTTCCCTGGATTTCGATCGTAGAGCTGCGCAGTACTATAGTATTGCTTTTGTGTGACTCCAGCATTTACGACAAATCGGTACGGACTGATACTCCAGTCGCGCCGCATCGTATCTTTCTGTCCGAATAGATCATATAGCTTGGCCGTAATTCGCATTGCACCACCTGAATATCCAATTCGTTCATCAGGGCATTCAATTCCATTCTCAATACCTACCATACCAGCCTGATCGATATTACCGATTTTATTTCCAAACATCCCGACCTCCCAAAGGCATTCCTTAGGTTCATTGATATCTTGTGAATGGTTGATAAATATTTGCTTATAATTGGGATTGAGCGCATGTTTTCCTGAAGCAATTACCTTATCTGTATATTCAATAACATCCTGATAGCGGGAACGATCATTCAGCGGTTGTCCAGCCATTTTTAAGAAAACACGCGCCAATATCGCCTGAACAGCTGTTTTTGAGACTCTTTCGTTAGCCACCACTCCACTTTCGTGAACCAGATTTTCAGCTTCCTGCATATCTTTTACAATCTGCGTATATAAAGCCGTTAGTGTCGCCTGAGCTGGGTAAGGGTCGTTGGGAGACTGTGTAGCGGATAGTTTTAAAGGCACCTTTCCAAAGAAATCAGTCAGGATATAGTAGTAATATCCACGCATAAAGAGTGCTTCGCCCTTGATGGCGTTTCTTTTGGTGACATCCATCTCTACACGGTCAACATTTTCCAATAATAGATTTGCCCTATTTATTCCTTCGTATAAGGTTTCCCATAATCTAGTAATATCCAAATCAGCAGCATCCATGACCATCACTCTAATATTGTTGATGGATATATTTTTGAAATAGGCCTCGTCACTTACAACAAAATAGCTAAAAAGACCACGGCTATACATTCGGCCGTAAGTATCAATAAGCCTATTGTAGACTCCATTGAGGCTATTCATCAATTCGTTTTCATTTCGAAAGTAATTTTCGGCAGTTACAAAGTCTGGCTCCTTATCCAACAGTTTGGAACATGAGCTGGTTAGACAGGCGATACATATAGAAAAAATAAGAATGCGTTTCATCTGAATCAATTGTTAGGTTAAAAATTAAGGTCTAGTCCTATAGTCATCGTCCGAGGACGTGGATAAGCAGACCAATCGAACGAAGGTGTCAGTGCTCCCGGACGGGTACTTACTTCGGGATCGAGCCCTGAATAGTTTGTCCAGGTAATCAGATTTTGGGCTGCCACATATAACCGTATGGATTGCATGCGTAACTTTCGGAGCTGATTGGCATTGAACGTATAGCCCAAGGACAAGGTCTTGAGTCTCAAATAGGATCCGTCTTCAATCGTTCTTGAGGAATAGACCGCAGGTCCCTGTCCACCGACACGATAAAGAGCATTCGTCTGATTCTCCGGCGTCCAACGGTCGGCAAAGGATGCAAACATATTCAGAAAACCACGTGCAACGGGATCCCCACCTTCAAACTCAATGCGATTGGCATTGAGGACATCGCCACCATAACTCCACTGTAAAAAAACATTGAGATCGAAGTTTTTATAGTTAAAGTTATTGTTAAATCCGCCGATATGTTTTGGATTTGGATTACCTATTATGGTTAAGTCATAATTGTCAACCTGTCCATCACCATTGATATCCTTAAAGCGAATATCACCGGGTTTGATACTTGCTCTCGGTACGCCATTATTAGGTCGACCCGCTTTCAACAGATAGTTTCCATTGACGAGATCAAAGTCTGCGTACTGATAAACACCGTCAAAGAGATAGCCATAAAACAAAGCTATCGGCTGTCCGGGTATTGCTATATAGGGATAAGCATTATTGAAATTTCCCCATGTAACGCGGGTAGCTAAACTCGGTTCTCCTTCATTGAGTTCAAGAACCTTGTTTTTATTAAATGCGATATTAAAACTTGAATTCCACGAGAAATTTGGGGTTTGTATATTTTTGGTCTCTAAGGTAAATTCGATTCCACTATTGGATACACGACCTATGTTTTTGAACCCGGTCAGGAAGCCCATACTGGGCGCTAAGGTGGCATTCAGCAATAAATCCCGCGTCTCTTTGTGATAATAATCTGTTGTAAGTGATACTCTATTCTTAAGTATGGAAAGATCAAGACCAATGTTGGTTTGAACTGTAGTCTCCCATTTCAAATTTGGATTTCCAAGATTTGTGGGTACCATACCCTGACCAGCACTATTACCAACACTATAACCTGAAGCAGGATTCATCTGTAAGGCACTCAGAGAAGCATATTCTGATACACGATTATTTCCGGTTGAACCAATTCCAACACGTAGTTTTGCATCGCTGATCACCTTTATTGGTTTCAAGAAATTTTCTTCTTTCAAACGCCACGCAAAAGATCCAGAAGGAAAATATGCCCACCGATTTGATTTTGGAAATTTGGAGGAGCCATCGCTTCTAAAAGACAGCGTCAGTAAGTACTTTGAACGATAATTGTAATCTATCCGTCCCAAATAGGAAACTAGCCCATTGGAGGCATCGGTAACTGGGGCCATGGTAATCTGTCCTTCATCCAGCCCTTTGATCCCCAAAGATTCATTGGGAACCAAAATAGAGGTGAAGCCATTGGTATAATTTCGAATGTCCTGCACCGTGAACCCTACGACTGCCTTTAGCCTATGTCCCCCCTTAAATTTTTTATCATAAGACAGTGTATTTTCATTCAAAAGATTTGTAATCTCATTGTTCCAAATAGAACCATTTACCTTATTATTTGAGAATGGGTGCCCTGCTCTGGATTTTGAGTTAAAGAATACTTCACGTCGTTGATTTATGCGGGTATACCCCCCCGTTGCCCTGAAAGTCAACTCCTTTCCCAATTTATATTCGAAATAACCATTGGCAACAAGGTTTGTACTGAACAAGGGATTATACTCATTCTGTACCGCTAAATAGGGATTTATTCTTAAGTCTGTTCCTAAACTTGGATCCATATCCGGATCAAAGAGATCATCTATCAAAGAGGCATCTGTAAGCGCATTTCCAGTAATTGGCCTAAATCCCCATATTCCATACATCAAGCTCGCCGTCGGGCTCGGCTGAGATTCGGACACAACAGTACCATATCGTTTATAGGCAGTATAGTTTATATTCAAGCCTACTTTCATTTTGGTATTTAAGGTCTGATCCAATACAATCCTTCCTTGATATTTATTAAACCCACTGTTCAGTATTATACCGTCTTGATCTAATAATGACCCAGAAATAGCATATCGTGTACGATCGGTACCACCTCGTATCGCCAAAGAATGATTATGGGTAACTGCATCTCTAAAAACCTTGTCCTGCCAATTGATCCCTTCCATATTGCGATAATCGTCAAGAGTCTTTCCGTCCTTTAGATAAATAGTTGAATAAAGTGTAGGGTTCTGCTCCAATTGGTATTTGACAAATTCATAAGGATTTAGTAATTCTTGTGTTTTAATGATCTGATTCAATCCTACCCAACCGTTGTAATTAATAACCGGAGTTCCAACTTTACCTTTTTTAGTTGTAATAAGAACTACTCCATTGGCTCCTCTGGCACCGTAAATAGCTGTTGCAGAAGCATCTTTCAAAACTTCTAAGGACTCTATTTCTTCGGGGTTTATGGTATTCCCGACAGAAGTTTCGACAGGAAATCCATCTACAACATAAAGTGGAGAGTTATCTTGCGTGACGGAGTTATTACCACGAATAACAATACTGAGTTCGGCACCGGGCTGTCCATCATTTGAGCTTACTTTAACACCTGCCACCCGACCAGCCAAGGCTTCCTCGAAATTGGCGACAGGAGCTTTACGCATATCTGTTAAATTAGCCTGGCCTACAGCCCCGGTCAGATCCCGTTTGGTTGTTGTGCCATAACCAATGACAACAACATCCTCCAGCAGCTGCTCACTTCGCAATAACTTTACCTGAACGGGTGCATCCGATCGGGCAATACCTTTTGTGGATACATAGCCAACCATGGAGAAAAACAGTGATTCACCTTGCGTAATCGGGGATATTGAAAAATTGCCTGTGGAGTCAGTGGAAGTTCTTACAGTTTTATCCTGGTTCGATACTGTAGCTCCGATCAACGGGTTTCCTTCTTCATCCATTACCTTCCCCTTAACAGAAGTGGGCTTTTGACCAAAGGAGGAAAACGACAGAAAAAAAATCGCCAGCAACAGTAGCGTTGCCTTTAGATGAAATAGAGTCATAATAGCGTTTATAATTGTTATGTTTAGCAATCTAGTCTGGTCTAGACTGGTTTGCTTTTATAAAAGTATAAATTATATTTGCGCTAACAAAAAAAAAGTAAAAAAAAGATTTAGTTTCTTCTTAGGGATATCTTCAAGGGGGAGAAAAATCATCAAACGTCTTCTGTGATCTGAATCATATCAAGACTTGCATATCAAAACAAGTTTATCTAAGTTTGACTCAATTATCGTAAATGATTATTCATCACATGTCCACGACAAACGAAACAGGCAACGGATCGCGCATGAAGTATCTGCAATTAGTAGATCACATCCATACATTGATCGAAAAGAACGATCTACATATTGGCGATCGTATCCCCTCTTTAAATCAATTGCAGGATCAACTCGGCATGAGCAAAGAAACGGTATTGAAGGGGCTTAATTACCTATTGGAAAAGGGGGTAATTGAATCCGTCTATCGTAAGGGCTATTATGTAAAGAAAAAAGAAGTGCAGTATTCTTATCGTATCCTACTCCTCCTCGATAAAATGAATACCATGCGTGAACAGATTTATCAATCGCTTCTAGCTGAAACAAAGGGAGCAGCGGCTATTGATGTTTATTTTCACCATCATAACTTTAATGTTTTTCGGAATATTATCACTGAAAACATAAACAACTATACGCATTTCGTTATTGTTACATTTTTGAAAGATGATCCATCCGCAATCATCAATCTCATTCCCCCAAACAAACGAATTATTATTGATTACAATCAACTGGGACTATTGGGTGACTATACCTGTATTTATCAGGACTTTGAATACGATATTTACAACAGTCTATCCCTACTGCAGACCAATATCCAGAAATATAAGAAAGTCACCCTTATAGCACATCCTGAAGCTTTGCATGCAAAACATGTCATCAAGGGCTTTATTCAATATTGTGATGAATCTCATATTAATTATGACATCCTGTTGGAAGTGGATGAGGCAAAGTTTGAGAAACATACCGCGTTTATCACCTTCAGTCGTTATGATTCCGACGATGTGTCTTTGATTAAATTGGCAAAGAAACATGGGTTTACATTAGGCGAGGATATCGGACTTATTTCCTACAATGACACTGATGTCAAAGAGATCCTTGAAGGGGGAATTACTGTCATATCTACTGATTTTCGAGCAATGGGTAAAGCCGCCGCTGAAGCTATACTTCAAAAGAAAACCTTGAAAGAACGCAATCCAACTCAAGTTATCATCAGGCAATCTCTGTAACATTGTACTTTGAATACCTTAACTTTCGTTAGCGCTTTTCAGTCGTCCTGTAGGGACAATTTTCGAACCATTTTTTAAGTGATTTGAAAAAACCAGTTCTTCACAAAGAAGAATAAACCCGTCTTAGAAGCATATTTTAAAAGGCTTTTCTTTCAAAAAAGGAAAGCCTTTACTTATCATTTTTGACTGTGCAAATATATAGTAATGAAATAATACGGATCAATACCTCGCTGTGTATTTCCTCAAAGTTTCTGATAGCCCGCAATATGAGTTTCTATATCTTTTTTGAAATACATTCAGGAATATACGACACAAAAAAGAGGTTGCAAACACAACCTCTTTCAATGTGACACATTTCCAACTAATCTAACGCTAAACGAATAGCTTGTTCAACTGGAGTATAGTTGTCTGTGGAATCCGAGATAACCAGTTCCCCTCTCAACAGCAAGGGTGGTTGTGCCATGAATTTAGGAACAGTTCCGCTGTGTGCTTGAGCTGAATGAACTATAAAGGGGTGACATAGATAAACCGTACCTGCTTTACCTGTTGCATATACCTCTTTTCTTTTGGGCAGGTTACCTAACTTGCTCGCAAGTTCGATAAATGAAAGACCTGAATCACCCTCTTTAGCCAATAGTTTTGCAACATCAATGTGAGAACCCTCATAAATGACCGTCGGGGCATCATTTTCGTTAACATCTGAATACAAAACGAGCATTAATAAGGCACGGCCTTTTGATTTGATATTGACACGCCACTCAAAATAATTATTAGGGTCATTTCCTGGAAAACTTGCATCTACGTGTTTACCTGTATCATTGGGTTTCTGTATTGAGGGAAATCTAACCGGGAATGTTCCCACATTTCGACAGGGTATCCACTTATGTTCTCCAACCAACTGATCAAAAATCAAATGCATGTTTTTGCAATTTAACGACTCAACAAAGGGGAGTTGGGTGTACATACCCAAACGTATTACAGGTTCAGTCCAAGTCGATGGATTAGACCTATCACAAGGAAGGTCATTCCAAAGAATATCCAAAGCTGCATCTGCAATTTCTTTGGAAAATGCATTTTCAACGCAAACAAAACCATTAAGAACGAACTGCTCTATTTCCTTTTTACTTAGTATTTCTGACATATTTTTTTGAGATATAAACTATTACAAGGAGACAACAATGTCTATTCACCTAATAGTTTAGATTATTAATAAAATTTTAAAAATAGAAAATCACGCTATGCAGATAGTACACAGCGCATCGCTTAAGAACTAAGCCAAAAAAGGATTTTATAACATTACTGTCATTCTCATCTGACAAAGATAAGAGAAATATTATTGTACTTACAACAGGAATTTTACCGAAAGTACCCCTAAACACTTTATACAAATAGTATTGACAATTTTAAAAAGTTCATTCCTTATCACAAGAAAACTCATTTTTTTAAATTATATATTGGCTTATATATTCCTTTTGTCATACTTACCTGTTCCTCAAAGAGCATCCTAATTATAGGTACATTTCGTATCAATTCCCTTGGTTCAGAATTAAATACACTATCAATCTTGGTTTTAAAATCGGCTGGGCAATGGGTTGAATTTTCGTAGGCTTCTCATACACTTTACTCCTTTCTGACCTATTTTGGGATACTTATGCGGCTCAAAAACCAAAAAGCTAAAAAAAACAAAATACTGATTTTAAAATAGTTAAAATAACAACAAGAGAAAAGAAGGGGGTGAGAAATAGGACATAAAATCCTTGATATTCCTTGCTTCATTTGGTATAAAAAAACGAATAGGATTTAACTCCTTTGTTGTCGGGGTGGCAGGATTGACTCAGCCACGCAATGCCCAAGTACACCCCGGAGCATCCTACGGATCGAACTTATAACCCATCAAGAGGTCGTAGGTTCTCAACTTGCCAAAAAACAAAAAAAGCCCTAACTTTCGTTAGAGCTTTTCAGTCGGGGTGGCAGGATTCGAACCTACGACCTCCACATCCCAAATGTGGCGCGATACCGGGCTACGCTACACCCCGAAAAAGGTATCACCTTTGTTTTGTGTGGCACAAAAGTACACTAAAATTTATTGGTTTTCAAAATTATTTCAATACACAACCTTAACTAATTGATATAATGATAAATAATTTTTTAAAATACAACAAAACAGTGCGCTTACTAGCAACAAGTATAAAAAGATGGCTAATCGTTTTTATACTATTAGCCATCGAAAGGATTTTGTATTACCAACTTCTTTTAAATATCATGGTTGTTTTAACCGCACCTTCCTGATGTATCAAGGTTAGTTTTGATATCGTGGAAATGATATTTTCCTGGATTTTATATTCAACACCGTCAAAGATCATCGTTTTCGGATCTGGCATGCTGTAATCATAAGATACAGCCGATTTATCCTTCTTCTTGTGCCATGCACCGTCCTTATCAAAATTAAGTGTCTCCCCCTGTTCCATCATTTCACGAGAGAAATTTAACTCTGCAACACTATTGCCTGAAACAGTTTTTGTCCAGCGTTCCCAACTTCCTGTACGGATAATATTCAGCGCAGTATCCCTACCTATACTATCTACAGTTTCTTTACTACAAGAAGTCAGACCGACCACAATTACCCCAAGTAACAGCAGTACCCATCTCTTAAAAATCATTTTAAATGTGCTCATAATTCATTTTTGGGGGTACATTTACAAGTATTATACCAAACTCCGATAGTAAACACGAACCGAATTCAATATCTTCACTGTCCGAATACGAATAATGGGATATAAATGTTATAAAACTTTAATGAAATTGTACAAATAACGGATTAAAAGAAAAAATATATTTGCATGAATGATATATGAAGCTGTTCAGGTTTGCGGTGGCTCATGCTGTAGGGACAAATCTTTCGTTGCAATTTAGAAGTAAATTAAAACAGGTGAAAAAATTACTCGTATTCTTTCTTTCCACAATGTATGCGGTATTGGCCTTAGGCCTTACACAATACCAGCATATCTGCAAAGGAGCAGCAGAGAAACATTACAGCTGGACGAACACAGAGAGCCCTGACAAGAACAAGCCTTGCCCGATCTGCACCTCAAAGGACAAAAAGTTACAAGAAAAAAAGAAAGGCTGTTGTCAGCATCAGTCCAAACTGGTCAAACTCAACGAGAGTATAAAGAAACAATC
Organism: Sphingobacterium sp.; assembly: GCA_031277685.1. GTDB lineage: Bacteria > Bacteroidota > Bacteroidia > Sphingobacteriales > Sphingobacteriaceae > Sphingobacterium. The sequence continues at coordinate 70,043 of JAITLV010000298.1, read as the reverse complement.
ACACTTTGACTTCTCGGTGAAATTTTGGGGCTCGACCATCCCCAACCAATTGTTAGGCGCTGTATTTGACTTTTCCATTGTCAATAGCAATAATAACAAACCACTCACTTATCTATCCTCAAAAAATCCCCTCTGGAGCAATCCGCTTTATATTCTTCTCTGTACTTATAGAATTTGATCGTCTACATCTGTTAAAAAGTTTGTGGCACCTAAACAGTGACCACCTTAATTCTGGATGTTTACTAACAAATTTTATTTTCAATGAAATTAAAACTCATTGCAGCTTTGAGTGCAATCTGGGGAATTAGCCTAAATGGTTTCCCGCAGACCTTAAAACTCGAAGATGCCATTACTCGTGCCGTTGAGCAATACGATCAGATAAAATCAAAACAATTTGTTGCCGCTGCAGCAAGACAACATACCTTTTTTCAAAAACAGCAATACCTGCCTGATCTCACCATAGCAGCGCAGCAAAGTTTTGGAACCATCAATGCCCAACATGGTCCAATGTATGCCTACGGTGGTCTAGCGTCAGGTGCAACATCCATGCCCCTGGCAGAGCAAAATTGGAATGCAGCATTTGGATCACTCTACTTTGCCAATATAAACTGGAACCTCTATACCTTTGGAAGGATCAAAAATCAGGTTCTCCTTGGTTCAATGAAGGAACAGACGACCGAGGCTGACCTCACACAAGAGGTCTTCCAGCACAAAATAAAAACAAGTGCGACTTATTTAAATCTGCTGGCAAGCCAACGGATAAAATATGTTCAGGAAAAAAACCTGAACCGAGCCCAAGTATTTTATGAAATGACCGCAGCGAGGGCGGAAAGTGGGTTGATAGCCGATGTCGATGCGCAATTGGCTAAAGCGGAGGTCTCGAATGCAAAATCCCTCCAGATTAAATCCTATGATAAGGAACTGGAATATTCCAAACAGCTCGCGCTGTTGCTAAATGATGATTTCAAAACCTATCAATTGGATACAGTCTATAATACCAGTATTCCAAACAGCTTGGCAACGCAACATGTAAATCTGATAGAGCAGCATCCTTTTCTATTACTCCAAAATAGCAAAATCAACGAGAGCATACAGACCGAGGAGGTATTAAAGTCCAACCGTTTGCCCTCGGTTTCCGCTTTTGGCGTAATACAAGGGCGTGGCACCGGATTCGACTGGAACTATATACAGGATAACACGGCATATTCAACAAATTACCTGAAAGGTATAGGAGTAAACAGGGCAAATTATCTATTGGGGTTTTCACTAAACTGGAACCTGACCAATATCTTTCGTTTTGATACAAAGACCAAGGAACAAAAGCTGTATACCCAGGCGGTTCAGATAGAATACGAGAAGTATAAAAAAGATTTTCTAGCACAGTCGCTTCTTGCCGATTCACAATTAAAAAATGCGATCGACAACTTCGAAGAAACGAGGATCCAATTATCTGCGGCCAGACTTGCTTACAAACAACATCATGCCCTTTATGAAAATGGTCTAACGACTTTAGTTGATTATACCCAAGCATTGTATAGTCTAAACCGGGCCGAGATCGACTATGAAATTGCACAAAATAATGTCTGGCAAGCATTGCTATTGCTAGCTGCGGCACAGGGTGATTTCAATATTTTCATTCATCATTCTTAATTCTATCCTTTATGAATATCATCAAATTTGCTTTGCAAAAACCAATATCCATAATGGTTATTGTCATTGGCTTATTATTCTTTGGCATCAAAGCGACCAAAGATGTCAAAGTAGATATCCTACCAGAAATGGACCTGCCTGTTGTGTATGTAGCCCACTCTTTCAATGGCTACACTCCGCAACAAATGGAAGGTTATTTCACTAAAATGTATGTTAACATGCTCTTATTTACCAATGGTATCAAGAGTATTGAATCCAAGAATACACAGGGACTGACCCTCATGAAAATTGTTTTTTACGAGGGAATTGATATGGGGGAAGCAATCGCAACCATCAATGCCTTATCGAATCGCTCCCAAGTATTTTTGCCACCGGGTGCACCCCCACCATTTATCATCCGTTTTGATGCATCCTCACAACCGGTAGGTCAGCTAGTTTTCCGTAGTAACACAAAAACCAACAATCAGCTGCAGGATATCGCGAACTTCAGCGCTCGACCATTCTTAATTAAAATACCAGGCCTGACAACAGCACCGCCTTTTGGTGGCAGTCCAAGAACCATAGAGGTAAACATAGATCCCTATAAACTGCGGGCACATAACCTATCACCAGAACAGGTGGTCGAGGCCATCAGTAGAAATAACATTACCTCTCCTTCCGGAAATATCTATATCGGTGACAAAAACTACCTTACCCCAACAAACAATACTGTAAAGAAAATCGAAGAACTCGGAGAAATCCCAATCTTTAAAAATACGGTGGACAATATATATATCCGTGATGTGGCAACAATAAAAGATGGAGCAGATATTGCAACTGGCTTTGCACTGATTGATGGAAAACGATCTGTGTATATTAATATCGCCAAAGCAGGAAATGCATCCACTCTGGATGTGGTCAATAAGTTAAAGGATCGTTTACCGGAAATCCAAAGAAATATGCCCGAAGATGTCAGTATCTCCTATGAATTTGATCAGTCGGTCTACATCAGTAATGCATTGAAGAGCCTGGTTATTGAAGGGATACTGGGCGCCATACTGACCGGATTAATGGTTCTATTATTCTTAAATGACCGCAGAGCAGCATTGATTGTGATCATGACCATCCCCATCTCCATTATTTCGGGAGTCTTATTTCTGAAACTATTTGGTCAAACACTCAATATCATGTCTCTATCGGGACTGGCTTTAGCGATCGGAATATTGGTCGATGAAAGTACCGTCACGATCGAAAATATACATCAGCATTTTGCACTCGGGAAAACACGTGCTCAGGCGATCTGGGATGCCTGTAAGGAAATCGCTTTCCCAAAATTATTGATCATGCTTTGTATCCTAGCGGTGTTTGCTCCTGCATTTATGATGACAGGTATCCCGGGCGCCCTTTTCATGCCTTTAGCGCTGGCTATCGGATTTTCCATGATTGTTTCCTTTTTATTATCCCAGACTTTTGTGCCGGTAATGGCCAATTGGATGATGAAACACCATCCTGAAACATGCCATAACCCAGCCCATCAGACAAACTGGTTTGACCGTTTCCGTGAACGTTTTCTACGCTTATTGTCAAACTTAACAGCAAAACGCAAAGTAATCGTAAGCTTAAGCCTGATCCTTGCCTTCGTATCCTGTTTTTTCTTATACCGTGGAATCGGTAAGGATGTATTACCCACGGTCAATTCCCGTCAATTTCAAGTACGGATCAAAGCTCCCGAAGGTACCCGAATTGAAGTGACCGAAGGAAAGGTAAAGCAGTTTCTACAGTTGCTAAAAGAGAAGGTCGGTCCCGACAATATTGCAATATCATCGGTTTTTATCGGACAGCACCCATCCACTTTTGCCGTTAGCCCGATTTACCTTTACAATGCAGGGCCTCATGAAGCACTAATGCAGGTAGCCCTAAAGAAGCTCGAAGGAAATTCGGATGAATTAAAGGACGAGCTCAGAAAGCATTTTAATAAAAAAATGCCCGAGATACAGCTCTCTTTCGAACCTATCGAACTTACCGAAAAAATATTAAGTCAGGGCACCAATACACCGATTGAAATCCGGATCTCCGGGATGATGAAAAAGATGAACCGTATGTATGCACAGAAACTCCTCGGTAAATTAAAGGAAATCGACTACCTACGTGATCAGCAAATTCCCCAGTCTATGGATTATCCCGCCTTACAGATTAATATAGATCGGACCAGGGCTGCACAATTAGGGCTTGATGCACAAGATATCGCAAAATCATTGGTCACCGCAACAGCATCTACCCGTTATACCAATAAGAATTTCTGGGTCGGCGGAATGATGGGAATCGCCTATGATGTGCAGGTTCAAACACCACAGAATATCCTAAACAGTAAGGAAGAACTTGAAAATCTAACGCTTTCCAAGAATGCTGACCGTCCGGTACTAGGAGACGTTGCTACAATCACTGCAACCAAAGAACTTGGTGAAAGTTACAATCTGGGAACAATGGGCTACACGACAGTTGCCGCAAATCTCCATAAAAAAGATCTTGGCCAGGCCTCCCAGGATATTCAGGTGGCTATTGCATCTTTGGGCGAACTGCCAAAGGGGATCAATATTGAGGTCGCGGGAATGGCTCCTGTTCTGAACGAAACTATGAGTAATCTTGCAACAGGTCTATTGATTGCTGTTATCGTTATTTTCTTAATGCTTACAGCCACTTTCCAATCGTTCCGAATTTCGCTTGTTATTCTATCCACTGTTCCTTTTGTAATCGTAGGCGCCTTAATATTATTAAAATTAACAGGTTCAACACTGAACCTACAATCTTACATGGGACTCATTATGTCCGTAGGTGTATCAATCGCCAACGCTGTCCTATTAATAAATAATGCGGAGTCACTACGATTAAAGAACCATAATGCAATGATTTCCGCCATTGAAGCCGCTAAGCTCCGTATACGCCCAATCATTATGACAACCATTGCCATGGTTGCCGGCATGTTGCCAATGGCCATCGGTTTTGGCGAAGGCGGCGATCAAGTATCTCCATTGGGACGTGCTGTCATTGGCGGACTTCTTTTTTCGATATTCTCTGTATTGATTATCCTTCCCTTGGTATTTATATGGATACAGGACAAAGCAACCACCACTTCTCCTTCGCTAGACCCTGAAGATGAGAATAGTATTCATTTTGTAAAAACAACAATCTAATTCAGTCATGAAACTTAAGTCAATTATTTTACCAGCTGTTGCGTTACTACTTAGCGCCTGCGACCAGAATATAAAAGAGAACAATACCGTCCCACAGGAGAAAACTAAGGTTACAAAAATGGCCACTATGCCCCTGACAACCATCGCCATTGCCAGAATAAATCCAGCAGTACCACTGCAGCTTGCAGGCGAATTAAGACCCGATCAGGAGACCGCATTATTCGCAAAAATACAGAGTTATGTCAAAGTTATTCATGTTGATATTGGCTCAAAGGTCAGCAAAGGTCAGATACTCATGACACTGGAAGCACCAGAGTTACAGGCACAAATTGTCAATGCAAAAGCCAAGATACATGCCCAGGAAGCAATTTACATTGCTACAAAAGCGAATTATGACCGTATGTATCGTGCAAATGAAACCAAAGGGGCTATCGCACGCGATGCCCTGGATCAGATCACCGCACAAAAACTTTCCGATGAGGCCAAAGTAAAATCCGCTCGGGCTGCTTACACCGAAATACAGGACATCAACCAGTATTTAATTATCCGTGCACCTTTCAGTGGCGTCATTACAGCCCGGAATACAGATATTGGCGCTTATGTAGGACCAATGGGTGGAACACCATTGCTTGTCATCCAAAATTCGTCAAAGCTTCGTCTGAACTTATCTATTCCTGAGGCAAATGTACCCTATATCGCGGTAGGAGACACAATCAACTTCAATGTAAGAGCTCTCCCCGAAAAGAATTTCCAAGCAACGATAAGCCGGAAGAGCGGGGCTTTGGATTTAAAATTACGTTCCGAGAAATTTGAAGCAGACTTTATCAACAACGACCCCGATCTCAAACCTTTTATGGTTGCGGAAGCAAAAGTCCTCCTTAAAAACAACAAAGCAACATTTTTTATCCCCCGCTCAGCTTTGGTCGAGGGCAATATGGGAATCTATGTCATCAAGAATGATGGCGGAAACGCAAAATTTATTCCGGTAAAAAAGGGAAGAGCATTAAACGACAAAATTGAAGTGTTCGGCGCACTCGCTGATGGTGACCACATCATAAAAATGGCCAACGAAGAAATTACAGAAGGGACAACACTTAAATAATAAACAGATGAAAATTTTAAGATCAATCGCATTCATCGCTCTGCTCATTACGCAGATAGTAGCCTGTAGCACCCCAGAAAACAGCAAGAACAGAAGCGACATAGCTGCACCAGCAATGATGCAAAAGCAATTTGGCTATGAAAAGGGACAACAGGTTCCCTCGGATATGGTCTGCATGGTTAATGATGAATTTATGGGAAAGAAACAACTAGCAGTACCTTTGGATGGAAAGACATATTATGGCTGTTGCGAAAATTGCAAAGAGCGGATTCCAAAAGATGAAAAAGTACGCTATGCCATAGATCCACAGACGGGATCAAAAGTAGACAAAGCAAGGGCCTACATTGTCCTCATCGGTGACGGAGGTCAAGTTGCATATTTTGAACATCAGGACAACTACAGACAGTTCCTGAATCAGAATAAAGCACTATAAACTTTTAAGAAAGAGATCAAAAACAGTAGGGCTACCCAAGGGCAGCCCTACTGTTTAAAGAACCCTCTGTTTTATTTATGGAATTCAGTACAGGATTTCATCCTATACTAAAGCAATACAAAAAGAATTATGAACCAAATCAAACTAGCCCTAACATTATTATTATCATTTTTTTTTGCTATATGTTCAGCACAACATCTTTCACAAAAAGAATTGTCGCGCATTTCGGACAAAATTCAAAACCACAATATCATAGGTTTAGGAGAAGCACAACATTTCTACAGAGGATATTACAACACAAAATTTGATATCGTTAAACACCTTATAAAGGAGGAATCTATTCATGTCATTGTACTTGAAGCATCAATAAATGTAACTTCCATGCTGAACAGTTATATCAACGGGGAAACTGTCTTAGATTTACCTACGACTTTAACGGCTCTAAATGAACCCTATTCCCTGCAAAAAGCAGGCTTATATAATTGTCTGGAAATAGTGCAGATGATAGATTGGCTTAAAGAATAAAACGAAAACCATCAGAAAAAAATCCAATTAGTAGGCATAGATTTCCAAAACTACTCAACACCACTCACACAGTTAAACACCTATGCCTCAGGTATTCAAAAAGACCAGATCTCAAACACCAAAATTTTATTAGACAGCTCCATGAATGCTATTCTCGATAGCAATATCATGATTATAACTTCCGCTAAATGGCTTGAACGCCTGGAAAAAGCCAAAAAAAATGTCAAAAGTTTAAAATCTACGATAGGCAATGACAAAAATAAGTTGCTATTTCATGAGCTTGAACAATTCACATCGCTGTGGGATGACCCAACGTTCCCGAGAGACTCAATGATGTACGAAAACTTAAATGGACATATTGATAACAAATCAGGCGTATTGATTTGGGCCGCTAGTTTTCACCTCGAAAATGATCCCCAATTTAAGGGACCAAAAAAATTAGGTGTATTCCTAAAAGAGAAATATGCAGAAAAATACTTCGTTATCGGAGTGAATGATCAAACTAAAGAAAATAGAAATACAATAATCTCTCCTGTTAACGAGAAGACACCCAACAAATATGATCTGATAATTAATATTGATAAAGGCGATAAGTGTGAGCAACTTGCATTATAGTTCCTTTTCTCCCTTGAAACAAAAAAACCTAACTTTCGTTAGCGTTTTTCAGTCGGGGAGGCAGGATTGGCTCAGCCACGCGGTAGCCAAGCACCCCCCTGAGCCTCCTCCGGATCGAACTTACAGCCCCTCAGGAGATCGCAGGTTCTCAACTTGCCAAAAACAAAAAAAGCCCTAACTATCGTTAGAGCTTTTCAGTCGGGGTGGCAGGACGACCTAACCACCATTCTAAATATCTAATTTACAGCCACTTAAAACCAGGTTGTAGTATTAGGGTTTTAAATAGGGCATTTTTTTCATTCTGACACAAAAAAGAACGTTTTATTCTTCTCCCATTCTAACTTCACATGCTAGAATAAAACAAAGATAATCAATTTATTGCAGATAAAAAACAAATATTAGGGCGTTAATAAAGATAGTAATCATGAGTTGATGGCCCGCAAGGGCCAGTCGTGAATGCTACGGAGTTGCATCCCTATCGAGGCAGAAAATAAAGGGCAAATAGGCGGTTTAGACCGCCTATTTAATTTGCCACAATGGATTAGGTCGCTAAACTCTTTGCTATCTCAAAAGCAGCTCTAAGGGCGTAATTTCCGATACCCCTCTGCCATGCACCTTGGGAGGGCGACCAACGGAAACCGTTAGATTTCAATTTCTTCCTAATATCCTCGCTCGGCTTTCCCTCAAAATACACCTGTAACCTATTGGCCTCATGGTTTTCAAAAATCCTTACGCCATTTATTACAGTATCTAGCTCCTCCCTCTGCTCTATCCTCTTTAATTTTTCTATACGTTGTGTTATCCTGCGGATATTCGCATTGTTATTTGTGAGCTTGTAGCCTGCAAATCCAATATCTCCCATCACATTGGGGGTATTGAGCAAATCCCAAGTCTTTTCGCTCGTATTGGGAAGCTTCAAAAAAGCTTTCTTGTCGTTTTTTTTCAAACAGCGGTTTGCGGACTTCATAAAGTCTTGCAGATCCTTTAAAAGCGTCAATCTTGCTTCCAGTTTTTGCAGTGCTTCGGGGTCATCGTCATAGATATTATCATTTGCTTCTATACTATCTGCTTTATTCCGATAGTAATCTGCCTTGTCCATAGTTTTAAAAGCCTTTCCGTACTTATTGTGTATTTTATCCCGATAGTTTCTATCTCGCCTTTCTGAATGATGCCCAACTAAGATAGGCTGTCCGAAAGGTATTGCGCTAGCCATTTTGCTAGCTTCATTATAAAGTGCTTCACTTTCTTTATCTGCCCTTACTGCCATGTTTTTGGCATGTTCCAAACGTCTCTGCCTACGTTCCTCAAAATTATGTTTCATGATATTTCTGATTAAATTTTAGAATTAATCCCCCACGCCCATCAACAGGCTTGGGGGATTATAAATTAAGGAAGTGTGATTTCTGCCTCGACTTCTCCTAATCTATCCACACACATATTTTTCACAAACTGTGCTACCGCTTTGATAATGACTGGATTTTTCGTTATAAACTGGTTACGGTCATCATCCTCTATAGTCAGCTTACAGCCTTGGAAATGATTTCCATTGGTTTCGTCCGCATCGTCTTTCAATTCGACCTCGAACGAATCCAACGTGTCAATCGTACCTATCAGCCTATCACGTTGTATTTTCCTGCGGTGCAACTCTTCTACACGTTTTAGGGTACTTTCAAGATTTGGAACAGGTTTTAACGGCTGAACCGTTATAGGTGGTTCGCTTACCTTTGGCTCGCTAGGCGCAGGTATGTTAGTGTCCTGTTTTCCATTCCCAACCGTTCTATTTTGAGGTTTCGTCTCTTTTTCTTCCTTGTTTTTAGTTTGAACAATATTTTTATTGTCTGTCTTACTATCTGCTGTTTTATCAGCAGTTCCGTTTGTTCCTTTAAGGATTTCTTTGCTTTCTATTACTATCGTTTTCATGATACTGTTTTTTAATATTAAAAATTTGATTGTTTTTTCCATGGTGGCACCTCCTTGAGGTGGCGACCGATTGCCTGTGTTTTGCTGTCCTTTTTTCATAATCAGAATTTTGAACGCAAACCCGAGGACACGGGCCTCTGGCTTTTGTTAGATACCCGCTCCTGATACAATCTCCCTGCAAGACAAGGCTTTGTCACAAAAAATACGCTTTCGTGCAGAGCGCAGCGAGGCGCGAAAGGAAGATTTTTTGTGTACAAACCCCGCAGGGGTCTGCCTTGGCGAAAGGGAGGTTGTTCAGAAATTTGTGCAACAAAAAGCCTTAGGCTATCTTAAAATGACATATAGAAAGTAAAGGTCTTATCACATAGAGGAAAGCCCTACGGGCTGTAGCGGTACGCGACCAGCCTGTAGGAAAGCATCGGGCGTTGTGGCTTCCGAGGAACGATAGAAGCCTCTACGCCAAAGAAAGGTATTGGTAGATAAATAAAAAAGGATTGACATTATTGCCAATCCTCTTAATCTTTGATTTTAGTATAAGTTTCAAAGCTATTCCTAACAGGGTAATACATCAGACCTTCATCTACGTCAAATCTGATAATTTCCACACTGCCGGACATTGGGTCTGTGATACGGAGGGTTGTATCGCTCATTTGGAAACTACCCGTAAAAGTGTCGCCTTTTCCATAGTTTATCCACTCGCCTGCAACTTTATTCCTATTAGGTCTGGTAGGGTCTGATTTCTTGGCGGAAGACCAATTTGCAATTTGCGTTACATCGTATTTACCATCATCGGTTCTCCTGATTTCCATTGTGTCCTTGAAATGGTCATATTCATTTTCCGATACAGAGAAATAACGTCCGATTATCTTTTCCTCCAAACGTTTACCTTTTCCCGAGCAGGAACAGAGCGCAATTAATAGCATTGCCATGAGGCTAAAACAACTTGTTCTCATAACATTTAAATCATTGGTTATCAATATAAAAATACAAAACTTTTTTCCTTAACAACGAAAAAGCCCGCTACCAAAACGGTAACAGGCTTCTATTGTAACAAAAACTGCCTTACTTTGAATTTTTGCGGGCAGTTACCTCATTGCGGATTTCCTGTGCTATAGTTTTAGTCTGTTGCAATGCGTTACGCAGACGTGTTCCCGCAGCTTTATTCCCTTTTTGATAGAATGCGGTAGCATCTTGTTCGGCTCCTTCGATGAGAGCCTTCAGTTGATTGAATTTTTCCATGTCTATTTTAAGTTAAAATTTCCGATTTTCAAACAAGAATGGTGCCTATCTCCTGACACGGGCACCATTTTCCTGCTGTTGGGATTGATTGTTGGAGAGCATCTGCCCTGATACCCGCTGACTAGCTCCTAGCTTGAGAAACTGCTCCCGCATTTCGGGCTTGCCGTCCATCCTAAAGAAGTTAAGCGTACGGAAACGTACCGAAGCTTCCATAAAGACCTGTTTTTTCTCATTATCTGCGTTTGTACAGGTTACAATAATCCTCTCACCATTACATATTGCATTCTCGATTTGTGCGGCTAGCTTTGGTTGTTCCATTTCCCCTATTTTATATTCCGATAGCGAAGTTTTGAGGTCAAAACCATAGTTTGGAACGCTATAGATTTGAAGTGGATAATTGCCGTACCTATCCCTCGGCTTATTGAAATTGAGCGCAATCCAAGCAGTGTATGGCTGTCCCTGAAAGTTTACAAGGTCGTCCCTGAAAACAGCCCTTCCCTGAACAAGATTACCTGCCTGTATCTTGGTCATACCTTTGCCTTCTTCCACGTAGAATGTCTGCGGGATTGGTGGCTGTCCAATTACCGAGCGAAAATTACGTTCCGCATAGATGACCTTTCCGCCCTCTCTCTGTGCCAAGCTGAGCTTAGACTTGGCATCCTTACCAATCGCTAGTTCGGCCTTCGGCTGTAGTGCAAAATAATCAAGGGCTTCATTGATAGTTTCCAGCTTACGCACCAAACTCTTACCTGGCTCTTCATGTGGCGTGATGACCAAATATTTTTGTTCAGGGCCAGTTTTCACCTTGTCTTGAACAGCATCAAATTTAGGGAGGTAATAAAAATCTGACTGTGCCGATTTTTTTATGTACACGGTATAGTCAATCACACCTCCCTTATCTGCCCGATGGGTTTCATACAGATTGAAAGAAACGGCGTTCTTTTCCATGAGTTCCTGCATTTTCTTGATATTTTCCTCTGAAAAACCAAGTGCCTGCATATCAAAAATCCTGTCTTCCAAATTATTCAGATTCATAGCTTTATTATTTAGTTAAGTTCTTTTTCGATTTATCTCGTAAGAGTACTTTCTGGCCCGTTTTTATCTTCACTTTTACCTTACGTACCCGCTTGCCAAGTGCGCTACGGGCAGCGTCTATTCCAGCGGTAGCCAATTGGGTAGCCATTGATTGGTCTAGCCCATACATGCCAATCCCTCCAATTGCCCTATCTGCGCCTAAATTAGCCGTTTCCGTCAGGATAGCATCGGGCGCATACAGTCCTTCAATCCCATCAAGTCCATAAAGGGCAAGATTTACGGGAATGATAGAGGTACCTAACCTAATATTGGTGATATTCAATAATAGTCGCTGGTTCATAATGTTTACTATGCCATATATCTCATGTCCCTTTGGTATCTTCTGTCCAGATAATGTTACCGTATCATCTAAACGAAGCTTTAGGGTAGCTCCCTGAACGGCTTTCTTCTTATCGAGAATGGTTGCAGGAATTGCCCTGAATAAACTGTCCATAGAAAGCGTATCCAAATATGACCTTGTCCGATTAGCTACACGCTCGGGGTGCTGGATGTCGAGAATATTCTGCAACATAGCATTCAGTTGGACGGTTTCCGCATCAGGGCCATTGTCTTCCTGCATCTGCCTCATCAGCTTCTCCAAACGGTCTACATCACCACGCATGTCCGTATCTGTCTGACTTGGCTGGACAACCGCCCTTCGGCTTCTATAGGTTGTCTGCATATCAGCCTCTTCTTCATCCTTCAAGCGTTTTTCAAGCCGTTCGAGTTTCCCATTGATTTCTTCGCTCTTCCTATCTATTTCCCTTGCACCATTGAAACCCAAACGGTCAAAGACTGTATCAGTTGGCGCATTGAAATTGCCTATGGTATCATCCGTACTGTTCTTGTATAACGAGAATTTATCTTTCTTTTCATCGCTACGGAGTTTGGCATCGGGAAGTTCCGTATTGATGCCCTTCTTGGTAACATTTTCTTTTTCCTTAAGTCCTGAACCTCCCTCTAATGCGTGGAATGCAAGAGTAAGGAGTGGAATAGCCACCAGAGGCAAGACCAATAGAGCTTTTTTCTTTCTTTTTTCCATAATTTTATTATTTAATAAGTGCATTGACTATTAGAAATAGGTAATAGGCGGTGAACACCGCACCGAGTGATAGCAGTAGCCATTTCATTTTTTTTATACCCATTTTTTCAGCTTTTTGGTTCAGGGAATTCCCGATACGCTGCTCCATGAGCCTAATTAATTTTCCTATCCGTGTCATTTCGCTAAATCTTCATTAAACACAGTTTCCCATCGCTGGATTAGAAATCCGTGGGGATTATTGTCACTTCTGGACACCGTTCGTAATTCTCCTTTGGTAACCAATTTCCGCTTTACTGTAGATGTGCTACGGATAAGTTCTTGGGTGGAATAACAGGTAAACCTATATGGGGCATTGTCCAGTTCAAGGGAAATACTGTCAACCTCCAATCGAACTGAGATATTAGCGGAAATAACATTCGCATAAAATCCCTGTTCCCGTAAATTGTCGTACGCTTTTTTTGCGCTGATGTCCGCAAGGTCGAATGCCTTTGAAGCATTTTGCTGTATCACTTTTTCATCAGGGTCAAGCGTAAAAAAATACCGATGGAAATTGGCGATATGGTCACGTATCTCCACGGGTAGGTTTTCCCTTCTATCATCTGACAGAGCTTCCAAAGCCTTGCCATTTGACAGAATATACACCCGTTCTCGTTCACTGTTTACCATCGCAAAACACTTATAAACAATATAGGTGCATACAGTGCAACAGGCTACAAGGAAAATCAGGCTGAACATCCTTACATGCTGAAATGCCGTTTCTATATTATTGAGTTTTTTGAACATAGTTTTAGATATTATTTTCCCTCAAGTTTGCTCCTTTGGTTGCTGTCTTTATCCCCATCTGAACCGATTTTTGAAAAACTGTCCCTCACTTTATTGTAAACCTGCCCTGCAAGTTTACCATAGTTGGTAGCCATAGCCCCAACAGAGCCTTTCCCCATTGAAGTATCCATATTAGAGGCTCCAAATTGACCTGCTCCAACGACCAAGGTGTTGATACGTTGCAAATAGGTATTCTGTCCCGTTGCCTGTACGATATAACTGGCCACTGTAGGCACTGAAAAGAACCCAACAATTCCGATAAGCAGGAAGACCAGATAGGCGGTATCGGTCGTACTGAAAAATGTATCACCACTGGCCTCAATCTGACTGAGGTCTAGCCGGAGCATATTCTCCTGTATCTTGCCCAAGATGCTCCCGAAAATATTACTGATTGGCAGCCAAAGGAAAATATTGATATAACGCGACAGATAATTGGACAATGTCTGCTGAAAACCATCATAGACCGAGAACCCTAGTGCCAATGGGCCTATTACTGCCAATACGATAAGGAAAAACGTTCGAAGGGTATTGATACACAGCGATGCTCCGAGATAGACAACTTCCAATACTTCCTTTAACCATGCCTTAATCGAATTACGGAAACTGTACATCTGCTTATCCATCCAAAATTGCATATCATTATATACACGGTCTAACCACTTATCCTTAGACCCATTTTTATCATTAGGATGCCTCATCTTATACCATTCCTCCCTATTTCCCGCACCGTTCTGACCTTCGAAAATCTGCCAGTTCTTTGTCTTTTTAAGGGCAATCTCCTTTTGCTTGAGCAAATGCTCGATAGACGTGTTACTGTCCTTGACCATTGCAGAAGTGGCCGACACGGTAGGCCCCAGAACGGCATTGAGAACAGAAAGGACGACGGGGAACAGGGCTATGGCCAGTCCGAGGGCAAAGGGGCGCAACAAGGGATAGAAATCGAGGGGTTCGGCAGATGCGAGTTGGCGCCAGACACGGCTGGCAATATACCATAGGGCGCCAAATCCAGCTATGCCACGGGCCACGTCGATAAGACGGCTTGAAAGAGGGAGCATTTCGTCGTAAATCCTATCAAGTACCGACTGCATTCCTGATAGCGTATCGCTCAAGCCCTGTGCGCTTGCGCAAATCGGGAAGATAAAGAGTGTTACGGTAGCTATCCCTATCAGTTTATCAGTCTTCATTGTCTACCTCCTTTCCTTTTGGCAGATAGATGTTTTCCAGCCCTTTTATATCGAATTTCTCCTTCTCTTTCAATTTCTCCATCACCGTAACCTCATCGTTGAAGTAATTCAAGAAAGCAAGCAAATCTTTTGTCTTTCCATATAGGTCATCAATCTGTCCGATGCGTTCATCATCCGACATCCGTAACTTGGACGAAGTAACCACCAATATCAGTTCTTCTATGTTGCGCATGCTCTTATCGACCAAGTTGGTGTAGACATTGGCAAAATAATCCAGTTCCTGCGCGGAAAAAGTGCCTGAATTTTTGAACCGTTCATAGCCCCAACGGTATTCCCGAACAATCTGTTTCTGTAAAGCCACGATGTCTGCAATCCTCTTGTACTTTCTTACCGAGGGGCTTACTTTCAGTAGGCCCTGAAGGAAGGCATCGTGAATTGAAAAATTGCCCTTTGAAATCCCTTTAATGGTATTGTAGCCACTGGTCAGGATGTCATAGCCCTTTTTCATATCCCTTAAGATGTTTTTCAACTGGCCAAGTTTGGTGGCGTTGAGCAACAATTGCTGAACCTCCGTAGACTGCGCCCTGCTTGCTCCAACAGTTAGTGACATCAGAACGGATAGCAACCAATATTTAATCGTTTTCATGTTCCCCTCCTTTCATCAGTTCCATGTCCATTGTGAACTGCATGGCAAGCTCCAAAGTATTTCTTACTGCGCCGTGAATAGCATGAAGTTTGTTCAATCTGGCCTTGTCGGTCATTTTGGTTTCCCGATTGGTCAATAACATATCCAGTTCTTGAAGATTGTTTTCGCAATCGTTCAAAAGCTGTGATTTCATATCACTGATTACGGTTGACCTGGATAACCCATTTATATCTATTCGTCTCCCCATCAGAAAGTATATCTTTTGGCACATCTCCAATATTTCAGCAGTCAAAGGGTTTTTCTTAATCAAGGGATTTACCTCACCCAAGGACTCAAAATACAGCAGGTGGAGCTTCTGCTCCCCATTCGCTATATCGCTGATGGTACGCCATCCTTTACGCAGGTTCTTATATCCTTTCCAAGCTACGGTAGCGTAGGTCTTGTATGCAAGAATACTTTCCATCAGGTATTTTCGTTGGGTACTCTTTTGCCTAAAAAATTCTGAAAACGTTTGGGCGGTAGCACTGTGATGCCCGCAGCATATTATCAGAGTAAGCAGGATAAAAACCAAAAGCATATTGGTTCTTTTACCGAGGGCAAATGCCCTTTCCAATAGATTAGTTTTCGATTTCATATATCTTTTTAAGGTTTTGGATTTCATTCATATCTTTCGCCCTTTGCATGGAAAGCTGGATATTACTGGCGTTGAATTTTCGCAGTGAGGATAGATTTTCATGTATCTTATCCCTTGCCCTTTCTATAATTTCCAGCCTTTCACCATCAGACATCTGTGTATCGAAACTGTGTACAACCATCAGGATTTCATCAATATTCTTGATGCTCTCCTCCAACAGACCGGAATATACCGAAGTCATATTTTCAAGTTCATCAGGAGTGAAATTGAGGTCTTTCGAGAACCGTTCCCAAGCCCACTGATATTCCTTTACCAATTGTCCCTGCTCCTGACTGAGTTCCTTGATGCGTTTGATGTAGGTAATCGCCGATTTCACTTTCCATAGCTCCTGATAATAGTCTTCATAGAGCTTGCGCTGTTTTTCTGTCCAGTCGGCAATATCCCCCAACCGAAGTTTTGAAAGTTGGTTTTCTAGTGTCTTTTGCGCATTCTGTAGCCATACGGTCCGATTCTGCATACGCTGTACCTTGAGGTCAACGGCCTTAATGACCCGTTTTATCCCTGCTTTGATTACCTCAAGCACGGCGACCTGTGCCGTTGCGCCTGTAGGTATTGCCACGCACATTACCATTGCGCTGAACGGCAGTATTACCATGTATTTTTTCATAATCTTGAATAGTTTCATTTTCTATTTTATTTATTTGTTATCACCTAATTTTTCATTCCTGATTTCCTGTGCCAGCTTCTCAATCCCCTCTTTCATCCCTCCGTGTTCTTGGGCATACTGCTGTACTCTTACCTTTTCGTTCTCTTCTGTCGAATAGGAAAGGTATTCTTCAATGGAAAGCTCATTCCGGTATACTTTCAGGACTTCACCGCCCTGATCTACCAGAGCTTCCCTATAGTTCCTTGATGGGTCGTTTGCTCTGTTGATGGACAGCATCAGTGTTTTGGCCTTTTCCGAAAGCCCAAGCACATGCTGTAGGCTGTCGAACTTGTTCATGAACTTGCGCATGTCCAGAAATATTTTGGTATCGGAAAGGTTGACCACTGTTTCCTTGATGATGGGCGATGAAATCAGGTCATCCACTTCCTGCGTTATCAGAGCAGGAATACCATTGAACTTACGGATGGTCTTATAGAGATACTTGATGAACGATGCCATTCCCGATTTGGCAATCGCAATCCAAGCCTCATCTATGGCAAGCACTTTGCGCAGCCCCCTGAGCTTGCGCATCTTGGCAATGAACATTTGGGATATAATGATTGTGGCAACTGGGAAAAGGATTTCGTGCGACTTGATGTTGTCCAGTTCAAAGACTATGAACCGTTCTTTCAGGAACTCCAATTTTTCCTCCGCATTCAACAGATAATCAAATTCGCCACCTCTATAGTAGGGATTCAATACATACAGAAAATTCTCAAAATCAAAATCCTTTGGATTTACCCTGCTATCCTCCAAAATGCTACGGTAATGCCCAACCAAGAAATCATAAAAACTATTGAAACAGGGAAAGATTTCGGGATGCTTTTCCAGATTGAAGTAATAGGCCGTCACAGCATTGGAGATTGCCACATATTCTGACCTGCTGTATTTTTCGTCGGATTGTTTCCACAGTGCAAAGAGCAGTGTTTTGAGGCTTTCCTTTCGTTCCGTGTCCAGTATCTCTCCATCTTCCAGATAGAATGGATTGAAGCGGATAGGGTTATCTTCGGTATATATAAAATAATAACCTCCAATCAGGTCACAAAGTCCCTTATAGCTCCCACCAACATCAATGACCACACAGTGTGCCCCTTCTTCATAGAGCGTTCGGAGCATGTGGTTCATCAGCATTGACTTACCGCCACCACTACCACCGCAAACGAAAAGGTTCCTATTAGTCACCGTCCCCCTTTTCATCGGCATATTGAACAGGTCGAGCAGAACGGGACGGCCATAAAGCCTATCGCCCAAGCGGATACCCTCCACATCAGACCTATAGTTAGCTTCTTGGTTGAAAAAACAGCTTGCCTGCTCTACGAAGGTGATGAACGTATCATTTTCGGGAAAATCAGCGCCATTGCCGGGTATGCCTGCCCAAAATATCTGTGGAGCGCCTACGGTTTCGACCTTTGCCACTGCATCCATCTGCGCCATAGCCGAAGACACCCTATTCCTGATGTCCTTAAGTTCCTCTTTATCCGTAGTCCATGCCAGCACGTTAAAATGCGCTCTTACAGGCAGGAACTGACTGGCAACCGCATCATTCAGATAATCGTTCACCGCTTCGCCAGCAACCGCATTTTCACGACTATACGCAGAAAGCGATTGCAGGCGGAGCCTTTTCTGCTCCAACTTTCTGATGATTTTCTGGCTATCGCCTATGAAGATAAATTGGTTGTAGATATGGTCGCAGTCAAGCAACAGTCCCAGAGGGCTTGCGAACCCTATCGAAAATTTTGTCCTATCGGTGCTGTACCTGTCCAGATTAATCCTGCTCCCGCACAGAGAGGGAAGTTCCTCTATATCAGAGAGCGTATAGAGTTCGGTGTGCTTATCCCCGATGTCCAGACCTTGCGAAAGGTCCATATCCCTAAGCTGTGGATGCTTTTCCCTGTCCATCAACATGCAATAGCGTTCAATGAGCCCTGCCCTGTTCGCATCACCACTCAATTCAACCGTACCTAATCTGCGGACACGGATATACCTGCTATCCGTCAGCACTCGGACGAACTGCCCAACACTGTCCTCAAAATTACGGTGGACTGTCGGGTCAATCAGTTGCTGTGGCAATATAGTCCTGCGCAGGATATTGCAATAGGCAGAATTTGAAATCTTGCGGCCATTGGGCTTTTTGGTTATGAACAGGTAGCATTTATGCTGCATGTACTCCCTGCCCCTATAGTAATTGTCACTGCTTGCCGAAAGAAAACTTTTTCCGTCGGCTGTAGGCTGGAAATGTTGCCTGACTACCCAATCCTGCTTATGCAATACCGTATGGGCAGGCAATAAACGTATCGCTTTAATCCAGGTACTGTGCAGGGCATCATAATCCCTTTCATCGAGGGTAAAGATTTCGGGCAATTGGATTTCCAATGCAATGGTCATATCACCCTGTATGGAAATGATACAATCGTTGTCGACGGTATATATCGGAAATATCTTAGAAGCTTCCATTATTTACTGTATTTGATAGGTCTGTTTTTCAGTGTGGTAAATTGTCTGCGAGAACGAAAGCTTATGGCCTTGGGCAATCGTCTACGGGCAAAATATTTCTTTAGGCCATGCTCCCCGAAACGTTTGCTAAGTCTGTTCACTGTAACTATCAGCGCAGTTCCCATACAAACGATAAATGGGAGAATGAACATCAGCGGTAATCCGGAAATGTAGAGTACCGCAAAACTGATAAGGAGCAGGACAAGGCCAACTGCAAGGTAGCCGATATACTGTGCCTTGAGGCCCTTGAACACAATAGGCTTTGACACACCTTTATTTACGTGGTAGATTATGCTCATGGCTGTATGGGTTAAACACCAAAAAATGATTTCAGTACCGTGGCCACTATGACCAAGAATATACAGCTACCAAACCAACTGGCTGCTACCTTATTCGTGTCAGGTTCTCCAGCATTCCATTTGTTGAATACCTTTATAGCTCCGATGATTCCGATGACCGCACCGATTGCATACATGAGGTCACATCCCGTGTCAAAGTAGCCTTTAACCTCATCTGTAGCCTTTTGTATTCCAGCCGAGCCATCCTGACCGTACAGACGTATGGTCATTACAGCATTGCTTGCCAACCACGCGGACAAAAACATCAGTGTTTTTAACAGAGCCTGCTTTTTCGGATTTAATTGATTGTTCATAATCGTTGATATTGATATTTTGAAATGGGTTATAGGAAAAGCTCTTCAATCTCAGTGCTTGAGAGGTTAAGGGGCGAGTGTTCCTTAAGGTGGTCTACCAATGCTCTCCGATGCCTGCTTTCTTTTACGTTAGGGTAATGTTTGAGCAGTTCTTTCAGCATTTCCAGTAATTCTTCCTTTCCGCCACCCTCGTTCTGGACTATCTCGAAAATATCCTTTGTTTCCTCCAAGAAGTCTGAAATGGCACCCAACCTGTGTACCTTGTCATCGGTACGTGGGCCAAATTCCAGCTCATAGGTTTCAGTGACCCCTTCGGGTAGTTTGGACGCTCCCATCAGTGCTGGCGGTTCAGGGGTACGCTCAGTGGGCGGTGGAGCAGTTTTTTTAACTGAACCAAACCCCATGAGATTTTTAATCTCTTCCTTGAAAAAGAGCAGTAGGATGGTAATGTACCAGAGGACTGTAATGATTGCTACAGCGATTGAAAATTGTAGCCATGTAAATTGTTGTAACATAACCGTGTTTGCTTTACCCTTGCACCATTGCGTTGGGTTTCTGAAGCAAAGTTTCGGTTTCGGTCATTTTTTGATTGACCACTATTTGGGTAGTACCCAAAAATAAATTTACGGGCAAATCAAAAAAGCCTACGGTCTGTAGGCTTCTTCGTCTTCCAATTTTTGGTTAAGGGCTTTGCCCATGTTGTCCAAAAACTGGGTTCTGCTCAGTCTTTTCCGTTGTCGGATTTCAGAAAATCTCCGATAAGGTCTACCTACTTTGATATTAAAAAGAAATTCAAGTCCCCTTACGATTTCGGCAATTCCGGCATTGCCCCCATTTACCTGTCCCGAACACTGTATGCCGTAGGCCAATTCAGTCAGGTTTATGGTGTCGCCTGTCCATTTTAGGTCACTTTTAACTATTTCATTGCTTGACGAGCTTTGCTGTCCTTCAATCAAATTGTTCAAAGCTTGGGCTGTCCATTCATATGCCATTATCTCGGCAAAGTAGGGGTCGCCCAGTGTAGAAAACCTTTCGTCCATATCAACTTTTGGTACACATAGCCATGCCGGACAACTGTCCCTTCCCCGTAGGAAAAGCAGAAAATCCAAATTGCTGTCGCCAGAGCGATAATAACTCGTAATCTCGCGATGGATTTCAAAATAATGTTTGATTTCCTCTATCTGTGCGTGAAGATAGGTTTCGCGAACAGAAGCCGACCAATTGGGGCTGTCGAGCAATATCCGCTGCATCTGTAGTGCATGTTGCAACTGCCCACTGAAAACGGGCTTTACCACTTTAAAAAAATTGATTTCTTCCTCCGAATCCTTAAAGGCTGTTTCAAGCACAAATTCCTTTAGTTGATAGAGAAGCTTGTTCAAGTGTTCCACCCTTTTGCTATCCCATGAATTGGTCGTATTCAAAATATCTTCCATTTGAGCCTTTGATACATTTATCTTTTCTATGATGTCCATTGGTTCTATTTTTAGTGTGAAGCATAGCTTGTTTAATCAGACAAATCTCCTAACAATATTGGCCTTGTCAAGAGAATGTTAGATTTCACCTCTATTCACCATTTTTTTGAATTTGCCCCGAACATATCATGGCACGATGAAATATAGTGAATAAAAAAAAATGCAGGAGCATCAGCAAAGAGCCTTTTGTAAAGAGAAAGGGGGTCATTTGTGTTTCGTAATCTACCTAAAAGGACATTTTGTTTCTTTTATCCAAAGTCTAGTAAACAAAGAACCAATAGATAGTTTTTAGTGATATAGTCGATGATTTTTTTTAATGCTTCAATCAGCTTCTGCGCCGAAACACGGTCAATATTGGAGTTTTTCTTGCTTAGTGATTTAAGGGAATAATGCTCGCCATCGGAGCGTACAAAATTTAAATGGACAAATTCCGGTATGCTCAATTTCCCTACGCGCATCCAGAAACCCAGATTAATCATTGCGTTGAAAAGAAACAATAGTTGCCAAATATTAAAATTATTGGAAAACTGTGGGTTGTATTTCTGTTCCAGCATTGTCGCCTTGTGCGTTTGATAATCTTTCAGGAAATTGATTTCTGCGGAAATTGCATTGAAAAGTGCATTTTGTAGGCATTCTTCGGAATCAATGTACGATATACCAGATATTGATGGAATTACGGCTATTTTTTTCTTTTTTTCAAGCAGGTTCATAATTTCTTGGTCTATGTCAGTATCTTCGTCAATGGTCACAGCAAATGATTCAATGGCTGCACGGATAAATTCCAAACGGTTAAAATTCCTGTTTATCAATTCGTAATAAACAGCGTCTCGGTATTCATCGTTAGACCTTAACGATGAACGCTCATATAGCACTTCTATTAGACCATAGAAGTAATCTAATGCGGAAAACCCATCGTGAAAACGGCTTACAGAAAATGGCGTGGGAATGGGTGATTGAAAATAATCCGACATGGCTTCTATAAATGTTGGGGGCATGGCAGCTTTTTCCATGTGAACTAAAATTTCCTGTACCTTATCCTTCATCAAATCCTTAAAGAAGTCAACATACAGTTTGGGGCATTCTAGCTGGGCCGTTGATAGGTAATTATACTTCCTCCGAATATTAAAAATGAACAGGCAGGTACTGTTGCCATAATATTTGCATACGATATTTTCTTCGGTATCAGCTTGGCATTTATCAGCTTTTTGATTGTCTACATACCTTATTAACGATATGCAATGCTCAACAATAGTATCAACGATAGGACGAATCTTTGTTGGCGTACCCACTTCTATGAGTAGGCTGGACAACTTATGCTCTATGTTTAGAAATTTGTTTTCTATAGATATTTTTAACGCCAAATCCTCGGTTGGCACTGTTAGTTGTTTATGGTCCTTAATGAAATCATCTGCGACCTCATCGAGCAGTTTCTGAATGAACGATATATCCATTTATTCTTCATAATTAGGTTATTAAATACTCAAAGCAACATCATTAGAATTACGAAAACCGGACACCCCTCGACTTTTACATCCGTATGTCCACTTAAACAATCCCTATAAAAAATGTTGCGAAGAATTAATGAGCATCACCATTCACTTATCGACCAGCAAAAATGCCCAAAGTATTGAAGGTCAACATGCGACAAAAATAATACCAAAAGCAAGTAGCCAGAGGTGAAGAATAGTGAAATCATTTATTCACTTGACAAAGGGGCCTTCAAATACGATATTAACCAAAATGGAAGTAAACTACCATGAATGAAATTATTACGATAGACAGAAATGCTTTTGGCACTACCATACCGATGGAAATTGTATGGCAAAAGCCTGTATTGTCTAAATCCACGTTATTTCGTTTACCGTGGGAAGTGTACCAATTTGCCGACATCACTATTATACGTCAGCACCTCAAACTTATCGGAACGCACTTGCAGGTTATCGAAGCAAAAAATGAACACGAAGCAATACTACCGTTAACTGCCAGTTTTCGCATCTGTACCCTATTTTTTGTCCTGCAAGGCGGTATCAAGTCATTTGGTACCACGCAAAGCGAAAACCTCATATTATCGCCCTGTTTTTCTATGGTGTATTTTCCTTTTGGCCGCACGGATCTGACGTTGCCCCCTGGTCTCCATAATTTCCTGATAGTGTCCTTAGAGTTTGACTGGCCGCTTTCCTTTCCAAACATTATTGATACCTTTCGTCCGCTTATGCAATGTTGGGAAATCAACCATCCATCGGTACATATCCTGCCGTTCTGCAACATCCCGTTTAAACTGAAACGGATATTGGTTAAAATGAAAGGCGTTGCAATACTTAATTATAAGGATGGCTTCAATATTCTGATGGACGTTTCCACGTGTATCACGCTTTACCATGAGCAGTACACCACAACGGATTTAGTTACGCAACGGGAGTTTATAAAGATTGCCGATAGGCTGCTCTCTTATCTTAAAGAACATTACATGCTTGAGGAAAGTTGCAGATTAGAGATTGTAGCCCAACAGTTCGGCATCTCCACTTTTATATTACAACGCTCCTGTAATGTTATACATGGAACAACATTTTTTCAGTTCCTTACACGGCTAAGGATTGAGGAGTCCTGCAAGCTTCTGGAAAATGCGACAATGAATATCAATCAGATTGCTGTTGAGGTAGGCTATGCAAGCCTTAAGAGTTATCACAAAAGCTTTAAACGTATCAAGGGTTTGTCCCCTTCCCAATACCGAAAAAATTCAATTGGCCTTACAAGCTAACGCTTCCATCTCGGAAGTCCTTTTATACAAAATAGCCGTCCTAAGAGAAGACTTCTCCAAAAATCAAGTCTTTTGACTTCACTTTTCCGATTTCGTTGATTTTTGGAGAAATTTTGAGCTATCCTGTGAACTAACTTTGATTAAACAAAACGAAGTAGGTATGAAACCGGTAGGAACAAATGAAACCGTTAGGGAATTGGAAGCTGTTACGCACCAAAGTTTTTGGCAAAGGCTAAAAGAAACCCAAGTATCCGAGATAATGTCGGGTTTATTGGTGGTATTGTTTGCATATACCGTTATCACCAAGCTTTCTGATATTGAATATTTCAAATATCAGCTATATAACCAAGTATTCTCGGCACAGGTATCAAAAGCATTGGTGTATTTGTTGCCACTGTCGGAAATCATTGCAACAGCGCTGCTGTGTATCAGCAAGCTAAGGTTTTATGGTCTATTGGTTTCAATCCTGCTTATGGGAGCCTTTACCGCATATACAATATTTATTGTAGCGGGGGCCTTTGACAAGGTACCATGTGTGTGCGGTGGTGTTATCAGCAATATGAGCTGGCCCGTACACCTAGTATTTAATTGTGTGTTTTTTATAATAGCAATCATAGGATTAAGGTTTTATTTAAAGGAAAGGAGGCCGAAAAAATCAGAAGGTTAACAACAGACGGCTCTACGTGGGCTGGTCGAAAATTTGGAAGGGAAGTGATTAACACTGGCCGAACCCCTGAAAAAGTAGGCAATTAATAAAATTATATCAACTAAAGTTTTTGTGTCTTTTAGCAAAAAGACATCGTATTATGAAATCGAAAAAATTCAATTTCGCATTAATCGCCCTATTAATGGGCACCTGTTTCGCCTTTGCTTCAAGCAATCCGCTGAAACAAGCAACACGTTATTATTTTTATAATAACGCATGGCATACTACCCCTCCTCCACCAGAGTCGGGACTAGATTGCGAACCTGAACTACTTAAAATCTGTTCGGCAGAATTTGAAACAACTCCTACCAGTACAACAAATGATGTCAACGATAACCCCGATGCTGTAAATGAAGTACGTGGAGAGTATAAGTAGATACAGAACAGAAATGGCACCATTCAGGTGCCATTTTTGATTCATCTTATATTTTGCTCTATTCCTGTTAATTGAATTTCCTGTTCGGGAATTAAAAATACATATCTAATATCATTCGGAGGTAACAGATACTCTTTTCCATCGAATTTTCTTCTAAGCGTGGTCGCTGTTACTTGTTCTTGGTTAAGTCGCCGTAGGTCGGAAAACCGCAAGCCCTGCCCAACTAATTCCTTTCTGCGTTCCCTAAGAATTAACGCTAATACATCCTCTTTATCTGTCACTGTTAATGGTTTAAAACTGTTGTCCCATCGTGAAGCCAATAGTTTGTTGAGGTCATTCATAGCAAGTTCTATTTTTCCTTCTCTAGCAAAACATTCTGCACGGATAAGGTATTGCTCTCTTGTGGTTAAACCTCCAAAATAATCATTATTCCCTGTATAGCTTCCCTTGAAAACATACAATTCTTTTCCCTTGCTTTCAAAATACATTTCTTTTCTTAAATCTCCATTTTGATATTGCCGATACAATTCTGGAACCACCCCAACTAATGCAGATTTGATAAAACCTAGTTTAGTCATACAGGTATATAAAATAATCTCCTGATTTTGACCAGAAATACCCAATGGAAATGGTCTTGCCTTATTAGCATCCAGTTCACGATAATGCAATAGTCTATCGTTCAGCTTTAGGCTTAGGTCGGCAAAAATTCCTGCATTCCTAAAATCGCCCATAGTGAGATAAATCCTTGCCAATAATGCCGTAGCACTATTTCGGGTTGGGCGGGTATTATATTTTTCGTTCACAGGTAGTAGCTCTACAGCAGTTTTAAGGTCGGAGATTATTCTTTCAAACCCCTCTTTTACCGTACCCCTGCCCATCCGAATATTGACGTCTGAAGTTAATCGTAAAGGCACTCCCAAATCTGCACTTTCGGTAGCAATGTTAAAAGGTTTAGCATAGTTCTCCAACAGATTGTAAAAAGCAAATGAACGCCAAAATAGTGCAGTTCCCTTCAAAAATACATATTCCTTATTTTGCGCTTCAATTTCAGGGAGCCTGTCCAACACGATATTTGCATTGAATATCTGCTGATAGCAATAAAACCAATCCAAGTCGTTTCCTCCCATAGCTTTTTCCCATAGGTAGGCCTCTCTCTCCGTAGCGCTGAGAGTTTTCACATAGTTATCAGGTGCTACAAAATCATCAGACGAAACCCAAGCGAGAGATGGAGAACCTGACGAAATAAATATATAGGGGTCATCC
Source organism: Sphingobacterium sp. (assembly GCA_031277685.1). Lineage (GTDB taxonomy): Bacteria > Bacteroidota > Bacteroidia > Sphingobacteriales > Sphingobacteriaceae > Sphingobacterium. The sequence goes on along the minus strand of JAITLV010000298.1, from coordinate 43,561 downwards.
ATCAGTGCCCTTAAATCGGCTAATGTTTTAGGTACCATCAGTGATGACTTAGGTTTCTCGTCCAGAAATTCTTTGGTACACGATACTCCGAAAAAACAGATGGCAATCACTAGTAAAATATATGATGTTTTCATTACTGTAGTATTTAATTAAAAACTTGTTTTTATTCCCAGTGATAGGGTAAAAGGCAATGGCATATTCTGAAAATCGGGGTCAATACCCTGCTTATTAGCCTTCCAGATTACACCAAGATTATTTGCATAGGCATATATAGCCAGTGAGCGAAAAAATCTTCGTTTACCATTATCGGGGAAAAGATAATCCATGCGAATATCCTGAAAACGGATATGGTCACCTTTTTCAACCAATATTTCCGAATACCTGTAAAAATCGTCCCTTCCGGCTACATTTAACGATGGTGCTGATGGAACCTGCGTGCGTACGTCATCCCCAACTGCTCTCCAACGTTTGCCATAATCGCCATGTGTAGGCATTCCGCCTGTCATTGAACCAAGGCCGAAGTTTGTTCCATATTGTACCGATTCCCTATGATAATAATAGCCTAGCCTATAGCTAATGAGAAAGGATAATACAAACCGCCTATAGGCAAAGGTATTCCTTAACGAGCCATAGTAAAGCGGTATTGCAGAACCGCTGTAGACTACATTTTCCAATGTTGCACTAGAGATAATCTTAGCGTATTGCTTACTTGGCCCATCCTCTAAATACCCAATTGGGTCGCCGTTTTCGGCATCAAGCCCACCCCATCGGTAGCTCGAAATACCGTATAGTGGCCTACCATTAATGGGCGATAAATTTCCGTCCAAAAAGCCTCCACTAACATTCATTTTCGGTACATCTGACACGATGTCCTTTCCCATTGAGAACAAACCTGTTGCTTCCCAGTTGAATTGACCACTAAGGATTTTTCCATTTAGCGTAAGGTCTATACCATGCCCTTTGGTACTGGCTATATTGCCTTTGAACAACATTATACCTGTTGAATACGGAAAGGGAGTTACACCGAAAAGGTCTTTATTCCGCTTAGAATAATATTCTACAGTTCCAGATAGTATATTATTTTTGGCACCAAAATCCAACCCGATATTGAACATTTCCATGCGTTCCCAACGCAGGCTAGGGTTAGGTGGGTTACTTACCGTAGCATAGGGCTCGCCAATAGGAGATAACGCACCATTATTGATAGAAGTAACTATATCCGCAGAATATAGGTTAGAGGTGTTGCCACTGTGTCCATAGGTCATCCTCAACTTTAGCATTGGTAGAAAACCAAAGGGATAAAACCGCTCGGCGCTTATATCCCACGATGCCCCTAACGAATATAAGGGAACTCCTTTCTCATTGGTCTTTACTCCATAAAGATTACTTTGGTCAAACCGTACACTCCCTGAAAAACCATATATGTTTCTATAGGAATAGCCTGCGTTAATATAGTAGGATAGAAAATGGTCAGTGGTTTTATTATAGTCCTGTACAAAAGGTATTCTTGCAGAATTAGCGGGATTATAATACTGCACGAAATTGGTCAAATAATCCACTGCGGTTTCTTTTCCAGTTTGCTCATTATAACCGTACTTTCTATATTGTTGTGCAACAGTATTGAGCGTGCGTACTTCGGTACCACCTATGGCATTTATAAGGTGTCCGCTATCAAATTTACGTTCGTAATTTAATTGGAGCCTAAAGTTATGGGCATCAGTTTGCGCCCTGTTTTCATCCAATATTGCACCCAACGGCACTGGCCTATTTAGTACCCCATTTGTACCAATGGTGGTATATGAATTGACCATATTGCGCACAAAATAGGTATCGGAACTTTGTGTGTTTTTCCGATTACTTTGTGAACCTGAATAATTATACAGCAAACTAGCTGATAGCCCATCAATCACCTTATACCGTAGCATGGTATTGATACGATAATCGGACAGAGCCGTACGGTCGTTGGCTAGTTTCTGCTCTTCCAAAGGCCGATACTGCCAGTTCAATAGTCCTTTTTTTTCCGTTTCCAATACGAACGGTTCCCTAAACCTGTAAGATGATAGGAAACGGCCATCGCTATCCTGCCATTTTCCATAGGGATAAAAGGGTGTAAAATTGAGATTATTATTATCGGAAATGGTTTTGGAAAAATTAACACCCAAATCCATTTCCAGCTTTTTGCTGAAACTGTAGGTATTGTATATACTGGCGGTATATCTGCTGTGTTCTAATCCCGTCTGATTTTCCAGAACACGGTCGTACCCTCCCGACAATCTATAGGAATGTATGTTGCTACCTCCCGATATATCGAGCGCAACCTGACTGGCCAAGCTCCTTCGCTCCAGATAGGCCGATTGCTCATCCCTGATGTCCTGTTGCCGATAGTCATCTATAAGGGATTTCGCTTCATCTGCGCTCATTTTCCCATCCCTCACCAAAATGAGCAATTCAACCACTGGACTGAGCGCAGATTTAGATGGCGATGTTTCGGTATTCCTAAAAAAATCCTTTCTGAACAATTCGCTCTCAAGCTCTATATAATCGTTAACGCTAATCCTTGGTCTATAAAAAATATCCCGTTTGCCCCCAATAGTAATGTTGCTGTTTAGCCCTACGGTGACTTTCCCGTTTTTTGCCCCTTTTTTGGTAGTGATAACAATTACTCCATTTCCTGCCTTTGCGCCCCAAATAGATGCGGAAGAGGCATCTTTTAAAAGGGTAATGGTTTCAATATCATTAGGGTTAATGGTATTCAAATCTCCATAGTACGGGAAATTATCAACCACAATCAATGGTGAGGCTCCTCCATAGAGTGTGTTCTGCCCCCTTATATTAAATTTGCTTTTGGTTGTTGATTTTCTGTTGAAAACCAAGCCTGCGCTCATATCCTCCAATCTATCCAATATGTTTTCTCCTGTCCTTCTATTTAGTTCTTTATTGCTTATCGTTGAAAAAGAACCTGTGGCCCTCTCTTTTGGTACGGTCTGATAGCCAGTTGAAACCACCTCTACTTCTTTCATCAGGTTCTCTATAGGTGCCAATTTAATTGACAGTTCTTTGTCTTTTCCAGTAATTTCATGTGTTTGACTCGCAAACCCTGTAAAGCTTACGGTAATCCGCATTCCTGTAATTCCCTTTACCTTAAATTCCCCGTTCCTGTTACTTGTAACAACAAGGTTTGAGGGTTCCATCTTTATTGTTGCCCCTTCCAGTGGCAAACCATTTACCTCTGAAACTACACGGCCATTGACTTCACTGTTTTCCTGCGCCCTGATATTTATCGGCAACAGATAAAACAGCACAAGCAATACGGCCAAAGGGAAACAAAAACTTTTCATTTCACTCTTCATCCTATCCTCCATCCCTAAATATCCCTAAACACTAAAATGTTAATTTGTTTTTTTGTAGGCTTAAGCAGTAAACCATAATTTCGGAGCGCCCTATTGAGGCTATCCACATTGGAAAGGTCTGCATCTGCCATTAAATCAACTTTCTCTTTATAGCCTGTATCGTTCATTACTGGTAATGGATAATTTTGTAGGTATTTTAAGGAAAGTTGTGACACAAGCATGTGTATATAATGGTTTTTAAGTTCAAAATGAACTCCACTAAATTCATTTTTAGCCTCTCCGCCTTTACTTCGCAAACGGTCTATACTATCTAACCTTATAAGAGCCAGTACTTCAATTTCCTGCTTTTCAATTTCAACTTTATATTGAGGGAAAAATCTTTTGAGTTCATTTAGCATAATCTCGTATTTCATGCTCTCCATTGCCTTTGGCAAGACAAGTTCATAGCAATACGTATTCTTTTCGGCCCAACGCAACATATCGCCAGTTACTAGGAGTTTTGAAGTATCTCTGACCAAAAAACGCATTTTCTTTATACCGTATGCACCATTCTTTGCTCCCATTGCATGTCCAAAAAGAAAAATAACAGGGTAATTCTTAAATGTTAATCTGATTTTCGATGTGTCGTCAAGGGGTTTTCTAGTATATTCATAATTCAGCCCCTTTTGATGATGTGTTAGTACACTATGGAAAATAAGGCCATCAGGTTTACCTCCGTTCCCATCAATAAATAGTGGCTCTCCCTTATCATATGCGACGCGATAGTCAACCTTCTTTTTCAATGCGATAGTGTTTCCTTGTTTTAAAGCACTGGAAATATTCTCGCTATTGATTTGTTCACCTTCTGTAATGGCAATTACTTTTCCCTGTTGGTCAATCCAAACGTAGTGCGGGAGATACCTGTGTGGAAAATAACTTGCGAGCAATTTATCATCAGTTACCATTGGTACCATGCCGTGAAATTTGGGCTCAAGCTTTGATACAAATTCGAGTACCTCCTTTTCCTTTTGGTTGGTAACGGAAAGGAACTGCACCTGTCCATCAAAATCTTTCTGTAGCTGTTGCATCTTGGGCATCATGGCTACGCACGGGCTACACCATGTGGCCCAAAAGTCAAGTATCAGTAGCTTGCCCTTAAAATCGGCGGTATTAGCGGTTTTGGATTTGTAATTGTGTATAGAGGCAATATCGAGTGCAGGCACTTCATCGCCTATGCGCAGGCCGTTTTCGGTAATGTCCTGTGCCACCTTCCCCCCGTTGGGCTGTTGGGCAACGGCCATATTCAAACTGAACAGTATGGAGACCGCCGTGCATAGCTTAAGCAGGTTGTTGCCCCTATGGAGCCTTGTCTTTATAATATCCTTGATTATCATTATTAAAATCGTTATCATAACTTAATTTGTTTTAGGGTTAACGTCATCTGCAATAGGAGAAATGTATGGACATACCTTGCCCATTCGCACGAAGCGTTAAGCTTTTTTGGTCAAAAAATAGATGTAAAGGCATCGGTATTTTGGATGGGCTTTATACCGATAGCCAATGGTTAAGTTATGCTACTATTCGGGGTGCCTTTTTAGGTTTTTTTGGAATTGCTTTTTAGATAGACTGAAAACATAAAAAGCACCATGACTACCATTTTTCAACGGTAGAACATAATGCTCTTTATTTGTGTGGTATTTCATAATCTCGTTTATAAAACGAGACCCAAAATCAAAAAGGGGCGAAATAAGATTGGAGCCACCCAGTCAATCCTCGCACAAGGCCCTGACAAAGCCTATTCTGCAAAAATGCAGTCGAACCTCATGACATAAGTGACCCCAATCCTATTGGTATTAGGTATTGGGGTTGTTCACTTACACTTGGGTTCCAAATTGTCAGGTTCGTGCGACCAAGTCTCGTAAGCGACTACCTCTTTCTGTTTTTTTCGAAGTATCGCAAAATTAATAATTACAATCTAAATTCCAATCATAAAAGTCTGAAATCATAAAACATAATGTTAAAAATAAACACAAGTTTCGGATTTTCAAAAATTATTTTCGGATTTCAGAATATTTATTTCCGATATATATGTTTTTTAATGCTGTAACGGAGTTTTATTTATGCCTTTCAATATGATATTGTCACATTTGCAATAGCAAAATGATACGGAGATGGCGAAAAACACACCTTATAAAATCAACTTACAAAAATTAAAAAGTACGCTCTTATCCATTAAGGCGAGATTTGAGTCAAATACTATTCATAGAATGAATGATATTGCCAATATGTATTCGACCGGTTTGAAAAAAGCATTAGGCATGGGGCATGATTCATTTGTTACCAAATTTGATGAACCACATAAATTCACTGTAGAAGATATTTTGAAACTATCAGATATAACAGATGTCGATAAAAACATTATATGGAACAAGATAGTAGAAGAAGTTGAGGCAAAACGAACCAAATATGAAATAAATCATATCCTGCCTGATGTAGAACACGAGGAGCAAAAGAAATAATGTTTAGAAGACCGAAATCACAATGAGTAAAATAAGAATAAAAAATTTTGGCCCGATAAAAGAGGGCGTTGCTGATAATGGCTGGATAGATATTAAGAAAGTCACTGTTTTTATCGGTAATCAGGGTTCAGGAAAAAGTACCATCGCAAAACTGATTTCGACCTTTACGTGGATAGAAAAAGCATTGGTGAGAGGTGATTATGATATTACATGGTTCGAGCAAAAAGATAGATTTAAAAATCGTTTCTTAAAATATCATCGTCTGGAAAATTATTTTGAAAATTATGGCAATGACGATGCCCATATCGAATATGAGGGTGATGCTTTTCGTATTGTTTACAAAAGCAGAAAATTGAGTATTACAGAAAAATCTATTATTTCATATCCTTTACCCCAGATAATGTACGTGCCTGCCGAGCGTAATTTTATCGCCTATGTTAAAACACCAAAGGAATTGAAACTATCATCGGAACCTTTAACGGAGTTTTTGACAGAATTTGATAATGCCAAAAATGAAATGAAAGGCTTGGTAAAACTTCCTATAAATAAAACGGAAGTGGAATATGACCAATCTGCCGACACTTTGGAATTACAGGGAAAAGGTTATAGGATAAAGCTCGCAGAGGCATCAAGCGGCTTTCAATCATTGGTTCCGGTTTATCTTGTTTCCAGTTATTTGGCCAACATGATAAAAAAACAGACCGAGGACAACAAAGAACCCATGAGTACAGATGAGATAAAGAGGTTTAAAGCTGGTGTCGCAGAGGTTTGGAACAACGCAGACCTGACAGATGAACAAAGGAGAATTGCGCTTTCTGTACTTTCTGCTCGATTTAATAAAACTGCATTTGTAAACATTGTCGAGGAACCTGAGCAGAACCTGTTCCCAAGCTCTCAAAAAGAGCTACTTCATGGGCTATTGGCTTTTAATCGCCTTAATTCAGGGAACAAGCTTATTATCACAACACATAGTCCTTATCTTATCAATTACCTAACATTATCAGTAAAAGCGGGGGAATTGAAAAACCGCATAAAAGATAAAGGTTATTTAGAAGAGTTGAACTCAATCATACCAATTGAATCCTCTTTAAATATAGGTGAACTTATAGTTTACCAAATGGATGAGGAAACAGGCTCTGTTTATCTTTTGGAGACTTTGAACGGTCTACCTTCTGATGATAATGAACTTAACATCAGCCTGGATGAAAGCAATGAACTTTTTGCACAATTATTAGAAATCCAGCAAAGAATATGAGTGTAAACTTTTTGAATGAAGCCTGTCAATCATTTTCTTCGCGGAAGCTATTTGGTTTATGTGATGAGCCTTCACCATCAACTAGACCAGCCTATATAGATGAAGCAAATGGTGAAAATTGGATTGGTGTTGTTGAGAATGATTATTTATACGATGTAACTTTTACTGCGATAGATAAATGTATAGATATTTCAATTGAAGGTGAGGTACAACCGAAACGTTGTGATGGTATGTTGACTTTTGAAGGGTCAGTTATTTTTGTCGAATTAAAAGAGCGCCACTCTGGAGGAAATTGGATAAAAGATGCCGAAAAACAACTTAAATCAACTATAGAAAATTTTGAGCTATCTGAAATAGCCGAAGATTTCTCGGTAAAAAAAGCATATATAGCAAATAGTAGCCATCCAAAATTTAGGTCAAGTCAAACCCTAAGAATGGAAAGCTTCCTGATTGAAACAGGATATGTTTTACGCATAGAACAAAGGATTAGATTATAACTTCATTAGCTTTTTGGGTTATCAGAATTTTACGCTTTACAAAAAGCACAATTCACACTCTAATAAGTTAAGGAATACGACGCATATTCCTTAACTTTAACTGAAAGCATAGCCCCCTACCAGACAAAAGAGGAAGCCCTGCATGTTTGGGGCGAATGATATTGTACTCCCTGTGCAAGTGATTTTATAAGGGGCAAACATTACTCGCCCCGTTTTTCCCTTTGCTCCAGATAGGTGTTGAAATCGCTCTTTTCCCAATGTGTAACATGGAAGCCCTTACAGTACTCACAATAGTATGCTCTTTTTGCCACAGGTCTGCCTTTCCTATGTTTAATACGCCTGCCGTTCATGTCCTTCCGCTTCAATGCCCAGCGCAGGGTAAAGATGACCACCTCGGCCTCTACCCTTGTGGCAAAGCGCACCTTGCCCGTCATCCTACATTGTTTAAGTCCATTCATACGTTAGTACCTCGGCTAATTCCAGAATTTCCGAACGGATGGGGTTCGCGATAACTTTTTTCATACTATCAGCAAGTTTTAAGCCCTTTTGCTGTACGTAGGCGACATCCTTTCTAACGGCCTTTTTAAATTCCCTCATGTTATTGCCTAAACTGTGGAACAGGCGCAGGTGGTAATAATCGGTACTTGTTACAATCTCTTTAAAAAACTCGTCGCAATCCTGCTCGGTGTGCTGTAGAGCCACTATCAACCATTTCAGCCGTTCATCGTCCTGTTGCTCCAAGTATCCATCTTGCGGGCATAGCTGTTCTATCTCTATCTGCAACAAAGCAATCAAATCATTAAGTTGATAGGCACTGTCCAACTCCCGTACTATATCGCTACGCGTCACGCCGTCTTCGTTATCCAGCTCCAAGGTATCTACGCAATGCTCCATCAGCCGTGTATGCAGTTGTACAATTTCCTTAGGTTTATCCTCGGGTGTTTCGCCCGTAAAATAGGACATTGGCCTTATGCCAAAAGCTTCCCGTACCTGTTCAATCAATAGGTTCTTTCCGCGCTGGTCTTTTCTTTTGGTAAATGAAAGGGTATTGTCGGGCAATAAAGCCGATAGGAAATCTTGCACGCTCTTATCTCCTATTTGTTGGAACATGGAAACCTTTTCTGACCACCTCCCATAGAAATCTAGCTTTGATATACTCGGCGGGTGCAGTTCAAATGATAAGTCGCAGGTCTTTACCACCGCCTTTTTTAAAAGGGCCCTATCGTCGGCTGTCATTAGCTCATTTTCGTATTCAAGTGCAAAAAGTTCGGCAATATGAAAATACAACCCTGCCAAAATCTCCTTCTCCATTGCCCAAAGTTTCATGGAATGATTCTTCACCGTTATATCAAGCTCAATTTCCATGTCCCGCTGTTTTTCCTTTTCGGTAGTGGTTTTATATTGATGCCTGTATTTCATCAAAAGCACATCTCTATTCATATTTGCCAAGGCATTGAGCATTTGCTGTTCTCTTGGCTTTGGGCTGTAAGAAATTGGCCCTTTGGGAGTATCTGGCGTTACTTTTTTGGGGGGTGGGGTAGGGGTTATGTTTTCGCCAATGGCCGTTAACAAAAGGCAATCGCACAGGTAGCTGAAACGCTCGGCTGTCGGGGTATTTTTGTCAAGTTCTTCTATAATATCAAACATTAACCTCTCGAAACGCTGACTAAAGGCAATATCCAGTTGCCCGATATTACCCCGTGGGTATAGAAATGATTGCTCTATAAGCTCTTTGATAATGGGACGGTTATTAAGATGTACCAGACATTCGGGCCTAACGAAGAAATCAAAGTGGGCATGTTTACCTACCTGTACTTCCTGCTCCACCGTTCCATCGCCCTGCCAGAACAGGAAATTCTTCTCCCTATCTATCGGATAGCTTGGATGCTCGGCCGAGAAAGCTATGCTACATCCAGCACCATAACGGTAGGCCAAACAGATTACAGGCTCGGACACCTCGCTTGTGAATTTAGTGGTTTCTTTGATATCGTAGGTTCGATAGGACACATACCTGCCAATTCCCGTTGCCGCAATCGTATTGGTTTCCCAACCTTGCCCATTATTTCCGCCCTTTATTACCAGCACTTGTTTATCAGGCTTTGGTTCGGGAAAAATAAAACTAAATGAAGATGGGTGCTCATTGTGCGCAATATGTGTAAGTAATAGGGATTTGTTGTCCATAATTCAGTTATGTTTGGTTATTAAGCGTAATGCCTTAGAAATGGCTTTGTATGTCGTATTTGTAAAATGCCACCTTCGGCCCTCCTACCGAACACCGAAAAGTGACATTATCTAATTCAACCGTTATAAAATTACCAATTTTAGCAGCGCCTTTTACAGCACGAATCATTGAAAAAACAGTACAATTCGTTAATTTTTCTATATATAATGAGTATTTTTAGAATTGTTTATTATCCCTAAAGGAATAATAGCCGTGGGAGGTGAATATGATATGGTCTATCACTTTAATTCCAAATATGGAGGCCCGCTGGCAAATGTGCCGTGTCATTTCAAGGTCGGCCCTGCTTGGCTGACAAAAGTTCGAAGGATGGTTATGCGACAAAATGATGTGCGTGCTTGCAGTCTTTAACGTCAGTGCAAAAATAATCCTTGAATCTACGGCCACATGGTCAATCCCTCCACGCCCTATCATGTAGTAGCCGAGTACCCTTAGTTTACAGTCTAAAAATAGCACATAAAATTCCTCTATCAATTCGAGAATACCGGGGTTGTAAATCTTTTTAAGCACCTCGTAGGCGCTTACCGATGAATTGAGCATTACCCCGTCAAACTGGTAGTTTCGCTTAAGGGAAACCTTAATCTCTGTGATTTTACCAACACTCGTGTTTGTTTTTTTTCATAATTATTTTTTTAAATTGTGTTTGAAAATGGCAGTGTTACATACGACTACCGATATGCCTATTCCAAAAATAACGAACATCGTTATCGGAGAACTTAGACAAATCATTAAAAAACTTATGTATTTCATTCTTCTGAAAGTAATGTGTTACATTGAGGTTGGTGGTTTTTGTTCCTCTTGCCCTGCTTCGCCATGTGGTTGTATTGCTTCAAGTTCCGTCCTGATAGCGTTCAGCTCCGAACGGACAATATGCCGTACCTCATTTTTTATCAGTTCGTAATTGTCCTGTATCTCCTGATTTGTTACGGTAGCTATTTCGGGTATTTCCTTGTACTGGCGTTCTTCTTCGGCAATGGCCTTGTGGTCGTTCTGTATTTCACAATGGAACATCTTCAATTTAATCTTGGCTTCGGGATTATCCGCAACAATGCCCACAAATTCACCACTGGAAAGTTGGGCTATTTTGGCTGACGGGATTGCCAAGTCCATTTGGGTTGACTTGGTAAACGATGTTTCACTGCCACCTATATTCTGGCTCATTTTTTCCTGCTGTATCTTACCAAAAAGCTCACTGACGGATTTGGCGGTATTGCCCATAACCTGCCCGCTGATTACATTGCCCACGATATTGGTAATTACGTTGGCCTGTTCATCGCCATAGTCCTTCTTCAATTGTTCGTAATTTTGCACTGCCAAAGTGGTTGCCACAAAATTACTTCGGGCAGTTGCCAAAAGTCCATCTATGCCTGATGAGCCACCCACGAAAACGGTTGGAAATTCATCGAATATCAGCGAGCTTTTCAATTGCTTCTTACGGTTAACGAGCTTAATCATCCTGTTTATATAGAGTGATAACACCGCCCCGTATATCTGTATTTTTAAGGGATTATTCCCCATAGCTACTATTTTGGGGTCTTGTGGGTTATTAATGTCCAAGGTAAAGTCGTTCCCGTTCAGCACGTAGTAAAGTTGTGGCGATGCCAGCCTTGCCAAAGCTATCTTGGCACTTGCTATCTGACCTTCCAACTGTTCCATCGCCTTATTTTTGAATGCGGAAATAAAGGGGTTGACAAGCACCTTTATCTCTTCTTCCCTATCCAGTATGGCAAATAACGGGTCGTATTCTGTTTGCATCAGTTCTATGACATGGGGCAAGGTGCAAAATCGGCCACCCTCATATTTCCGTAGGTACCATATTATGGCTGTTAGAAAGTTAATAGGACTTTCCGTAAAAAATTCGCCTTGGGATTTTATCCAGCTTCTGTTTAGGCCAAGCATAATGGTTCGGCTGGCTTCAATGGCATCGGTAATATCTTCCATTGAAGTTGGGTCTAATGGGTTGCACCTGTGGGTGCGGTTCATATCGTCAAAATTGATGATATAGAATGTTGGCGGAACGGCGTAGTTGCCCTGATATTGCAGCAGCTTATTGTAGGCGATTTTCGTTAGGTCGTCAAACTTAAAGTCATACACGAACATGGAAAATCCCTTTTTGATATGTTGGTCTATAATGTGCCTTACAACGAAGTAGCTCTTGCCGGAACCTGGGGTACCAATTACCAAAAGACCACGGAACATATTGATGAAATTAATCCAGCTATTACGGATTTCTTTTTTCAGCCGATACTTGGCAGGCAGGTTTACAGAGTATTCATTTTCCAACAATCTTTCTTCCTGTGGGAATGTTTCATTTTCTTCATTAAAGATGTCATTGTTGAGCATGTTCTTTAATAGCCTTGATAGCCATGTACCCCCCGTGAGCATCAGCAGATAACCGATGCTTACCACCGTGATATAAAATATCGCTTTTGGTTCGGCATCCAATCGCATATACAGAATGCCGGTACTCGTAAAGTACAGTATAAGCCCTAAAATGAGATAGACGGCAATTTTCTTACGGCTTATCTTCTCATCCTTCTTGCCCTTGATACCCACCAGAAATGTAACGAGCAAAAGTAGCGTCCCCAATTTGGGCCGTAGATAGTCGGCAAACAGTCCAGTTTTTACGATATTCTGTACGACACGGTCGGTAATGTCGGCAGTAAAGCCCCAAGCCACAAATGCGGGGTAACAGGCCAGATAAAAATGTATGGCCAATATAAAAATGCTAAGTAGCCTCGTAAAGTCTACAATCTTTCGTAGACCTTGAATATCTTCTCCAGTATTCATAATTAATGTCTGAAATGGTTTCGAAATCGTTTTTTCCTTTTTCGTACCTGTTCATCGGCACCCTGCCCGCCTTTTATTTGCAGGAGCTTATCGAGGGTATTGGAAAAATCCTCTAACTGTGTCGCTGTGGATTGAAGTGAAAGATTGGGTTCTGTGGACTTATGTTGAGGTTTTAAGAAAGCGCGTTGAATGTTACGTTCGGCAAGATGCCCCGAAATTTCCTTGGCTGAATAAGCTTTGCCCAATGCACTACCGTTGAATGCCGACAGGTTCCTGTTATCAATGTAGGTAACGCCATAGAGCATCCCCTCTTTGTTCCGGCGAAATACAACGCCTACGCCCTTACCTGCAAGCTCTCTTTTTAAAGTGTCTTCCCGTATCTTCTCATACTTTAGAAAGATGTCGCCCAATATCGTTTTTAGGTATTCCCTGTTAGCCTGACGCTTTGGCGAATTGGGCACACATTTCTCTTCAATACGCGCCAGCATCGGTTTATGATAGAAAGCACTTGCTTTGATTGGCACGCTTATGGCTTTTCCCTTATCATCTATAATGGAGTAAATCAGCCCTTTTTTCCGAAACATGGCGGTATCTATCGCTCCCCTTTCCGCCGTAACATTGAACTGCTGAAGTATCGCGTTGAACTCGCCAAAGGTGGTGAAGCTGTATTGCTCCATTACGCCCTGAATGATATTGCTCAATACCCTTTTGGTCGGTGCCTTTCCATAGCCTACCTGCTTGATGTCTACCGCCTTTATCGGCGCTTCTTTTTTCTGCTTTTTTCGCTCTGCTACCACTAGCCGAAATTCTTTTTCTATCTGCTTTCGGGCGGGTTCGGATTTATCCATGCCGATATTGTGCAGGTTGATGGCCTCTCCGCTCGGCTGGATGCTCGTGGTAGCAATATGCAGGTGCGGATGGGAAGCATCGGTATGGCGATAGACCAGAAAGGGCTGTTCGCCAAAACCGAGCAGTTCCATATAGCGCAAAGCAATCTTCTGCATCTTGGCATCGTCCAGTTTTTCGCTACTGTCAAAGTTGAGCGAGATATGCAGGGAATTTGTTTTAACACTTGGCTTTAGTTCATTGAGGTATTCGAACCTGCGCAATTTCATATTGAGGTCTGCCTTTTCGATGTCGATAGCAAAGCCGTTGGCTAGGAGCAGTCTTGCTGTACCTTCCTCAACCTTATTTTCGTTGTAATGCAAAATGCCCCGCATGCTCTTGCCTATTTTTATCCTTGCAACCATTTGTCGGCTAGTTTTGACACGATGGCTAACAGCCGTTCTATCTGAGGTTCCAACTGGGCATAGATTTTAGCAGTCTTGTTTTCATGGTACTGCCTTTCCGTAGCAGATTGGGCAATATGGAATTTGTGCGTCTGCTGGTTGATGTTTACGCCTATGCTCTTGATTTCCTTCCTAATCATAGCCAGCTCTTCCATGACGGGGTTCATGGTTCTATCCTTTACAATGAAGTTGATTTTGCGGTTTTCCAGAATATCGCGGACAACCTGTCCCACGGATTTTGCTCCGCTGTCATGCTGTAACTTCACAAGCTTTTCAAACAGCGCTTGGCTCAGCCTTACTATAATGGGATGCGTTAGTACCTCTTCCTGATTTTTGATTTGTTTACGTGACATAACCCTCCTTTTTTTTGACTATCAGAATTTGCGAGTTCCGAGCAAATTCACTGGCCTCAAGGACAGCAAAGAGGTTTACGTATACTGGCGTAGCCGTATACGTAAATACATCTTTGCTGCCCACACGCGTGGGCCAGAACGCTCCTAAGAAAAAGTGCCAATGGCTGCTTTTCGGAACTCGGTTTACTGATGTTTAATAGGTTAAAGTTGGGGGGATTAAATTGTCAGATTTGACAATGTATTGGGGGGTGGTTAAATAAAAATAGTAGGCTCTATTTCCAAAACTTTTATGTATTATTATAATGGAACAAACCAAATTACCGTAAAGATGAATACACATACTCTTTTTGACAAAAGGCAAAAAAAACCAATAGTTTATCGTGTAGCCGAGTACAATGAAGATTATACCGTGCAACAGATTGATACTTTTAAATTTGGAAAATCCAGTCTACGATTTATCACTCCTAATTTTATTTCGCTGAACATGAACAGTCACGAAAGAGCACTAAAGAATGCTAAGGAGATTTATCAACAACTTGTAAAACCAAAACAAAAGGAAAATCAACTTTTTGAGTTTTCAGAACAGGAAACTGTTCTATTATATGACTACTTCGAATATATACAAACAGCTATAATTTCGATTACTACAGCAATTGAAGCTCTAACAAATGCGCTAATACCTGAAGATTATATACTTAAAGAAAAAGATAAAGGTGAAGATAAAGAATTAAATAAGGGTGAAATAGAACGCACGAAAGGCACAATAGTGAAGCTAAAAAAGATTATTCCTGACGCCCTTTCGATTTCATCACCCACTAAGTTAAAATCATGGACAAAATTTACGCAACTTATAGATTTGAGAAATGACCTTATTCATCTTAAATCGTTTACCTTATCGCCATCTGCTGGCGATAGACATATTGTTACAGCATTATTGGATGAAAAGGTATTTAATAAAATCAATGCGGGTTCTTTGTTTATTGGGGAACTTGCCCGTCTCGTACCTTTTCACAACGAATACCCTATTTTGCATAATACCGAAAAATTAATACCCATTAAAATCGAAAAGTGGTATGGCACTTTCAAGAAAGTTGAGGAATAACCACTTTTTCAACAATACTGTCTTAAAAAACAGAAAGTTATTTAAGCATTTCAGTTAGAGCAGGTATAAACGGAGAAAACAAAGTCATGTGATTAGCTGCTTGCGCAATAAATTTCTGATATGTTTCTAGGCTAATAAAGCTTTTATCTTTTTTACTTTGTTCCATATCCTTTACTAAATCCAGTAATTTTGAATTGCTAGAAAGTTGCTCCTCAATTATTTTATTCAATAGAATAAAGACTTCCGCACCTTGATCGGATGATATTACATTGCTAGAATTATCTACTGAATTATTATATACTCTGGAATTATCGCCATGTAGATTATAAGTTATAGATGAATATGCCTCTCTATCGAAAGTATCTCCTTTAGTAACAACACATTCATATCTCTCTGGTGAAATCCTTCCTGCTGGTTGATAACCGTTATTTTTTATAGTAAATTTTTCAATTTTGTTGCCTGGCAATTCTCTTTGCAAATAGTCACCATCTTCCACATGCCAATTAACTGGAAGGTGTTGAAAATAAATATAAATTATATTATTCCTAGAATCTACACGTGCTTTTATCTCTGTTGAAATTTCGCCAGTGCTAGCTTTGACAATTCTAATTTTGTCGTTTTGTTGGTTACCAAACATAGTATAGAGTATTTTAAACAAATATACTCATTTCGAACCCTCATTAGAGGTCTGACAATGACATAAAAATTGTAAATTTATAGGACTAGAAAAGCTATGAAAGAAACCATTGTCAATCTGATTGAAAACGAAAGCGAAAACACCAAACTAGATTTTAAACTGGAGCAATATCCCATTGAAAAGGGCAATATTAAGAAAGGCGAATTTCTAAAGGACATGTGTGCTTTTGCAAACCTGATGAATAAAGAGGATAAGTTTATTATAATAGGAGCCAAGGAAAAAAATGGTGTAGCGGTCGGTTTTAAACCTATTGATGAATTGCATGACCAAGCATCGTACCAACAATTTTTAAACCAATATATAGAGCCTGAAATAAACTTTGAATATAAAGAGATTATTCATCAAGGAAACCGTTTGGCATACTTTAGAATATTTAACAACGATAAAAGGCCGTATCTATTTAAGAAAGAATATAGGGACAATGACGCTAAGGGCAATCAATACCGCACGGGTACAGGATTTGTGAGGACAGGCACCTCCACAAGAGAATTAAGACGAGAGGATTTTGAAAAAATTTATACTGAACGCTTAGGTACTAAAGACCGTAGCGAAGACATAAATTTCAAAGTTACACTTGGAACATTCAAATCTTCGGAGTTGAACCGTCTGGGCTATATAAAACATTTACGAGTAGATGTAGAAAATGTTTCAAATACTTCTATCGACCTGCATGTGGAAGCTAAAATCTACAATACCAATAGCGTTAAAGCTGGCTGCACACAAAATTTGGAAGCAAAAATACACGAAGATGAACGCAATAAAAGTATGTTTGCCCATACCTCTTATTTAAACAACATATATCCGCCGTTCATTCCAATAGATATGAATGTTGAGTTTCAAAATCATTCTGCTTATGCCATCTACGAAATTACACCGCAAAAAGGTACACATACTGCCCTTCGTTTAAAACAGAAAGGGATTACAACTGATATTTTTAATGGCCAAATTGCCTTGATTTTTTCACAGCCAAGTGAGATAAAAATTGAAATCATAGTACGCAGCAATGAATTCGCAGATGGTAAGAAAACCATTCATTTCGATTATACAAAAGAAGAAACTAAAGAACTTTTAGACCCTTGGGATTTATAGCATTGATTCTCTCAAGTCGTATTTATACCTGAAACATCAAAAGCTATTCAACATCTTTTTGAAATACTAATATTTTTAGTAAAATTGCACCAATGGAGCAGTTGGTGGTATATTATAAAACAAAGATTTTAAACATAGATTTTGATTATGTAAATAAGTATGCAGGTTGTAGCGAATATAATCTAAGGGGGAAAAATGGCTTTTTCATTTTCCTAAATAATATGAATAAATGGGAGCATGTTTACGGTGATTTGGTGGATGGACTAAGGGAAGCAATTATTGATGCGCTAATTTTACGGTTTACGAAACCTACAAAGATGTTCTATTTTAAAGGGAAAAGGATGGTGATAGATATTGGGTGGACAAACGGGGGCGGTAGTTGGCATATCTATGCCAATAGGTTTTTCATTGGAACCATTGCCTACCCTAGAACTGGTACAGATTTTCGCTTTCTCATCCATAATGAAGCTGAATGGCTCACTGATGAAATGAAAGAGGAATTTATCTCCATGCTGAAACGCAAGGAAATTAAATGGCCTGATGATGATTTGCCAAACATTCCTCTTTCATAGTAAATATCCTTTATAAATTAAGAATTATTGGGTGTTCATCAATGCTAATAGGTCTTCATACTTATAATACATTAAGCCTCCAATTTTTGAATATTTTATTGTGCCATTTCGTCGAAGGGTTGCCAATGTACCTGCTGACATATTTAAGAGTTTTCTTACCTCGTAGCTTTTTAACCATTCCTTTTGTTCTGCCTGTTTATGCACCTGCATTGAAGGCCGTCTAAGTTCAGCGAACAACTCCCTTTTGAACTGCTCCAAATCTGCTTTCGTTATAAATTCGAACGTTGCCATATCCTAACCATTTGATTAGAAGTAAATTTGTCCGTAATAAAAAGCATTGTTTGACAACGACTTGGGTAGTACCCATATATTTATACCGCTTGCAACATGACTTCTGCTTTCTTATCCCTTAACAGCTTCATTTCATTTTCAACCTTTATCTTTTTGGTTTTCGCATATATCTGTGTAGTCCTAATGCTGGCATGTCCCAATTGAGCAGACACGCTTTCGATGCTTACACCATTCTCCATTGTTACTGTTGTTGCAAAGGTATGTCTAGCCACATGGAAAGTTACCTTTTTCTCAATTCCTACAGACTTTGCAATATCCTTTAAATATCGGTTTGTAGTCTGATTGCTGTACATTGGAAAAACGGTACCCCTTTGTAAACATACAGGGTCATCTTTATACTTTTCAATCAGAGCCAGAGCCTCAGGCAACAGGAAAACAAAGAATTTCTGCTCGCTGGTATGGAGTGTTTTCTTCCTCACCATTTCAATCCAAAACTCACCATCTTGCCCCTCGATGATATGACATGGTTTAAAATTGCACATCTCGGCATACCCTAAGCCCGTATAACAACTGAATAAAAATTCGTCCTTTACACGCTCATATCCGAGCCTCGTTGTTATAGTCCCTTCAAAAGTTTTGAGTTCCCTAGCATCTAGTGGCTCCCTATCTTTTCTGATAATCTTCCGTTTAAAATGTGTGAAAGGGCTACTCTTCATCCACTCATTATTAAGGGCGATGCCTATCATCTTTTTTAGGCGCTCCATGTGCTTCATCACCGTATTGTTGCCACATGGTTTTTGCCCTCTTTCAGGTTTCTTGGTTCGAAGGAAAATATCGAACTCCATTATAAAACGGTTATCCAAACTATCCAGTGATAAGTCGGTCTTCCGTTTACTTCTAATATATTCTATAATGAATTTTTCGGTTGACCTATAGTTTTTCATTGTACCTTCGGTCAAGAGCTTCCCTATTTCCGTATTATGGTATTCAATTAGCCATAGAAGAGTGACTTGTTTATCCTCTTCCTCACCGAGATATTTAGCTTTAACTGTTTCGGCACTTAGGGAACGCTTCGCAAGTTTTAGGTCATCGTATGCGGTATTGATGTCCCTCTCCGTGATACGGACTTTTTCTTTTATCCGTTGGTCGTCATCTGTACCGCTGAGTTTTTGCTTCTTTTGGTTCCATGCGGAGATTTCCACTCTCTCTTTTAATGAAACATCGGCAAACTCGCCGTCAACCGTAATTCGAGCATAAAGCGGAGCTTTCCCTCCGCTGGCCTTATCCTTTTTTAGAAAGAAAAGAATACTGAAAGTATGTTGGCTTTTCATACACTTTGCTCCTTTCTGACCTATTTTGGAATACTTATATTGCACAAAAACCCAACGGCAACAAAAGACCACAAAATAAATCAAAATATTGATTTTCAAATAGTTAAAAACAATAATAAGAGAAAAGAATAGGGTGTGGAATAGGGCATAAAAACCTTGATATTCCTTGGTTCGTTTTGGTATCAAATAAATAAAAAAACCCTCTAAATGTGATATTTAGAGGGTTTTTGATAGGCTTTAACACCTATGCTGTCGGGGTGGCAGGATTCGAACCTACGACCTCCACATCCCAAATGTGGCGCGATACCGGGCTACGCTACACCCCGAAAAGGTATCACCTTTGTTTTTGTGTGGCACAAATATACGCTTCTTGCAATTCCCATGCAAACGAAAAATCAAAAATAAGACTAATCAACTGATATATTGCCCATTATTTATATTTAACTAAAAGATTAAATATAACTCAGGTATACCAAGTACATTAATCAACATGTTCAATATGCTACCAATATAAAAATTGACCAAACAGACCCGCTTATTGACGATTAAAAAACATTGAACACTATATAATTGTAATAATACCTAATTCAAACAGACTTTTGAGATAAAATTATCCATTTAGTTATTCATATATAAAGGAATTATTTATTTTTCTCAAAACACAGTGCAATAAATAGGGTTAAAACCGAATTTCAATAAATTTGTAGCTTCTTGGTTAATAATACTCAGGCATTTACTACTTTTTTGTTAAAAAATCATTACCAAATTACCTTAATTATTAAAAATATAACATAAATTAACTACTTTTATCCTACTATAACAGCCCTCCTACCAGCACCAAACGGTCTTGGTTTCTGTTATGGGATCTCCTGCTATTATATTTTCAATATCATCAATGCATGAAAAATTTAACCATTATTGGATTAACGCCTTTTGAAAAGCCTGACGTCAGTCTAATGTCTAAACTCCATCAAGCGGGTGCATTTCCCGTATTAAGTTTGGGATATGACTTAGCCGACGCTCAGGAAGCACTGAATCAACTTGATCAGACTGCTATATTTACGTATGGAATTTATTTTCCAGATGACAGACTACTATCGCTGCAAATTCCGGAGAAAGTAAGTATTGTCGTTCTTCCCTTTGGCTCTTCAATACCTGTCGCCGCACACCTCTCCATTGTATACCAAGTCAATAGCCTAGAGGAGGCTCTACAAGCACAACAACTTGATGCAAAAGGAATTATCATCAAAGGTAATGAAGCCGGAGGACAGGTTGGATATGAATCCACATTTGTTCTCTTCCAACGTATTATCAAAGAAGTCCAGTCCATACCTGTATGGGTACAGGGGGGCATAGGTCTTCATACCGCTGCTGCTGCAAAAGCGCTTGGTGCAACTGGAATTGTATTAGACAGCCAACTCGCCCTTTTCCCGGAAACTTCGGTTCCACAGGAATTCAAAACGCTCTGTGGAAAATTAAATGGGACAGAAACCCGAGTTATTGCCAACCATCGGGTACTGGTAAGACCAAATTCACCACCACTATCAGACCAGGTCGATAAAATAGAACTCAGTTCGTATTTTACAGACCTAGATCCAGCAACAAGTTACATCCCTATGGGACAAGACATCGCTTTGGCAACCGATCTTTACGAAGATTTCAGAACGCTAAACAAACTTATTTTTGGATTTAAGGAAGCTATGTATGGCCATTTGAAGCAAGCCAAGGCCATACAACCAATCAACCAGCACAATGCACTCGCAAAACAGCTTGGTCTTCGTTATCCAATTGCCCAAGGCCCAATGACTCGTGTCAGTGATGTCCCCGCTTTCGCCCAAGCTGTTGCAGACGCCGGAGCACTGCCTTTTGTGGCTTTGTCGCTACTCCGTGGTGAACAAGCTAAGGCTTTGATCATGGAAACCAAAGAACTAGCTGCTGATAATACCTGGGGCGTTGGCATCTTAGGTTTTGCGCCCCAGGAATTACGTGAAGAACAAAGTACCTATATCCTCGAAGCCAAACCACCTATTGTCCTGATTGCGGGTGGCCGACCAGCACAAGCAAAGGTCTTTGAAAAAGCAGGCATAACAACATTTCTACACGTCCCCTCACCAGCGCTGCTCGACATCTTTTTAAAAGAAGGAGCAAAAAATTTTATTTTTGAAGGGCGCGAATGCGGTGGTCACGTAGGTCCCCTTTCAAGTACTGTCCTATGGGAGAAGCAAATTGAACGCATCCTGAAGGAGGATCACCCAGAACAGATCAGCGTCTTCTTTGCTGGTGGAATTCATAATGCGTTCTCCACAGCGTTCGTTTCCATCATGGCAGCTCCATTAGCTGCCCGCGGTGTAAAAATAGGGGTACTAATGGGAACCGCTTACCTGTATACCCAAGAAGCTGTCAGTACTGGAGCGATTCAGGAAGAGTTTCAGATACAGGCCATGCGGGCCAAAGATACAGTTCTGCTAGAAACAGCTCCAGGGCATGAAACACGTTGTCTGAATACGACCTTTGCGCAGCACTTTAACCAGGAAAAATCCAAGCTTTTAGCCGCTGGCGTAGATAAAAAAGTAGTCTGGGAACAACTTGAGAAATTAAACGTCGGCAGATTACGTATAGCAGCCAAAGGTGTGGAACGCCAGGGTGATAAACTGATCAATATCCCTAAAAGTGAACAACTGGATCTTGGGATGTATATGATCGGTCAGATCGCAACCATGCATGACCGAGTGCTCTCCCTGGATTCACTACACCAACATGTAGGTATTCATAATCAACATTATATTCAGGAAGCAAACTTACCGGATGTACCACTATCCAGTGAAAAGCCTTTGGATGTCGCAATTGTTGGAATGGAATGTATTTTTCCGGGCGCCAAGAATCTGGAAGAATTTTGGCGTAATATTATCCTAGGCAAGGATAGTGTCACCGAAGTTCCTGATGAACGATGGAACAAAGACATTTACTATCAGCCTGACGCGGATGGGCCGGATGTATCCCACTCGAAATGGGGCGGTTTTATTCCAAAAATAGATTTTGATCCCTTAGCCTTCGGGATTCCACCACAATCACTTGCAGCCATTGAGCCAACACAATTATTGACGTTATTGGTTGCCAAAGGTGCTATGGAAGACGCTGGTTATGGCGAAAAACAAATCAACCGGGAAAATATCTCCGTTATTATCGGTGCTGAAGGCGGTAATGACCTGGCCAATAGCTATAGTTTTAGAGGATACTACAAACAGGTCTTTGGTGAACTTCACGAGGAAGTCAAGTCAGCATTGCCCCATACCACAGAGGATTCATTCCCCGGTATTCTTGCGAATGTTATCGCAGGTCGGATTACCAACAGATTGGATCTCGGGGGGCGAAATTTCACGGTGGATGCAGCCTGTGCTTCATCCTTAGCCGCGATTGACCTTGCCTGTCAGGAACTGATCTTAGGCAAATCGGATATGGTGCTTGCTGGTGGAGCGGACCTACATAACGGAATCAACGACTACCTGATGTTTTCCAGCACCCATGCACTCTCGCGTAAGGGCCGATGTGCTACATTTGACAGTGAAGCCGATGGAATTGCCCTTGGTGAAGGTGTGGCTATCCTTGTTCTTAAACGCTATGAAGATGCTGTACGCGACGGAGACCGAATCTACTCAGTCATCAAAGGTGTTGGTGGATCCAGCGATGGAAAAGCCTTAGGCCTTACCGCTCCCCGAAAAATCGGGCAGGTCCGTGCCCTGGAACGTGCCTATAACCAAGCGGGTATCAGTGCTGCATCGGTTGGCCTAGTGGAAGCTCATGGTACAGGGACAGTCGTTGGCGACAAAACAGAACTAAGCGCACTGACGAATTTATTTAGTCGCTCAGGGGCTCTCCCTGCACAAACGCATTTAGGTTCGGTCAAAACACAAATTGGACATACAAAATGCGCGGCTGGATTAGCAGGACTCATCAAAGCATCTCTGGCCGTATATCATGGTGTAAAGCCTCCAACACTTCATCTTAAACAGCCAAATGCTTACTACAATGCACAAACTAGCCCTTTTGCTTTCCATTCCGAAACTGGTTTATGGGAAGAAAACAGACGCTACGCTGGTATTAGTGCCTTTGGGTTTGGCGGAACAAATTTCCACGCTGTCATTGCTAACCATCCGCAAGACAACAGTGCTATTGCACTGCAATCCTGGCCATCCGAACTGTTTGTTTTCCGCGGCGATAATTATGAGGAAGCAAAGGGTCAATTGAGCCAGGTGAAAGCATTATTGGATATCAACGACAGCCTACCATTAAAAGATATTGCCTACAGTTTGGCCATAGCCTCTGAAAAAATTATTCAGCTTAGCATTGTAGCCGACAGTGCCGAAGATCTGATGATGAAAATCGAATTGGTATTGTCCGGCATCGAAAGCAAAGATACCTTTATCGTCAATAAACGCGGGGGAAAAACAGCATTCCTTTTCCCTGGACAAGGTAGTCAACGTATCAATATGGCACGTGATCTTTTTGTCGTTTTCCCAGCAATGCGAAAACTTATCGCACAACATCCAGCACTGGAAAAAGTAGTCTTTCCGCCAACTACATTTGATACAGAATCTTTAAAACAACAAAAAGAGACCATTAAAGATACACGTTTGGCTCAACCGCTTTTGGGCATCGTCGATTTGGCTTTAGCCAAATTCCTTCAATCATTGGGTATTGTTCCTGATATGTTGGCCGGTCATAGTTACGGTGAGTTACCAGCGCTATGCTTCGCTGGTGTATTTGATGAAGAACAACTCGTTGAACTGAGCAGCAAGCGTGCGCAATCTATATTAGATGCAGTAGAAGATGGCGACCCCGGTGCCATGGCTGCCGTTAACGCAGACAAGGAACGAATAAAGACGCTCCTCAATCATGTGGAAAACTGTTATCTAGTGAATTATAATTCACCAACACAATGTGTTGTCGCAGGCAGCACTGCTGCTATAGAGAAATTGATGGATCTATTGAAGCAGGAACATATCTCCGCAAAAAAACTAGCCGTAGCCTGTGCATTTCACAGTCCCTTAGTCGCTAGATCAAAGGAGTTATATGCAAATGTATTGAAGGACATTCCTTTTCAGGAGACACAAATTCCAGTTTGGTCAAATACGACAACAAATTTATATCCTAAATCTGCACCTGAAATAAAAGCACGTTTGACCGACCATTTAGTCCAACCTGTCCGTTTTGTCGAAGAGCTTCAGGCCATGTATGCGGATGGAGCACGGATATTCATCGAAGTGGGGCCAGGCAAAGTATTGACGGGTTTGACCAAATCCTGCCTAGAACAAGATCAATTAACACTGTATGTAGAAGACAGCAACCGCAACAAGTTGACACATCTCCTATGTATGCTTGCGCAATACTTAGGAACCGGCCGCAATTTTTCGATTGATAAACTTTTTGAAGGCCGTCAAGTTCAATCCATCCAGTTAGACCAACCAAACCTATATAGGAAAAATCCTACTATCTGGCGTGTCAATGGACAAGCTGCACATCCAACTACAGGCCCCCTTCCGGTCAATGGTGCCCTGCCAATAGTAAACCCCATTAAAATGAGTAACCTTAACAACCCTATAACTACAACAGCAGAAATGCAACCTGCCGCTGAACGTATGTTGCAAGAGTATTTAAATAGCATGAAAATGCTCATCCAGGCACAGCGTGACGTGATGCTTTCGTTTTTGGGACAAAGCCCGCAAGTCACACCTATGGAAGTCTATCCTCCTGTAACATCAAATGTAGTAGCAGATCGTCAAATCCCATCAGCAGTAGTTCAACCTAACCTTAACGGTAATTCCATTGCCACAGCAGCTGTACAAGTACCTTCCAAAGACATTAAGAGTTTATTGCTACAGGTAGTGAGTGACAAAACGGGTTATCCACATGAAATGCTGGGCATGGAAATGGATCTAGAAGCTGACCTTAGTATCGATTCGATCAAACGGGTAGAAATTATTGGAACACTCCGGAGCGAGCTTGGTACCTTGACCCTCGATCATGCAAATGAAGATACAATCATGGAACAGCTAGCTGCCATAAAAACGCTGAATGGATTGGTTTCCTGGTTAACAGAATTCACAGGAGTACAGACTGAGTCAACAACACATGTATCGACAACACCTGCTAACGTAACAACAGCAAGTAAACCACGGTTCTCTCTTATGGAACTACAGACAGCCATCTTAGATATTGTCAGCGAAAAGACAGGTTATCCCAAAGAGATGCTTGGCTTAGATTTAGACCTGGAAGCGGATTTGAGTATTGACTCTATTAAACGAATGGAAATCATCGCCGAACTGAAGACCAAAATTGGTTTTGGCGACCAGCTGGAACAGGCCGAAGATCTGATGGAAACATTGGCAGCCATTAAAACGTTGAATGGTCTTGCCTCCTGGATAAGTGAGATCAGTGATACAGCGCCAGAACAACACTTGTTATCCAGACTGCGCTTTGATTTGACACCAACAGATGCAATCTCCGCACACAGCACAGAAATTCTGCAAGGCAAACGTTTCGCTATTGCCCCAGATGAGGGACAACAGACACTTGCCATCAAAACCATGCTTGAAAAACATGGTGCAATTGCAGAATTGGTCAATCCGGAAAATGATCTTGCCATCTTCGATGGTTTGATTATTTCCGATATATTTTCAGCAACAGTCAAACATAACATTATCGATCAGGTCGATCTGATCAAAAAAATGGATCTTGACCGGGCCAAATGGGTCTATTTGATTTCGGACATCCCAGCCCATGTCGAGAAAACAAATGATACACACGCATTACGGCATTACCAAGGCTACCCGGGACTATTTAAAAGTCTGGCCCGTGAGTTTGAACAAACTAATTGCAGGCTAATCAGTCTAAACACACCCAAGGAAACAGATCAAATCGCGGAGATAACACTGAAAGAGATTTTAACAACCGATAAAACTGTCGAGGTCATCTACAAAAATGATCAGCGACATACTGTCGACATTATTCCTTCTCCACTATCAACAGGTAGCGAGGAGGTTCAGATTCAATTGGATCAAAAATCTGTTGTCTTGGTCCTGGGCGGTGGTCAAGGCATTACTTCTGAGTTGGTAAAACATATGTCGGCCTCCTATCCCTGTACATACATCCTAGTGGGCAGGTCGGTTGACCCGAGAAAAGATACTCCTATTTCGAAGGATTTGGAGACAATGACTTCCAAGGAGCAGATCAGAGCTCATCTTATTCAATCGGGACTATTTCATGCCCCAGTACAAATCGAGAAAGAAACCCTCCGCATTTATAAAAACAATCAGATCCTTCGAACCATTCGCGATATGGAACGCTTAGGAAACACGGTAGTTTATGAATCATTGGATCTATGTGATGAGACAGGATTAACAGCTCTACTCCATCAGATTTATGAAAAATATGGACAGCTTGATGGTGTTATTCATGGGGCGGGACTGTTGGAAGATAAACTTTTCAAACAAAAAACAACCAGTTCCTTTGGACGTGTCTTCGATACCAAAGTAAAGCCTTTGCGCGTATTGGCTGAGCAGCTGCGTTCAGATTGTCAATTTGTCGTCTTATTCTCCAGTATAGCATCCGTCTACGGCAACAAAGGCCAAACAGATTATGCTGCTGCAAATAGTGTATTGGATGACTACGCCAATGTCCTGAATAAGCGTCTGAAAGGAAAGGTTATTTCGATCAACTGGGGCCCGTGGAAAGGTGCTGGCATGGTTTCACAAACGCTAGAAACTGAATATGAACGTCGTGGCATCTCGCTTATTCCATTGGATGAAGGGAAAGAAATTTTCCTCAACGAAATCAAATATGGTACGGAAAGCCAAGTGTTAATTATGTCTGGCAACAATTGGTAAACCGTCATATCCTTTGATTATGAAAAAAACAGATGTTGCCATCGTTGGCTTATCCTGTGTCTTTCCCGGCGCACAGGATGCCCATATGTTTTGGCAGAATATTATCAATAAAGTCGATTCAACCGAATTGGTTCCAACCGATCGGATTGATCCTATCCATTTTAGCGATAGCACTGGAACCGTAGATCGTTTTTATTGCAAACGAGGTGGTTTTATCTCTGACTATGTGTTCGATCCAACAGCATTTGGCATTTTACCACTTGCCGTTGAAGGTACAGAACCAGATCACCTACTCACGCTCGACCTGGTACAAAAAGCATTGGAGGATGCCGCCGTATTTCAAAAACAGGTATCATTGGAAAGAGCGGGAATTGTGATTGGGAAAGGGAACTATACCGGACCAGGTGCCACCCGAGCAATAGAAATTGTACGTACCGGTGAACAGATATCCACCCTTTTACAGGAACTTTTACCCCAGATACCCGCAGCAGATATCGAAAAGGTAAAGCAAGCATTTCAGGAACGCAAGGGTCGCTTTGCTCCAGATACAGCAATGGGATTAATCCCCAACCTAGTTGCCTCTCTGGTTGCCAACCGCTTCAATCTGGGTGGAGTGGCCTTTACTGTTGATGCCGCCTGTGCCAGTGCGTTGATTGCAGTAGACCATGCAGTACAAGAATTACAACGTGGCCGCAGTGATATCATGATTGCAGGTGGTGTACATACTGGACAGAATGCTGCTTTTTGGAGTATCTTTTCCCAGTTGGGCGCACTATCTCATAATCAGCAGATCAAACCTTTCAGTATGGATGCTGATGGCTTGCTTATCGGTGAAGGTTGTGGTTTTGTGGTATTAAAACGACTGACGGATGCCGTACGTGATCAAGACAAGATTTACGCTGTCATCAAAGGTGTGGGCGTAAGCAGTGACGGGCATGGCACCAGTGTCATGAGCCCATCTGTCAAAGGTCAGTTAAAAGCTTTACAACAGGCCTGGGCAAATGCTGAACTGGATGAAAAACAGATCGGTTATCTGGAGGCACATGGTACGGGAACTCCACTTGGGGACAAAACAGAATTACAGACTTTATCACAGTTTTTCACTAAAGATGAGACAACCCCACTTGCTGGAATCGGTTCAGTCAAATCTAATATTGGTCACGCGATGCCAGCCGCAGGGATAGCAGGTTTGATAAAAACCTGCCTTGCTTTACATTACGACACATTACCCCCTACACTGTATTGTGAAAATCCGACCGTCGATATGCTAAAGACGCGATTTGCACCTGTACAGGATGCGAAAAGCTGGTCAAAGACAGGCTTACCCAAGGTAGCCGCAGTCAATGCTTTCGGTTTTGGAGGTATTAATGCACATGTGGTGTTAGCTGGCTATGATACACCAAGAAAAGACCCCGTTTTATTACTTGCCAGATCAACACAAGCTGAATTATTATCGGCCTTACAAAATAACGACAGCCTGGTAGGTGAGGGCAATTACCGTCTCGCACTATTTGATCCAACACCCGAACGAATTGAAAAAGCAATCAAAATCGTCACCAAAGATAAAGACTGGCGCAACAAGCAGGATATCTGGTATACATCTACCCCATTATTACATGGAGGCGGTAAAGTTGCCTTTGTGTTTCCTGGACTAGATGGGTTGGCAAAGGGTGAAGTTGATTCAGTTAGCCGTTATTTTGGATTGACAGCTCCCATACAAACTGAAGGAGAGGGACTGTTGAATGATGCATTACATATTTTCAACAGCTGTAGCATCTTGGATAACTCCCTGAAAAAGCTAGGTATTTTTCCTGATATGAATGCCGGACACAGTTTAGGTGAATGGTTGGCAGGCTATTCCTCGGAATTGGCGGAAGCAAATTCGGTCAAAGATCTTATTGATGTACTCAACCCGACGACATTTGAACTAAAGGACTCTAAATTTATTGCAATTGGAACAGGGCTTAAAGAAATCACACCTTTGATTGCCAAGATTCCTAATATTTATGTTTCCAACGACAATTGCCCACACCAGATCATTTTATGTGGTAGCAACAGCGCCTTGGAGGAACTTGTGCCCCAACTGAAGGCGAAGCAGATATTCCATCAGATCCTGCCATTCCAGTCTGGTTTCCACTCACCATTTGTTGCTGACAAGCTCGAGCTGATCCTGGCGGGAATGGAAAAAGTACAATTTCAGCAAACAAAGATTCCTTTATGGTCTGCTACGACGCTGATGCCTTATCCCTCGGATCAACAGGCGATCCGCCAATTAAGTGCCGAACACCTTGTTCAGCCAGTCCGTTTCCGCGAACTGACAGAGAAGTTATATGCGGAAGGAGCCCGCTTCTTTATCCAGGTAGGTACTGGTGGATTGATTGGTTTTATTGACGATACCCTGAAAGGAAAGGCATTCAGCACACTGGCTTCAAGCGTAGCAACGCGTTCAGCGCTGGCACAGTTACAACGTGTCGTAGCAGCCTTATTTGTGGAAGGAAAAGTGGTTGCACTGGATTTTTTGGAGATACAGAATCATGCAAAAAAAGCTACAGATAAAGGTATAAAGTTACAGCTGGGATCGCCTCTAGTCCGTAATTTTGAAGCGGTCAAAAACTTAGGGAAGTCTTTTGATACAGTTCGTCCACAACTTGCCCCTAACAGTACTGTAAAAGGAAATCATCCGTTGGTACAGGCATTTCAGGAGAACATCGCTGATATGATCCGGATGCAAGAAGAAGTATTAACTCTTTTTCAAAACAGGACACAAGCTGCTGTTGCACCAGTAATGACACCGCCCACTGTCTTAGAAAATGCGGTAAATACACATTTTTCAACGAAACTACAGGTCAATCTCATTAGTCACCCTTATCTCATCGATCATAGTCTACTACGGCAACCAAAGGGCTGGTCAGAAGTCGCTGACATGGAACCGGTGATCCCGATGACCATGATCTTTGAACTGCTTGCCGAAATTGCACAGGCAGAACAATCTGGTTTAAACATCCATAAGATCATGCAGGTAAGTGTATTTCAATGGATGAACGTGGCCAGACCTTTTGAAAAAATGGTTAAAGGCGAATGGCGTACTCCAAAGCTTGCTTATCTGGATATTGAGAATTTTGCGAATGCGGAAGTAGCTTTAGCTGCTGCATATCCCACAGCTCCAAGCTTTGACCTTTCTATAGGCGAACCCTTACCGATCGAACGTACTTCTGAAGAGATCTATGATAAGCATATGTTTCATGGAACAGCCTATCAAGGGATCGTGGAAGTGACAACTGTTGGAAAAAAGGGTATTACAGGCAAAATCAAAGGTAATGGCGGCAAAGGCTCGCTACTGGATAATGCGGGACAGCTTTTCGGCTTATGGCTACAGCTTACACTGACACAAGATCGCATTGCATTCCCTGTTAAAATCAAAGAAATAGAGTTCTTCGCTGACATGCATGACCAAAATGGTTTATTTGAATGTACTTGTATGCTTACGGAACTTAACGACGAATTTGCCGTCGCAAACATTACGCTCCACCGCAACGGAAAAGTATGGTGTGCGATCAGGGGCTGGCAAAATAGGCGTCTAGAAATCGACGAAGCACTATGGAATGTTTCCATGTCTCCTTTATACAATCGTCTCTCGACAGAACTCGCACCTGGAATCTTCTTCTTCCATCAGGCATATACACGTGTTGCTTCCTGGGATTTTATCCTTAAACGGTATTTTAACCAAACGGAAAAACAACATTATCAGCAGCTACTGCCCAACCGACGAAAAAGTTGGATGGTAAGCCGTGTCGCCGTAAAAGATGCAGTAAGACAGCTATTAAACCGTCAGAAGAACCTTCCCTGCTATCCGATTACCTTTGAGATCCGTTCGGACGAAGCTGGCAAACCTTATCTGCTTGGAGATGCAACCAAAGACATCCACATTTCACTCGCACACAAGGGAAAAGATGCCGTGGCTATTGCAGAGCAGGATAAACCAGTGGGCATCGATATGGAACTCATCGCAGAACGTAGCGCTGGCTTTTATCCAATGGTTTTTACTGAGGCTGAAATGGAACTATTAAAAGACAGGGAGCAAGCTGAATGGACAACCCGTTTTTGGGTGGCCAAGGAAGCTTATGGAAAATTCCTTGGAACCGGTCTAAAAGGCAATCCAAAAAGACATGAAGTAGAACGTATCCAAGGAGATCACCTTTGGATTAATCAAATAGAAATAAAAACAATCAAACACCAAAATTATATTATCGGATGGACACTGTAAACACGACAGCAAAATTGAATGAGGAGGAATTATTCACTTTATTAAAAGGCTTTATAACTGAAGTAATCGGCGAAGAATTTGTAGAAGAGATGGATATCACTGCAGAAAGTTCTTTCACTAAAGACCTCGAAATGGACAGTATTGAAATTGTATCTTTTTCAGAGAAAATCAAGGCACATTTCGGTGACCAGATTGATTTCACGGGTTGGTTATCTTCGATGGATCTGGACCAACTGATTAATCTTGACCTTCGCATGATCATCAATTATATCTACGAATGCCAATAATTACGGTCAACAGCAGAAAAGTTCACGTTCAGGAACTCAACAAAGGTGCTGAACATACGGTGGTGCTGATCCACGGCATGTTTAGTAACCTCTCTATCTATTATTTTAATATTGCTCCTATTTTGGCACAGCATTTCCACGTAGTCATGTATGATCTCAAAAGTCATGGCATGAGTGAACGTGTATTAGAAGGCTATGATCTTGAAAATATGTCATCCGATCTGATTGCCTTAATGGATAGCTTACAGCTTCAAAAGGTACATCTCCTCGGGTACAGTTTTGGGGGATTGATTGCGCTAAAAACGGCATTACAGATTCCTGATCGTGTGGCACACCTTATTGTTATGGAGGCACCTGATCCGCAAGATGAGAAAGCACGCAACATCATTGATGAATATAGCAAGGAGTTTTTGGAACATTATATCGCCAATTTTACCGATACAACAAAAATGAAAATGGGTAAACGGCAATTTGAAAAAAATCATCGCCTCTATGAGTTTTTATTCAACCAGACGAGCATCAAAGCCGATATGGTCAAGGAGAAACATTTTCTCCATGAAATGGACGCGATAACGTTGCCCCTATCCACTTTACTGTTGTATGGCGATGCATCAAACTGTAAACCGACAGGTGAATGGTTGCGAACAAAAATCCCCGGCGCTCAGCTTGAAGTTATTCCTGGTGATCATAATATCCCTATACAAGAACCTGTTCAGATAGCGGAGACTATCGTTCATTTTTTATCTAACCCATTATTACGAAACCATGGCTAAATTTGCGTTTGTTGTCCCCCCGCTGACAGGTCATGTCAATCCGACGTTGAGCATTGGTGCTGAGCTACTGGAAAGAGGGCATGAAGTGGCCTGGGTCAGTCTTGACAAAAACTTAACCGATAAACTTCCGGCAGGTGGCAAGTTATTGCTCATACAATATGATCAGACGGATGAAGAAAAAAAAGAAAGCGAACAATACCTAGATCTCATTTCAAAAAAAATAGTTTATGGTATTGATAGCATCAAATTTCTGTACGAAGATGTACTGATCCCTTTAAATAGACATTGTTATAAAGGCATTCTTACTTTATTGGAAACATTTGCTCCCGATCTGGTAATCGGTGACCATCAATTATTCGCCGCTGCCATTGCGGCAAAGAAACTGGGGCTCCACTATGCAACAACTGTCACGGCTCCTGCTGCTATAAAAATTGTCAGCGAACTTCCTAAGGTACACGAATGGGAAGAAAAACAGATCGTTGCCCTACAGCAAGAACTTGGTGTCATGGGCAATAAGGCTTTGGACTGTTCGGATCTTCTTACACTCGTCTTAACATCCCGTTATTTCTTTGGTGAGATGGAACTCTCGCCAAACTACAAGTTTACAGGCCCCGTTTTGGCAGACCGCAGGGTATCCGCAGTATTTGACTGGGATAAACTGCATGCCAGCAACCGAAAAAAAATCATGGTCAGCATTGGTACCACCTTTGACCATGACCATAAAAAAGCATTTTTTCAAAAGGTAATTGATGCCTTTGCCTACGAGGATTTGACTGTTGTCGTTGTTTCGGATCCGCAGTTATTTGCTTCCTGGCCCAAGAATTTCATGGTTTATCCACAAATTCCACAGTTGGATCTACTGCCACATCTGGACGCTGTAGTATGCCATGGCGGCCATAATACCGTTTCTGAAAGTCTTTCACAGGGTTTACCGCTTGTCGTTGTTCCAATCGCCTACGATCAGTCACATGTCGCAGGACGCGTGGTACGTACCGGAGCGGGCGAACGACTCAATTTTAATCGCTTTAAAGCACATCATTTAAAAGATAGTGTCCATACCATCTTGAATAATCCAACCTATCGTGAAGCTGCACATATCGTACGTCAATCTTTTGTCGATGCGGGAGGCACAAAAACCGCTGCAGACCTCTTGGAACAAACTGCCACTCCTATCGCTTCAAGAGCAGATATACCGGCTAAGTTCCTCTTTGTCGTTCCACCATTTTTTGGACATATAAGCCCAACATTAAGTGTCGGTGCAAGCCTCCTTGCCCGTGGACATGAAGTTCGGTGGTTCGGCATAACGCCACTAGCCGATCATCATATCCCAGCAGGCGGAAGTTATATTTATCCTGAAACGGATCTGGTACCTTTTCAAGAGGAACTCCAACAGCTATTGAAACGTCAGGATGATGGCCCATCCTGTTCGGGTCCCGAAGTCATGAAACTGGCACTGGAAGAAACCTATGTCCCGATCGCGAAAATGATGATGCCGGGATTGGAACATCTTCTTGGCCAATGGCAGCCTGATGTGATCGTAAACGACTGCATTACCTTTGGCGGTGCGCTATTCGCACATAAACATCAGATCCCTTGTGTGACGACAACACCTGTTCCACCGGACGTCATGGGCGACACGGAAAAGAGTGCACCTAAGATATTTGAGTGGCAGCAAAATCTGATCAAAGACCTCCAAAAGGCTGTGGGAATTAATGATGAAGGCATCTTTATACATTCCCATCTGCTCAACCTGATCTTTACGTCACAGGCTTTTGCTGGTTTTGAAACGGTACCGCCACACATGAAATTTGTCGGACCGGTCAAAGGTCGTCCAAACAATACCCCTTTTGACTGGGAGCGTTTGGCCGCCAGCACTACTCCAAAAGTATTTGTATCTCTAGGCACACTGCTCGTGGATATTCGAAAAGCATTTTTTGGTAAACTGATCGAGGCCTTTGCGGATCAACCTGTTACGATTATCGCTGCTACCCCGCCAGAAATATTTGACGAATGGCCTTCTAATTTTATTGTCAGCGGCTTTGTCCCTCAATCTGCTTTGATGCCACATATGGATATGGTCATTTGCCACGGGGGGTTCAATACGGTAAATGACACCTTCACCAATGGTCTGCCTATGCTGATCACACCTATTGCCTATGATCATTTTCATACAGCCAAACTTATTGAGCAAGCAGGATGCGGGCTTAGCATCCGATACAAACGTATGCGCATCGATGCACTACGGGATACAGTATTTGAATTGCTGGAAAACCCGATCTATCGAAATGCCGCCAAGGAGGTACAGAAGACCTTCCTAACTGCCGGAGGGAATGATCAGGCAGTAGCGCTATTGGAAGATTTCGTAAAACAAGAATGTTTGACATTGGCACAGGTGTAGACGATGAAAAGAAAATTATTATTTGGTGAGCGCATGCTGTTGGGTGATGGAACTGAGCCCTTCAATGCCGTCATTCCCTTTCGATTACGTGGTGTTTTCACAGCAGAAGAAATCAGATACGCGCTGAGCCGGCTTCAGGAAAAACATCCCTGGTTGCGTGCGCTCATCCAACACGACGAGAAAAATACCCCTTGGTTTCAAGTTCCGGAACTAACTGTATCTATCCCGATACGGTTAGTTCACCGAGAAAGCGAAAACCACTGGCAAGAAGAATCCAAACAGGAATGGCATACAACTTTTAATTACACGACCAAACCTTTAATCCGATTTGTCTGGATTAAAGGTGAAGAAGTATCTGATATGCTCTTTGTGTTTCATCATTGTCTATGCGATGGCGGCTCTGCCATGGCGCTTTTATATGAATTTCTAAAGGTACTGGACAATCCTGCTACGGAAATCGGGCTGGAGAATCCTATTCTTGGTATCCAAGATGTCGTACCGCCGCATATATTACAGAGTGGCAAGAAAAGATTTAAAGCAAAAGCAATTGGCAGACTAGCGGCTTTAGCCATTAAATGTATTCCGGTTGGCAAAAAAGCAATTGATCGACAAAAGGATTATTTAATTCATTGGAAATTTGACGAATCTACCAGTAAGCAACTTATTTCCCACTGTAGATCATTGGATGTTACTGTCAACACATTTTTGGGTGCAACGGTATTGGAGGCATTCAAAAAAGTACGAGGCTCAACAGCATTCAATAAAGTTTCCTGTCCAGTTGACATTCGGCGTTTTGCCCCACAAATTAAAGATGATCATATTTTTGCTTTCGGACTAATGATCGTCATGTCGTCAAATCAAAAATTGGACTTTTTGGATAATCTACGTTTGATGCAGAAAGAAGTGGAACAGAAAACAGCAAAACTCAATCCTTATATGACCATGATGGTCATGGAGTCCGCCCATGATGCACTGAAGAACTTCACGAAACTCTTAAAACGAGGCAAATCATCCAACGATTGTATGTTTTCTAATTTGGGGCGCATACAGATACCCGATCAATATCAAACATTCCGTTTAGAAACAATCTTCAGTCCATCAGTTATAGGGCCCTTAGGCAATACGACGACAATGGTCACTTCTACATTCCGGGGACAAATGGATTTCTCCTTTATGGGAAGTGAAGGCTATTTACCACAAACAGAAGCTTTGGCAATCCGTGATGAGATCATAGAAAGGATCAAGCAACAACTAGATTACCAAGCGGCGTCATGATCAAAAGAAAACTAATGATGGTGGAACGGATCATGTATGTTGATCCCGAAACGCCTTTAAACTGTGTATTTGCAGCCAAGATCAATGGCGACATTACCGAAGAATATCTTCGGAATGCCCTGGCAAAAATTCAGCGGAAACATCCGCTGCTCCGGGCTGTTATCTGTATGAAGGATACACAGCGACCCCATTTTATTGTCAAGGAGGATATGGACTCCATTCCACTCCAAATAGTTGAACGGAAAACAGATACAGACTGGCTAATCGAATCAGAACGCGAATGGTATCGTCCATTTACGACAGCCAATAGGCCGCTCGCCCAATTGGTATGGATCAGAGGAAGTTCTATTTCAGAACTACTTTGGGTATTACCCCATTGCATCTGTGATGGAACAAGTATTGTCGCCTTAATGCGTGAACTACTAGAGCTATTAGATAACCCAGCCACCGAACTTGTACCCTACCAGCTATTTGAATCAGTCAATAACTTTCTACCGCAGGACTTTGATATCCAGAAAAAGTCGCGTAAAGCCAAGTTTTATTTACTATTGGCCCGGTTTTTCTTTTTCCTGCAACGGAAGAGCAGAAAAAGAAATTCAGGGAAAAACTATGCGATTCATTGGAAATTGGATAGGGAAACAACGGCAGCCATAACCAGCATATGCAAAGAGCAGGGTATTTCGGTCCATGCGATCCTATGTACTGCGTTTATGCAAGCTTTTCAGAATGTACAGGGGAAAAGAGCAAAAAATAAGGTGATCAGTCCAGTCGATATCCGACACTTTATTCCCGAAATCAAACAGGACCA
Source organism: Sphingobacterium sp. (assembly GCA_031277685.1). Taxonomy (GTDB): domain Bacteria; phylum Bacteroidota; class Bacteroidia; order Sphingobacteriales; family Sphingobacteriaceae; genus Sphingobacterium. The sequence continues at coordinate 6,520 of JAITLV010000298.1, read as the reverse complement.
TATGTTTGCTTTTGCTCCGACGGTGGAACTCTCTTTAAAGAAAGGCAGCGACAATATCATGGCAAAAGCGAAACATATCAAAACAACCCTCATACAAAAAATAGACAAAGTGGTGGCACATGAACTCCTATGGATGGGCGAGCAGATGCATCCACTGGTAGAACGCATGATTGCCCTACTGAAATCAGGTCCTGGCGGACATGATATCACGCTGTCCAACATGGGCAGACTCTCGATTTCAAATGAATACAAAAACTTCACCCTCGAAACCCTATATAGTCCGACAGTAGCTTTTCCCTGGTTGAACTCAAATACCTTGGTCGCAACGACGTTTAATCAACAAATGGATTTTACATTTATGGCCAATGAAGATTTTTTACCAAAAAAAGAAGCTATTAGCATAAAAGATACGGCCATCGCGATCATGACCTTATCCCATAGCATTACACATGACGAAACTTGTTAAAATAGAAAAAACAACACTCAAGCGCTTTTTAAGAAAGCGTGCAATTTATTACATACTCCCTAATGTGTGTTTCAATTTCCTGGTGGCTTATGCCAGCTTTCAGGAAATTGGATATACCTATTTTTTTGCGGGACCACAAAGTCTGGCCCGTTTGACACTTCCCATGGCAATATTTTTACCCGTTGTATTAACAATGGATATTATCAAACGGGTGATCGCAGCCATAGAACAGGAGTCGATCGCATTAACAGTAGACAGCGAACTGAACAAGAATAGATTTATCACGAAGCTGTGTCTGATCCATGGCTTCGTAACGGGTATGTTTGTGCTGACATGTCTCCTATTGGCTCAGTATAATCTGTCTACGCACTACAAATTAAATGCTACTGCGATGGCAATTTTAGATGCCTTTCTCGCGGGTGTACTATCTATTTTATTTACGTACCTGCCAATCAGGAAGCTAAAAAAGTATTTGTCTGAACCGTCGTTGACAGTACGGGAAATAGAATAGAATGGGTGGGTAGATTTACAGAATGTTTTTGCACACTAAATATACATAAAGTAATGGCACCCTTCTTTAAATGGCCTACTTCATTCTGCCAAAGAGTTTATCGAAGTAGTTGATTCACTTTTGTTTTTTTTCGAGGAGTAAAAATAGACAAAAAAAGCCCAAACGAAAGTTTGGGCTTTTCAGTTAGGGTGACAGGATTGGCATCCTAAAAACACCTATTATTTTTTGCTCACTTTCTGCAAACGCTCTTTTGCTGAGGGCACGATATCATCATCTCCTTCATAATTGTCAATCAAACTTTTCAGGGTACTCTTCGCCTGGAAAGCATCGCCTTTGCGCGCATAGTTATCTGCAAGCAATAAGAAACTCCTGGCCACCCAATAGGTATGTGCAGCTCTAGTGTTGATCACATCAAAGGCTGTTTCCTGCGCTTTGTCGTATTCCTTACTGTCATACTGCAGTTGTGCTACACGGTACCGTGCTTCTGCACCAATCGCCGATTGGCTCTTCAGCGCGGCCAGATTGAGTTCCTTTAAGCCAGCACTCGAGTTCTTGTTCTGTAGTAGAGCCCTTCCACTGTACAAGTGTGCCTTGGCCATTTCCTCCTCTGTTGCACCATCGTAATTCTTTATAAACTGCACATATTTGGCCATCTGCTCCATATCGCCAAGTTCAAAATAACAGATCATCAGGTTAGTTATCGCATAACCATAGTTCTTTTTGTATTCTGAATTTAGCTCCAATTTTTTGAGGTGCACAATGGCCTCATTGTATTCCTTTAAGTCCAGATATAGCGCAGCCACCGTCAGCAAGGTATTCTCCGTATATTTGCTTGTCCAGTCGTTCAGGATGATATTCAAATCGTGTAGAGCTTCCTGCGGGTGTCCGGTCTTGTACGAACTCACCCCACGGATGTAACGGGCGAATTTCTCCTGTTTGGGTTTCGGGAATTTATCAAAATAAGCATTAACTGCTTCCACCGCTGCGCCGTACTCTCCTCTAGCAAAGAGGGAATACGCTGCCTGAAAAGCCTGGTCATCCTGCTCCGCAGGGCTCAAATTACCAACATTGCTGCCGATCGCATAACGGATATAGCTTGTGGCATCCCCCTGGTCGAGGTAGATGTTTTCAATAAAACGCATCGCTTGTTCGGCCTCAGCAGTTCGGGCATATTTCTCCACCACCTGTTGGAAGGTGGCTTTCGCTGCTTCGGGTTCATCATTATTGTACTGCACGAGTCCGATGGTCATCAACGCTCGCGGAACATAGCTGCTCCGTGGGTACTTTTCGATCATCCCTTGCAGCCCATTGAGTGCGTTCTCATAATCGCCCATCGTGAAATAGGTGTAGGGTATCTCAAAGGCTGCGTCATCGGCATAGTTCGAAGATGGAAATTGTTTCAGGACAGACCGCAGGGTACTGAGTTTTGTCTCATTGTTGCCCTGTAGGCCAAAGATAACACCCCGCTGGAAGTAGGCATAGTCCTGATTGGGGGCTTTGCCGTTAATCAGCCTATCATAGTAGCTGTTGGCCCGGCCGTAATCGCGCAGGCACAAATAAGAATCACCTAGACGCGCGATGACATCATACCGTATATTTTCATCCACAGAATTCCCCCCGGCCTTCAGAAAGCGCTCAAAATAATCGGCTGCCAACGCAAAACGATTATTTCGGTAGGCCGCATAGGCCAGTCCATAATTTGCATAATTATAGACCTCGTTGTTTTGTGCTGCAGGCAAGCTCAGAAACCGGGAGAAATTTTCCACGGCCTCCCCAAATTTGCGCACTTCATACATTGCCTCCGCTTTCCAATAGGTAGCCAAGGCCGCCATTTCTGCATTGATCGGAAATTTTTCCGAACGCATAAACATGGATATACTATTTTCGAAAGCACGTTCATTATAAAACTCCAGTCCGCGGTAGTAGGTTACCTTTTGATAGATCGCATTGACCTCCCGGCCGCGCTCCTTTAGCGATTCCAACATGCTTACCCCAGCATGGAAGTTGGTCGTCCCTCGCAGGATTTCAGCCGATAGTGATTCTGGACTTTCCTGTCTCTTTGCTCCCGGATCAACAGGTTTCTCTTCCTGCGCGATATATTTTTCGAGGACTTTTTGTGCGGCTTGGGTGGAATCCATGGCCAACAGGACTTTGGCGTAGTTAAATAGTGCATCCGCTTTCACTTGCCGGTCGAGGTCCAGTTTCATCGCTTTGACAAAGGCATTTCGTGCCGCTTGTTTGTCGCCGGTTTCCAAGGCAATATGGCCCAAGGTCATGACCGCCCCCTGATAAAAAGCGTCCGAAGGTTTCATCGATTCCATCATACCGCTCGCTCTTTTGTATTCGCCAGCTCCATAGGCCAGATAGCCGATACGGTAATTATCAATATTGCTTTGCGAAGCGTCCGGATGACGTTTCATCAACTCATGGTAATATGCCTGTTTATATTTTTGTTGAGCCAAATAGGTACTGGTAGCGATCTGGCGTAGTTCTGTTTCGATCGCGTCGCGGTTGATCAGCTTCATATTTGGGCTCCGGCGTACCTTGACGGCATCGGCGAGCATGGGCCGGTAGTCACGTACAACATCGATGGAATCCATTGTTTGGACCTGTCCTTCATTCCGTTGCACAGGCTGCTGCTCCTTTTCTTTCTGCTGTGGCTGTTGCTTTTCTTTTTGCTGTTTATTCAGCTCCTGTGCATAGCCTGTGATCAGCATCGTCGAAAGCACCCCGCTAAGCAGGTATTTCAGGTAGTTGTAGCCGATTCTTTCTTTCAATATCATTGTTCGTCCGTATTTCTTAATTTTCCCAAACGTTCCTTTGCCGAGGAGGCAATTGTATAATCTTTACCTAACTGGTATAGCCAAAACTAAAGAATTCCATCCACATTAGGTAAATCGCCAGGAAAAAGTTGGATGCTAGAAGAGAATATGTACCCCATATCCGCCTTGTTTCTGCGCCCCCTATTCTTTCGCTTCCTACTGGCAACTAAATTGATACAATAATGGAGCCAAGAAGATAATTAGCAGACAAGAGTCACTCCTCTCTATAAAGGAACGGCTCTTGCCCCATTTAGGAACAAAAAAAGCCCCAACTTTTGTTAGCACTTTTCAGTCTGGGGGGCAGGATTGCCTCAGCCACACAGTACCCAAGCATACCCCTGAGCCTTCTCCGGATTGAACTTACAGCCCTTCAAGAGATTGTAGGTTCTCAACTTGCCAAAAAAAAAAGCCCTAACTTTCGTTAGAGCTTTTCAGTCGGGGTGGCAGGATTCGAACCTACGACCTCCACATCCCAAATGTGGCGCGATACCGGGCTACGCTACACCCCGAAAAGGTATCACCTTTGTTTTGTGTGGCACAAATATCGAATCATTTTTTCAATTTGTCAAGACCTAAATATAATTTTCACACTAAATCACTGATTAGTTGCACAATATTTTTATCAAATCGGTTTTAAAACTGTATTATCAGGCTCAAAAGGGCACTCAAAAGGTATAATACAGGAATATTCAAAATAACTTTAGATTATCCATTTCATTTTCATATCTTTGCATCCGATTTGAATAACAGTCAATAGTTTTTTCAAAAAGTATTTTAATATTCAAAAAATAAGTCGTAATATTGCATTCCGATTTTTACAGGATATAAATCGTTAATAATTACTCGAAATCATGGATTTAGTAAAATTTGTAGAAGAACAAGCGGTAGTAAGAAATGAAATTCCCGCTTTCAAAGCCGGAGATACCATCAGCGTTCATTATAAAATTCGCGAAGGAAATAAAGAGCGTGTGCAGGTGTACCAAGGTGTAGTAATCCAATTAAACAGCGAAGGTGCTAATGCTACTTTTACCGTTCGTAAAATCTCTAACGGTGTAGGTGTTGAACGTATTTTCCCTGTAAACTCACCAAACATTGACAAAATTGTAGTAAACAGCTACGGTAAAGTTCGTCGCGCTAAATTATTCTATTTACGTGGCCTTACTGGTAAAGCTGCTCGTATTAAATCAAAAAGAATCTAATTACGACTACCACGGCATAAAAAAAGGCTTTGATGAAACTCAAAGCCTTTTTTTATTTTTCTTCCCCCTGTATCACCTCCCAGCTCCACAAAATGCGCCCCGTGTAATAAAATTAAGACAATTGAACGCAATTCTTAAAAACAATCTTGGTCTTTTGTCTAGCTAAAACATTTTACTTACTTTTAGCGCTGCCAATATTCCATGTATAAAGTAAGAACTTTATAGACTCCATGAGGAATGTGTTCGCAAAAACTCCTTGGCGGTTAATAGACATACAATACGTTGATGAAAACTATTTTTTTTATACTTGCTCTTACTTTACAGACAATCACCAGCTTTGCACAGCGAAACCTAGGTGATTTTCACCAATTACAGTCTAAACCGGAGACTTATTATGTTCAAAAAGCTCAAACTCCAATCGAAATTGATGGTAAAGATAATGAGGTCTCCTGGTCAAAAGCCCCCTGGACAAATGCATTTAAAGATATTGAAGGTGCGAGCAAAGCAAATCCAACACTCGAAACCCGTGTTAAAATGCTCTGGGATAACGAAAATCTTTATCTCTTTGCCAAATTGGAAGAGCCTCATATCAATGGCTATCTTAAACAAAAAGACACAATCATCTATCACGACAATGACTTTGAAGTTTTTCTAAAACCCAATCTGCAATCTCCAGAATATATTGAAATCGAGGTCAATGCATTGAACACGATCATGGATCTACTGATGACCAAGCCCTATCGGTTTGGTGGAAAAGCTAATTTAAACTGGGATACAAAAGATATCGAAAGTGCAGTCTACCATGCGGGCACAATCAATAATCCATCTGATAAAGATAATTTTTGGACCGTTGAAATGAAGATTCCTGTCAGAAGTCTAAAATACTTCGGTGAGGGAAATCAAATCAAAGCAAATGAAATCTGGAAGATAAATTTTTCACGTGTTCAATGGCACTACGATATCAACGGAAAAAATTATATCAAAAGAAAAGATAATACAGGCAAAGTTCTCCCTGAAGAAAATTGGGTATGGTCGCCTATTGGCTTAATTAACATGCATTATCCCGAACGATGGGGACATATTAAATTTGTAGATCAAGATGACCAACAATTCTTAGATGACCATTTTTTAGTACTTGAAAAAACTGCATGGAATATTTTTTACTTGCAACAGCTTTATAGGAGCACCCATAAACGTTACGCGACATCTCTTGCTGAATTGAGCAAGTTGTATCCCGAAATCATTGCTCTAAGTAAACGTTACCAGTTTGTCTTTTCGAATGCTACTAACTTCTACCGCATTGAGATTAAGTCGAAAGCACAGCCCAGTTTAAAGGCAACTATAGATAATCAAGGCAACATCTATTTTTAATTTATTTATTCGGTCGATCTTCAATTATAATATTGAATAAAAATTGCTATCTTTGTATCCCGTACATAGAGCAACTATTATTGGTCATTTTGACCACATAAAATTGAAAATCCTTTAATTGTTATGACTAAATATATTTTTGTTACGGGCG